>CAISPG010000093.1 GCA_903887325.1 uncultured Burkholderiales bacterium | reverse complement strand
TCGGTCTCGATATTCGAGAAAACTGAGCTTTCAAGCGCCTTGCAGCTCGATGGCAACACAATCGATAAGGCAGATGTCAGTAACCAATTGAATTTATTCGCTTTTTAACCGGACACTACTGCTACAACATGCGTGTTCACGATTCATTTCAAATAACTGTGCCACTTCAAATCCATCCATCCTGACCTATCAAACTTTCCAGCACCCGCAAAAATATTTTGTGTATTCGTGTGTATAATTTTCATGAAAAGCACTGACCTTATCAAGAAAATCAAGGCCGATGGTTGGTACTTGGTGCACGTGGTGGGCTCGCACCACCAGTTCAAACACCCTCTTAAGCTAGGCAAGGTGACAGTTCCTCACCCAAGAAAAGACTTGCCGCTACCAACAGTTCGCAGCATCTTGAAGCAAGCCGGTCTGTGAAGCACTACATACAAGGAGTTGCCCATGTTGTATCCCGTTTATGTTCACCCCGGTGATGCCAAGCATGCCCATGGCGTAACGTTTCCCGACTTTCCGGGTTGTTTTTCTGCAGCCGATACGTGGAGCGATTTGCCAGCCGCTGTGCAAGAGGCGGTGGAAGCGCATTTCAATGGCGAGCCAGACGCAGTGCCGCCGCCAACACCGCTGGAAAATTTAGTGAACCAACCCGAGTACTCGGGTGGCGTTTGGATGTTGGTGGAGTTGAACCTGAGCCGAATCGACACCCGGCCTGTACGCTTGAACGTGAGCCTGCCTTCTAATTTGGTGCAGCAAATAGACGCTTGGGCCGAGGCGCACCACATGACCCGTTCAGGTTTTTTGGCTAGCGCAGTCAAACAGGCGATGGCGGAGCGGTCTTAACGAGCTGCCCTAACAACTCACAACCTCACAGGAATCCCCCGCCCCGCCATATGTTGCTTAGCCTGCCCAACCGTAAATTCACCATAGTGAAAGATGCTCGCCGCCAGCACCGCATCTGCGCCGCCGGTTTGTATGCCGTCGGCCAAATGGTCCAGCGTGCCCACGCCGCCAGATGCAATCACCGGCACCGGCACTGCGTCGCTGACCGCGCGGGTAAGCGCTAAGTCAAAGCCCGACTTCGTGCCGTCGCGGTCCATGCTGGTCAGCAATATTTCGCCCGCACCGTATTCGGCCATTTGCGTGGCCCAGGCCACCGCGTCCAGGCCCACGTTTTTGCGCCCGCCGTGGCTGAACACATCCCAGCCCGGGCCCAAGGGCAAACCGTTAGCACCTGTTCGCTGTTCTTCTTCGGCGCTGCGCCGTTTGGCATCTATCGCCACCACAATGCATTGCGAACCATATTTGTCCGAGGCGTCGCGTATCACTTGCGGGTTGGCAATGACGGCTGAGTTGAAACTGGTTTTGTCCGCCCCGGCGTTCAACAACCTTCGCACATCTTCCACAGTGCGCACACCGCCGCCCACCGTCAACGGAATAAACACTTGGCTGGCCACGGCTTCGATGATGTGCAAAATCACATCCCGCCCGTCGCTGGTGGCGGTGATGTCTAAAAATGTCAGTTCATCCGCGCCTTGCGCGTTGTAGCGCGCGGCTATCTCCACCGGGTCACCGGCATCGCGCAACTCAACAAAGTTCACGCCCTTGACCACCCGTCCGGCGGTCACGTCCAGGCAGGGAATGATGCGTTTGGCAAGCATGTATATCCAGTCAATCGTCAGTAAACAGTGAAACGCTGCCAGCCGGTCCACTGGCCGCCGGCGGGAATGCGCACAGGTTCAAACACCTGCGCGGCTTCGACGCACAGCATGCGCGCAAACCCATGCTCAGGCATATCGGCCATGTCAGCGCATTTGTGTTCGCCGGGGTTCCACACCACGGTATCGGCCCAGTCGGCGCTTTGCTCTATCTGCAACTGCCCCGTACCGTCTTGCAACACCATAGCGCGGGCGGGCGGGCTGTACACGCGGTCAAACTCGCCGTCAAAGTAAAGCACTTCATCGCCCACGCTGTGCGTGTCCGTCAGCGCGTCCCATTCGGGGCGGTCGCCCAGTCCCCGCAACTCTGTCAGCGCTATATCGTCTACCGCCAAATAGGTGTGCAGCGCGCCGCTGAACAGCAAATCGTTTTGCTCTTCGGTGTTGTTGACGCTCAGGCTGATGTTCAATTGACCCGGCTCTAAAGTCACTTGCAACTGAGCGACAAAGGCTTGCTGCCAAATCGCCAGCGTCTGCGCGTTGCTGGTCAGCGTGAAGTGCAGTTGCGCGCCTTCATTGGTGGAGGTGGAGGTGGTGGCCATGGCCACACCCGGTTGCCAGGCCATGTTGCGGGCGAATCCGTGTCTGGGCAAACTGCCGCGCTGGTTGAATTGGGGAAAACACACCGGCACGCCGCCACGGATGGCGGTTTTGCCGTCCCACCGGTTGTCCGGGCTGAGGAACAAACGCTCGCTGCCCCGGCTGACCCAGGACAAAACTTGCGCGCCTTGATGGGCTATCAGCAAGCTGTCGCCGCAAGCCAGGCTCAGACGCTGACAGGGCAGGCCTTGGAAAACTTCGGGCTGGCAGTCAAAGGCTTTGACCAAGCCGCTCATAAATCCAGTAATTCGTCGGCGCGGGCCTGGGCCTTTTCAAAATCCAGGTCGCCGCTGTAAATGGCACGGCCGCAGATGACGCCTTCAACGCCTTCGTCTTCGACCGCGCACAGCTTTTCTATGTCCTGCATATTGGACAAGCCGCCGGAGGCAATGACGGGAATAGACAAGGCTTGCGCCAGTTTGACCGTGGCTTCTATGTTGATGCCGCTCAACATGCCGTCGCGGCCTATGTCGGTGTAAATGATGGACTCGACGCCGTAGTCTTCGAATTTTTTCGCCAAGTCGATCACTTCGTGGCCGGTCATCTTGCTCCAGCCGTCGGTGGCGACTTTGCCGTCCTTGGCGTCCAGGCCGACGATGATGTGACCGCCGAAAGCACTGCACGCGTCTTTCAAAAAGCCGGGGTTTTTCACAGCCGCCGTGCCGATGATGACGTAGCGTATGCCGCCGTCTATGTATTTTTCAATCGTGTCCAGGTCGCGGATGCCGCCACCGAGTTGCACCGGTATGTCGTCGCCCACCGCTTTCAAGATGCTGCGTATCGCGCTGTAATTTTGCGGCTTGCCGGCAAACGCGCCGTTCAAATCCACCAAATGCAAGCGCCTGGCACCTTTGTTGACCCATTGCAAGGCCATGTCGGCGGGGTCTTCGCTGAAGATGGTGGACTGTTCCATGTCGCCTTGTTTCAGGCGGACACAATGACCGTCTTTCAGGTCAATCGCGGGGATAAGCAACATAAGAGATGGTGGTGGGAGACAGAAACTTAAGGTCGATCAGGGAGACCAGGAAAGGAAATTGCGGTAAAGCATCAGGCCCATGTCAGCGCTTTTTTCAGGGTGAAACTGGGTTGCGAAAATATTATCCCTTGAAACCGCTGAGGTAAAGCCCTGGCCGTAATCGCTTACCCCTGCGGTGTGGCGCACATCTAACGGCTTGGCGTAAAAACTGTGCACAAAATAGAAATAACTGTTGTCCGGCACGCCGGCCCAGACCGGGTGAGGCCGGGTCTGGTGCACCCGGTTCCAGCCCATTTGCGGGACTTTGTAGCGGCTGCCGTCCGGCTGCAATTGCCCGGCGAGCTCGAACTTCACCACGTTGCCGGGAATCAGGCCCAGACAATCCGTGCCGCCGGCGGCCCCTTCGGCGCTGTGATCCAGCAGCATTTGCATGCCGACACACACACCAAACAAGGGTTTGTGGGCCGCCGCGTGCAGCACTTCGGGCAGCAAGCCGCTGTCGTGCAATTCGCGCATGCAGTCGCGCATGGCGCCCTGCCCCGGCAACACCACGCGATCGGCTTGGCGCACCTGGGCTGGGTCGGCGGTGATGATGACTTCAACGCCGCTGCCCTGGGCCGCCGCCATGACGGCTTGCGCCACCGAGCGCAAATTGCCCATGCCGTAATCAATAACCGCGACGCTTGCCATATAGATAGAGCTTAGAGCGAGCCTTTGGTAGAAGGGATCACACCGGCTGAGCGCGGGTCGAGTTCAGTCGCCGCGCGCAGCGCCCGTCCGAAAGCCTTGAACACGGTTTCAGCCTGGTGGTGGGCGTTTTCGCCGCGCAGGTTGTCAATATGCAAAGTGACGAAAGCGTGATTCACAAAGCCCTGGAAAAACTCAAAGGCCAGTTGGGAATCGAAGTGGCCGATCATGCCGCTCTTGAAAGGCACGTGCATTTCCAGCCCCGGGCGACCCGAAAAATCCACCACCACGCGGCTGAGCGCTTCGTCCAGCGGCACATACGCATGGCCATAACGGCGAATGCCTTTTTTGTCACCGACGGCTTGCGCCACCGCCTGGCCCAGAGTAATGCCTACGTCTTCCACCGTGTGGTGTCCATCAATATGCAAATCGCCGGTGGCTTTGATACTGAGGTCGATCAAGCCGTGACGCGCGATCTGGTCCAGCATGTGGTCAAAAAAACCGATGCCGGTGGATAAGTCGGACTGGCCCGTGCCGTCGAGGTTGACCCGCACTTGAATTTGGGTTTCCTTGGTGTCGCGGTGTACTTCGGCTATGCGTTCAGTCATGGTGGTCTTTGGTGTGAAGCCCGGCTGTCAAGCCAGTATCTCTTTCAGCGCAGTTAGCAGCTGGTCGTTTTCTGTCGAGGTGCCTACGGTGATGCGCAGGCAATGGTGCAATACAGGGTGCATTTTAGAAACGTTCTTCACGAGTATGTTTCTGGCCTTCAAGGCATTGAACACCTGCGTGGCCGCTTCGTCGTCGCCTTGCAAGCGCAGCAAAAACATATTTGCCTGACTGGGGTAGAAGGTTACGCCGGGGTAAGCAGCCAGTTGTTTCAGCATGCGTTCGCGTTCATGGCAGACGTCAGCGGCCTGCTTTTCAAACACGTCTGCGTGTTCCAGCGCAAACAAAGCGCATTCGGCGTTCAACACACTGATGTTGTAAGGCGGGCGGATTTTGTCTAACTGCTGAATCACTTTGTCGGGCGCCAACATGTAGCCTATGCGCACGCCTGCCAGACCAAATTTGGAGAGGGTGCGCATCAACAGCACTTGTGCGTTTGCTGAAGGATCCCGCTTGATTTCTTCCAGCCAGGTTTCAGACGAAAACGGCTGGTAAGCCTCGTCCAGCACCACCCAGCCACCATAGGCCGACACCTGCGCAATCAGGCGACGCATGACTTGCGAGTCCCACAAATTGGCGGTTGGGTTGTTGGGATACGCCAAATACATAATGGCCGGTTGGTGTGCGGCGATCGCCTCGGACATGGCCGCTTCGTCTAATTCAAAGTCCTCGCGCAAAGCGACAGGCACATAGCGCAGACCTTGCAATTTGGCGCTCATGGCGTACATGACAAAGCCGGGCTCAGGCGCCAGTGCGACTGCGCCGGGCGTCTGGCAAGCCAATGACAACAATGAAATCAATTCGTCTGAGCCGTTACCCAGCATCAGGCTGTAGCCTTCGGGCATGCCGGTGTGTATGGCAATGGCTTGTTTCAAATCGTCAATACGGCTGCCGGGATAACGGTTCACAGCCACTGCGCCTAAGCGAGCGCCCAATTGCGCTTGCAAATCCGGGGAAAGTCGATGCGGGTTCTCCATCGCGTCCAGCTTGACCATGCCGACAGCGTCTTGCACGGTGTAAGCCTGCATGTCCTGCAGGTCGTGGCGGATGTGTTTTAAGTAGCTCATCAAATGCCCAAATTATAGACAGCCGGTTTGGCAAAGCGATATAACCCCTGCATGCCCTTAACCGAATGCGTCAGTCAGTTACCGCATGCACCTGGCGTGTATATTTTTCATGGCGACAGCAGCTTGCCGCTGTACATAGGCAAAAGTGTGGATATACGCTCGCGCGTCATGTCACACCTGCGCAATCCGGATGAAGAACGCATGCTGGCGCAAACCCGACACATCACTTGCATGGAGACCGCCGGTGAAATCGGCGCGCTGCTCTTGGAGTCGCATCTGATCAAAACGCAAAGCCCGCTGTTTAACCAGCGCTTGCGTCGATTGAAATCTCTGTGCAGTGTGCAACTCATTCAAGAGCCCGAAGGCTTGCGACCGGCACTGGTCGACGGCAGACACGTACAGCACGGCATCACGCCGGGTTTGTATGGCTTGTTTTCATCCATGCATGCTGCGAAACAAAAACTTCACTCGCTGGCCGCACAACATCGTTTGTGCATGCAATTGCTCGGACTGGAAAAGACAGCATCGCGTGGGTGCTTTGGCTGGCAAACCAAACAATGCGCCGGTGCCTGTGTCGGGCAAGAATCCCGTGCAGTGCATGACGACAGATTGCGTGCGGCCTTGCAACAACTTCAAATTCATACTTGGCCGTTCAAAGGTGCGGTTGATCTTTTGGAACAAAGAGGCTCATGGACGCAAAAGCACCGGATTGAAAATTGGTCCTACTTGGGAACCTGGTGCTCTGACAACCGGTCTTACCTGCCCTTGAGCAAATCAACCGGGGGGTTCGATGCAGATACCTACCAAATACTGGTCAAGCCCGTTTTGATGGGGCTTGTTGACATACAGCCCATCAATGACTGAATTTTTATCTGTCATCCGTCTGCGTTTTTCGACTTACCGGTTTCCAGCGGATGCAGCCATGTAAACAATGTCTGCAAAGCGCGCTGCCAGTGTCTCACTGCTAGGCCTTGTGTTGGCGCAACCACTCTAACGCCCAGACAGCATCGCTGTTGCTGGGAAAAATCGGGTATTTCACCGCCAAGACTTCGCCGTCTTCGGCAATCAGCGTCAACCGTTTGAGCAAATGCATGCCGGAGGCATGAAAAGTCGGCAAACGCAAAGCTTGGGCAAACAACATGTGTTCATCACTCAGCACTGAAAACGGCAAATGCAGGCGTTGCGCCATTTCCAGTTGGTAATTTGTGGTCTGGGTACTCAGACCGAACACTTGCACGCCAAGTTCCTCTAACTCTGCGTAATGGTCGCGGTAGGCCGTGGTCTGCGGGGTGCAGCCGCGCGCGCCTGGAATCTGATCCCAGCCCGGCGGCAAGGGTACACCCGGCTGCCCGGTCATGGGGTAACAGTAAATCAACACATAGCCGCCAAGCGTTGATACATCCACCTGACCGCCCAGCGTGGAAGACAAAGCCAAGGTCGGCAAACGCATGCCAAGCAAATGGTCAGCCGCACCGTCATCTTGCGGGACGGGCAAGTTATCCGGTGTGCTGGTGTAATCTTGTGTCATCAGTTTTCCCCGTTAAACAGGGAAATGACTTTAACTGATGAAAGGCTCACAGTGTCTACTGAACCCCAAACCTATTTCAGCTGTATCACCCATTGAATCACCGGCGGAGTAGTCGGGGTCACCGTACCGTCGCCGGAAGTCACCCCGGGGAATTTAGAAATAGCTTGTGCGGTTGAAAAGCCATAAATCAATCTGCCGAATGCTGCATACGCATTGTTGTCAGCATTAAAACCCGAGTTATTGTCCAGATTAATGAAGAAGCCGGAAGTAGCCGAATTTTCAACTGAGGTTCTTGCCATGGCAATCGAGTAAATGTTGTTGAGTACATTGGTGGTGCCTGGTTTTTCAAGAACAATGGACTCATACAAAGTCGCTTTTTCGAAGAGTTTTCCGTTGATGACCTGCTCGCCGCCACCTTGCACAAAGTTGGAACTCAGCCTGTGAAACACCGTGCCGCTGTAAAAACCTGCGTTCACATACTTCAAAAAATTGGTCACAGTCACAGGCGCCTTGACATTTTCAAGTTCAATCACCATATCGCCCTGATCGGTCATCATGCATACCGTGGGCAAACTGCTTTTGGCTGATGCAGCAAAAGCAACGGCCGAACACGGACCGGTCAAGGCGGCGTCACTGACCTGATTGGTGGCGCTCTTGCCCCACACGTAGTAAAGCGCCTGACTGCCATTCAAATCAATGGTCTTGCTGGCGTCACTTTGAAAACAGCCATCACTAGCCAGAGGTTTGGCAGCGTCGGTTTTGAAGCAGTAAGCGCTCGACACATCATTGCCTTTGACCGACAACGTGATTTGACGGTTGGCAGCTTGGTAAGCCGTTTGACTGGCGCTCAGCGAGAGCAGTGCAGGCGCAAGCGGCGGACTATCGGATGAACCGCCGCCGCACGCACAAAGCACACTCAGAAAAATAATTGAAACGTATTTGTACACAAACTTGAAACAGAATCTAAATGGAATCAAGTCTAGCGATTTATAGTGATACTGGTTGCCAGTAATTAAGGCAGTTGAATCCTGTTGCAAGCGAACACCTAAGCGCTTGTTCGATGCATTAAGAGGAGGTGTTACTCAACAGTGACGGACAGGTAATGCAAGTGAGTATTTGGACATTTCTTGATTATTTGAATACTTATTTTGTACATTAATTATCCTCTCCCATCCTTTTTTTTTGCTTTCAGAATCGTTTTTGTTGAACCTTCGTAAATGTCATATCGCCTTGCACGCCTTCCATGACCTTCATAGTTCTCTATTTCGCGCCAAGTAATTCCATCGTTGACTATTGGCAAATTGAAAGTCAAAGTCAATTCATGCTCTCGTTCAGATTCATTCCATTGCACATCTATCTGCTTCACTAAGCCTTCAATGTACGCTTTCTTTTTTTCTTCACTTTTTGTATCAAGGTCTGTGATTTCTTGTCCAAAAGTCTTTACACCATTCTTGTTGCACTCGTAAACGTTGCTTTCGTACATTGCCCTTCTTGTATGTAGAAAAGGCACTTTCAGCAATAAATTGGAAGCCCCTAGCTGATTTGAAGCCCTCAGATGTGATTCTTTTAGCGATTGCATCAAAAGTCATTTTTTCTACATCTCGTAGATAGCAAACCTTCTCAAACAACCATTGTTGGTACGTTGAATAAGCCATGTAATACAAGGCTTTTGAGGTGATTTTTAGGGTAATTTTGACTTCTTTTATATCATCAAAATTACTCACTTGCGTGACTACTCTACTGTCACGCTTTTGGCCAGATTCCTCGGTTTGTCTACATCAGTGCCCCGCGCGCATGCTGTGTGATAGGCCAGCAATTGCAAAGGCACGACGTGCAGCAAAGGCGACAAAGCACCGTAATGCTCGGGCATGCGTATCACGTGCAAGCCTTCGCCGGACTGAATGCGAGTGTCGGCGTCTGCCAACACATACAACACGCCGCCGCGCGCGCGCACTTCCTGCAAATTGCTTTTGAGTTTTTCTAGCAAGGCGTCGTTGGGAGCGACTGTCACCACCGGCATGGCGCTGGTAACCAGCGCCAGCGGCCCGTGTTTCAACTCACCGGCCGGGTAGGCTTCCGCATGGATATAGCTGATCTCTTTGAGCTTTAAAGCGCCTTCCATGGCGATCGGGTAATGCATGCCGCGCCCCAGAAACAAGGCGTTTTCCTTATTCGCAAAATCCTGGGCCCAGGCGATGACTTGCGGCTCCAGGGCCAACACACTTTGCAAAGCCAGCGGCAAATGCCGCATGGCTTTGAGGTGTTGTGCTTCTGTCTCGGCGTTCAAGCGACCCCTGGATTTCGCCAAGGTCAGCGTCAACAAAAACAGGCCTGCGAGTTGCGTCGTGAAGGCCTTGGTCGAGGCCACGCCGATTTCCACGCCTGCGCGGGTGATATAGGCCAGCTTGCACTCGCGCACCATGGCCGAGGTGGCCACATTGCAAATGGTGAGCGTATGCCTCATGCCCAGGCTTTGCGCGTGGCGCAAGGCGGCCAGCGTATCGGCGGTTTCACCCGATTGGCTGATGGTGACCACCAGCGTGCGCGGGTCGGGCACGCTGTCGCGGTAACGGTATTCACTGGCAACCTCTACCTGACACGGAATCTGCGCCAGCGATTCCAGCCAGTACTTGGCCACACACGCGCTGTAATAACTGGTGCCGCAAGCCAGTATCAGCACCGAGTCAGTGGCTGCAAATACCTCGGCAGCTTCGCCCTGGCGATCCGAGCGGTCAAACAGTTGCGGCACTATGCCTTCAATGCCTTCCAGCGTATCGGCAATCGCGCGCGGCTGCTCGAAGATTTCCTTTTGCATGTAGTGCCTGAAAGGGCCTAACTCGGCCGCGCCGCTGTGCGCCTGTACCGTTTGCACTTCACGCAACACCACTTGTTGTGCTGCGTCGTAGACCGTGTGCGAATTCAATTGCAAATCGACCACATCACCTTCGGCAAGATACACAATTTGATCGGTCACGCCGGCCAGTGCCATGGCATCGCTGGCCAGAAAATTTTCACCTTGACCTACACCCAAAATCAGCGGCGAGCCTGCTCTGGCGCCGATGACACGCTGAGGCTCGTCTCTGGCAATCACGGCAATGGCAAACGCACCATGCAACTGTGCAATAGCCTGTGTCACCGCTTGCAACACATCGCCCTGGTACAAAGAATCAATCAAATGCACCATCACCTCGGTATCGGTCTGGCTGGCAAACACGTAGCCCTTGGCCTGCAACTGCGCACGAAGTTCTTCATAGTTTTCGATGATGCCGTTATGCACCAGCGCGATACGCGCCACTGAATCGCTGACAGACTGACCCGGACCGTTGCTGAAGTGCGGGTGGGCGTTGTGCACCGCTGGGGCGCCGTGGGTTGCCCAGCGCGTATGCGCAATACCTGTTTTGCCCTGCAATCCGCCGTCTGCATCGTTCACCTGCGCGACCAGTTCGGCTACGCGCGAGGTACTGCGGGCACGCTGCAAACCGGCGGCTTGACCAAGCTGCGGCACATCGGCATTGACCGCAACGCCGCAGGAGTCATAGCCACGGTACTCAAGGCGTTGCAGGCCTTGAACCAATACAGGAACCATATTGCGACTGGAAACCGCGCCGACGATGCCACACATAGTGTCTGCCCTTTATTTGTTTTTTTTCACCGGCCGCTGCCAGCCGGGAATGCTGATTTGCTTGCCGCGCGCCACTGTCAACGCACCCGGTGCAGTGTCTTTGGTGATCACCGAACCCGCGCCTATGGTGCCGCCCGCACCCACAGTCAGCGGTGACACCAGCACGCTGTTGCTGCCGATGTGCACATCCGCCTCAATGCTGGTGTGGTGCTTATTGACGCCGTCGTAATTGGCCGAAATGACACCGGCACCATAGTTGACCCGCTCGCCAACGCTCAGGTCTCCCAGGTAGGCCAGGTGATTGGCTTTGGCACCTTTGGCCAGGCTGCTGTTTTTCACTTCAACAAAATTTCCGATGTGCACTTCATCGCCCAGATCAGCGCCGGGACGCAGCCGCGCAAACGGTCCGATGCGTGCGCCCTTGCCTATGCGCACTCCTTTGTCCTCGCCGTTGATATGTGTAAAGCCCAGCACCCGGGTACCGGCACCGATCTCGGCATTGATGATCACGCAGTTGGGCCCGATATGTACACCTTCGCCCAGACTGACCCGGCCTTCAAACACATTGTTCACATCGATTTCTACATCCGCGCCGCAGACCAGCTCGCCACGCACATCCAGCCGCGCCGGGTCGGCCAGCCGTACACCCTGGCGCATCAAGGCCTGCGCTTGCAGCAGCTGGAACGTGCGCTCCAGCGCTGCCAATTGCACAGGCGTGTTGACACCCTCGACCTGCCAGGCCCGGGTTATGCAATGTGCCCTCACCTCGCAGCCATCAGCCGCAGCGAAGCCCACCACATCGGTCAAATAAAACTCGCCCTGCGCATTTCGGTTGTCCAGCCGCGCCAGCCAGGCGCGCAGCAAGCGCGTAGGAACCGCCATGATGCCGCTGTAAATCTCAGGTATTTTTTTCTGCTCATCGCTGGCGTCTTTTTCTTCAACAATACCTGTGACCTGTTGCTGCGGGTTGCGCAAAATACGGCCGTAACCGGCAGGCGTTGGTGTTTGCAATGTCAGCAAAGCCAGATGACTGTGGTCGCACAGTGTCAACAAAGCCAGCAAAGTATCCGCCTGAATCAAAGGCACATCACCGGACAAGACCAGTGTCACGCCATCGTCGTCCAACACCGGAACAGCTTGCTGCATGGCGTGTCCGGTGCCGAGTTGCGGCATTTGGCGCACGGACTGCAAGCCGCTTTGCGCTGCCAACATGGACTCCACCTGCTCGGCACCATGGCCGGTAATCACCACCACGCGCCGCGCCTGAATATGCTGCGCCGTGTCTATCACATGCTGCAACAAAGCCCTGCCACCCAAACGGTGCAGCACTTTAGGCATACTGCTTTGCATGCGGGTGCCTTTGCCCGCCGCCATGATCACCACATCAATGTTTGACATGAATTTATTTCCCTGTATGCCTGCGATTATCAATCAGCGCCTGCGCTGGCTTGCGCTTGCGGCAAAACTGTCGGCTTGCACCTGGCTGCTGACATTCTCAGGCTGTAGCTTGGTCGTCTCCGGCTACAACAACGCCCCGAATCTGTTCATGTTTTTGTGGCTCAATCCTCACCTGGACTTGAACGCAGCGCAAGAAAAGCAAGCCCTGGCCGATTTGCAACAAGTGCTGGAATGGCACCGCCGTGAACAGATGCCTATGTTTGCTAAATGGCTGAGCCAGGCGCAACAACTCGCGCCAAACGATGTCAGCGCCGATCAAGTCTGTGCGCTGATTGACGAAGCCGCCGACAGTCTGGAACCTTTGCTGACGCAGTTTGAAGAACCGACAGCCCGGCTAGGCCTCAGCCTGACGCCTAAGCAACTACAAGTCCTCAGAAAAAAATACACAGAAGACTTGAAAGATTACCGAAAGGAATGGAAGCTCGACTCGTCAAAGCAAGCACAACTTGAGGTGCAAACCGACAAAGGGCAGTCCAATGCCGAGCGTTTTTACGGCAGGCTGAGTCCAGTACAACAACAACTGTTGCGGCAACTGGCGCAAAACTCAGGCTTTGAGGGTGAACGCAGCTACGCTGAACGATTGCGCGTCCAACAGTACAACCTGGCCATGCATGAACGCATGGTGCAAAACCATCCCGCACCGGAAGAGGCACGCGCCATGGTGCACGACTGGCTGCAAAGCGTCTTGCATACCCCGGATCCGGCCTACGAGGCATATCTAAAAAAACGCAAACGCACGAATTGCGAAGCCTCAGCGCAATTGCACAACACCACCACAGCGGAGCAACGTGCGCGCGCCGTCAAGGTACTCAAAGGCTATGAAGACGATGTGCGCAGGTTGATGCGGTACAAACCGTCTTGAGCTTTAGTTTTGCAGGGAAGCCCACATTTCCTTGTCACGTTCTGCCGTCCAAATGCGCGGATTGACAATGCCCTTGGCCTCGTCATATGCACGGCTGACATCGAAAGGCAGGCAGTGTTCATAAATAAACACCTGGCCGAACACCGGGTCCATGTGCTGACGCGTCAAAGCCATGGCAGCTTTCAAATCCAAGTGTTGCGCCACCGCCTGTTTGCCGCAAGCAAACAATGTTTCCACCCACAGTTTGGTGTAGTCCAGTGATTTGTTGACATTGGCGCTGCCTATCATGGCCTCGCCGCGACCAGGCACGATGGCTTCTGCTTGCAAGCCACGTAAAGCTTCCAAAGTAGCCGGCCATTCGGCCAGATGCGCGTCTCCGGTGTACACACCGGCCTGGTACTCGACCAAATCACCGCTGAACAAGACCTTCTCGGCCTCCACCCAGGCAATCGTGTCGCCGCGTGTATGGCCAGCGCCCGGGTGCCAGATGTCGACACTGACGCCACCAAGATCCAAACGGATACTGCCGTGTCTGCCGGGTTTGCCGTCGCCGAACACCAAGGTCGGCCAGGTCAATCCGGGCACGCTGTCAGCGCCTCTGAACAAACGCGGGAAGCGATCCATTTCGCTTTGCATGTCCTCGGCGCCGCGCTCGACAATCAAGTCATAAGTACCCTTGCTGGCGATAACTTCAGTGGCGCCCTCGGCCAGATAAGCACTCGCACCCAACACACGAACCGCATGGTAGTGGGTCAACAACACGTACTTGATAGGTTTGTCGCTGACCTCACGGATACGAGCAATCAAGTCCTGCGCCATCAGCGGCGTGGCGGTGGCGTCGCTCACCAGTATGTATTTGTCACCGATGATCACACCCGAATTCGGGTCGCCTTCAGCGGTATAAGCCCAGCAATGCTCGCTCAGGCGGGTGAAACTGATTTTCTTATCGCTCAGATCGCTCTGGCTGGCAAAGGCTTTGGACATGGCACACCTTGAGATACAGGGAATGCGTCCATCATAAGCAAGTTACATCGATCAAGAAAAATGGGTGGGCCAGACCACGCCGTTTTCATTCAATAAAGCGTCCAGCGGCATATCGTGTGACTCGGGCACCATGTCTTCAATAAAGCCGTTGGTAAAGCCGAGTCCGACGGTGAAAGGCTGGGGTTGCAATTGCGCCAAGGTGCGGTCGTAAAAACCGCCGCCGTAACCCAAGCGGTAACCGCCGGTGCCATAACCGACACAAGGCACAAACAAGAGCGTAGGCACCACAACTTCTGTGTCCTTGGGCTTAGGAATGTTGTAGGCGTCCTCTTCCATGTCGCAACCGGGGTACCAGGCGTGAAAGGACAAGGTCTTGGTGACTTTGTTAACCACCGGCAGACCGATGCGGCGCAGCACCGGGTCATCCAGCAATTCGCCGTCTTCCTTCCAGCGATGCAAGGCCGGCAAGGGGTCGAATTCGCCCTTGATGGGCCAATAAGCACCGATGACCGTGTCCTTGCGATCAAACAACCAGATGCGCATGACTTGTTGCAACAGGTTGGCCCGGGCCGCGCGGTCGGGCATGTCTAAGCGTTCCTGAATCAGTTGTTGGCGAAGTGCTTTTTTGTCCATGGGAGAATACTCACCTTATGTCAGGTACCTTGATTGTGTCATGCCTTATTTTTTAAATCGCCTCAGCACCATTTTCTGCTGGGGCATGCTGACGGTGTCTGCCCCGGCAGTCAGTTTGTCAGCCCCGCTTCATATGTCAGACAAAAATGATGCCGTCATCGTCGATATGTCGAATGCTTTCACCCATAACGACAGAAAAAAACTCTCTCACCTGTTGCCGCAGGCCAAAGGCCATATCCTGGAGCCATGGGCCGCCTACTGGGAATTGCGCGTCAGACTGGGCGACGCCAATGACAATGAAGTCAAGGACTTTTTAAACAAATACGTCGGCAGTTACCAGGAAGACCGCCTGCGCAACGACTGGTTGCTGGTACTGGCACAACGCCAGGAATGGTCGCAGTTTGAGCGTGAATACGCGCTCTACCGCATGCATGACGACAAGGAAGTCGAGTGTTATGCCAACTGGCTGCACAGCAGCCAGAAAAAATTCATCGACACGCAAACGCAGGAAGAGCAAATCCGCCGCACCTGGCTGTCGCAACGCAATGCCGATGAAGGCTGTACCTACGCCTTTGAAAAATTGCTGCAAGCCAAACAAGCCAATGCGCTAGATGCCTGGCGCAAGGCGCGCAGCATGGTTGAAATCAATCGCAAACCGCCGGCGCGCGACGCTTTGCGCATGGTGTCTTCACAAAGCATGGCCAAGCTTGACGAGTTAATGGCCAATCCCTCGCGTTTTTTGCAGCAACGCGCCAGTTCGCTAGGCAAGGAATCGAACGAATGGGTCACGCTGGCCCTGGTCAAGCTCGCGGCCAATGACCACGAAGCAGCCATCAAACAGATGCACAACAGCAAAGCCGTCAAACTATTGAATGCCGAACAACTGCAATGGGTTTGGGCCGTCATCGCCCGCCAGGCGGCGATGGAGTTTGACAACAACGCACTCGACTATTTCGCGCTGGCCGGTGGCGGCCATGGTTTGCCAGATGACATACTGGCCTGGAAGGTCAGGGCAGCACTGCGCGCGCCGGGCAAGCCGAACTGGTCCATGATCGAAGCAGCCATTGAAGCCATGAGTCCGCTTGCACAAAAAGACCCGGCATGGGTGTACTGGCGCGCCCGTTCGCTGATCGCACGCCAACCGGTATCGACCACTGCCATGCCGCAGGCCTTGATGGGCTTGCAAAGCATTGCTGGTCACCAGGGCTTTTATGAGCAACTGGCTGAAGAAGAATTAGGCCGCAAAATTGTTTTACCTGCTCGTCCTGCCGCGCCTACAGTGGCTGAAATGGAAGCCGTCAAAGCCCTGCCCGGTTTACAACGCGCAATTCATGCGATTCACATAGGCTTACGCCAAGACGGCGTGCGCGAATGGAACTACACCGCCGGCATGGTCGATGCCCAGGGCAAGCGCGGACGCATGACTGACCGCGAAAAACTTGCGGTTGCCCAATGGGCCTGCGAACTCGAAATCTGGGATCGCTGTATCAACACCAGCGAGCGCACCCAACTGTTTGATGTCAATCACCGCTACCCCATGCCTTTTCATGATGAAGTGCTGGTTCGCACGCGCGACATTAACTTGGATGCCGCCTATGTCTATGGCCTGATGCGCCAGGAAAGCCGTTTCATCACCGACGCACGCTCCAGTGTCGGCGCCAGCGGACTGATGCAAGTCATGCCGCGCACCGCCAAATGGACGGCTAAAAAACTGGGTTTGAAAAATTTCCAGACCGAACAATTGAACCAAAGAGACGTCAATATCGCCATCGGCACCGGCTATATGAAGCTGGTGCTCAGCAGTTTCCAGGGCTCCATGCCCATGGCAGCAGCAGCCTACAACGCCGGTCCGAGTCGGCCGCGCAAATGGCGCAACGGCCCGACACTGGAAGGTGCCATTTGGGCCGAATGTATTCCGTTCACTGAAACCCGTGACTACGTCAAAAAAGTGATGAGCAACACCACCATGTATGCCGCGCTCATCAGCGGTGAACCGCAGTCACTCAAAGCCCGGCTGGGCAAAATCGGACCGCGCGACAAAGACGAACCGCCGGAAGACACTGATTTGCCTTAAGCCGATTCTTCCTGGCTTTGTTGCAGCGACCACATTTGCGCATAGCGTCCGTCGGCGGCCAGCAATTGCGCATGGGTGCCGCGTTCAATGATGTGACCGGCATCAAGCACCAGAATTTCATGCGCATCCACCACCGTGGATAAACGGTGGGCAATCACCAGCGTGGTTTTGTTGTGCGCCGCCTCGCGCAATTCGGTCTGTATGGCGCGCTCGTTGCTGCTGTCCAGCGCCGATGTCGCTTCATCAAAAATCAGAATCGCCGGGTTTTTCAATAAAGTGCGGGCAATCGCCACCCTTTGTTTTTCGCCGCCGGACAACTTCAAGCCGCGCTCGCCGACCATGGTTTCGTAACCCAACGGTGTGGAGGCGATGAAGTCATGGATACGCGCCGATCTGGCGGCGTCCTCCACCTGCTCACGCGAAGCCCGGGTGTTGCCATAGGCGATGTTGTAGTAAACCGTGTCGTTGAATAACACGGTGTCCTGCGGCACTATGCCTATGGCTTTGCGCACGCTGTCCTGGGTTAACTGCCGTATTTCATGCCCGTCAATCCGTATGGTGCCTTGCTGCACATCGTAAAAACGAAACAACAAGCGCGCCAGCGTGGATTTGCCGGAACCGGATGGACCGACAACCGCCACTGTTTTACCCGCAGGAATGGTCAGGCTGATGCCGTGCAAGATAGGCCGGTCAGCTTCGTAGGCGAAATGCACTTGTTCAAACCGCACTTCAGGCGGCCTGTTCAGTTGAAGTATTTGCGCATTCTCGGTATCTGCCACTTCGCGGTTTTTTTCCAGCAGCATGAACATGCGCTCCAAGTCGGTCAGGCTTTGTTTGATCTCGCGGTAAATCACACCCAGAAAATTCAAAGGTATGTACAACTGAATCATGAAAGCATTGATCATCACCAGGTCGCCCAGGCTCATGCGCCCTTGAACCACGCCTTCAGTGGCGCGCCACAACATGGCAACCAAGGCGACCGCAATGATGAGTTGCTGGCCGATGTTGAGCGCACTCAAAGAGTTTTGTGCTTTGATGCGAGCTCGGCGGAGTTTGTTCAGGTTTTCGTCGTAGCGTGAGGCTTCAAAGGCTTCATTGCCAAAGTATTTGACAGTTTCATAGTTCAGCAGCGAGTCAATCGCCCGCGTGTGAGCGCTGGAATCGAATTCATTGACTTGTTTGCGAAACTGGGTGCGCCACTCGGTGACGGTGACAGTGAAATAAATATATAGCGCCAAAGCTGTCAAAGTGATGATGGCATACCACTTGTCAAACTTCACGCCCAGAATGCTGAGCACCAGCACCACTTCTATCAAAGTCGGCACTATGCTGTAGAGAGAATACGTGATCAAAGACTCGATGCCTCTGACGCCACGCTCTATGTCGCGGCTCATGCCGCCGGTTTGGCGTTCCAGGTGAAAACGCAAACTCAAATTGTGCAAATGCTCAAAAGTTTGCAATGCAATTTTGCGCGCAGCGCCTTGTGTGGCCGCCGCAAACACCAGTTCACGCAATTCAGTAAAACCAGACACTGACAATCGCAACAAACCATAGCCTATCAGCAAGGCCAACGGCACCACCAACGCAACTTGAGCACCTGTTGGTTGCGGCGTCATGGCATCAATCAATTCCTTGAGCAACAACGGCACACCGACATTGGCCAACTTGGCGCCAACCATGAAGGACAAAGCCGCCATGACCCGCCATTTGTATTCCCACAGGTAGGGAAACAGCTTTCTTAAGGTTATCCAATCCGAAGCGGCGACTCGGGGCGGGGTGTGGGCAGGCAAAGCAGGAGAGGAGGCAGCGTGGTGACGCATAAAGCACAATACAGGTTAAACAACAACCTGGATTGTGCCTGTGACCCAAGCCAAAGATTCCCGCCAGACGGTAGCCGGTTTGCCGCAGGACGCCGAACTGGTGCTCAAAGTCATTCCCATGCCGGCCGACTGCAACCAGAACGGCGATATTTTCGGCGGCTGGGTCATGGCCCAGGTTGACTTGGCCGGCGCGGTGTTACCCGCACGCTATGTCAACGGTCGCATAGCCACCGTGGCCGTCAATGAATTTATTTTCAAGCAATCCGTCAAGGTCGGCGACATACTGAGTTTTTTCAGCTCAGTGACTCGCATCGGCAATACGTCCATCACTGTCAAAGTCGAAGTGTTTGCTGAGCGCTTCAGTATGCAAGGTGTGTACCTGAAAGTCACAGAAGCGAATGTGACTTATGTGGCGATTGACGCCCAAGGCAAGCCCAGACCGATTGCGCGCAAGCAGATCTGACACTGCTCTCAGGGAGCGTGCTCATAAGACTTCAATTGAACACCGGCTTGCGCTTTTCCATGAAAGCGCTGAAAGCTTCGACAGCGGCCGGTGCTTTCAACAAACGGCCGAACACCACCGCTTCTTCATCCATTTGCGAAAGCACAGAAGGTGTGCGCGCGGACTTCATCAAGCGCTTGGTTTCCATCAGCGAGCTAAGCGGTTTGCGCGCCATTTTTTGCGCCTGCGACTGCGCATAAGCATTCACCTCGGCAGGCGGCAACACACGGCTGATCAGTCCCAATTCCAAAGCCGTCTCAACCATGAAAGGCTCTCCCATCAGCAAGGCTTCAGCGGCGCGCTGGTAACCCATGAGCTGAACCGCCAGCAGGCTGGACCCGGCCTCAGGACATAAACCCAGGTTGACAAACGGCATGGAAAACGCAGCGTTGTCTCCGGCATAGACCAGATCGCAATGCAACAGCATGGTAGTGCCAACACCCACGGCAGGGCCGCAGACCGAAGCCAGCAAAGGTTTGGGAAAGACGGCAATGCCGCGTAAAAAACGCGACACCGCAGACTCCGGGCTGGCCGGCGGTTGCTGTAAGAAATCCGCGATGTCATTGCCGGCACTGAACACGGTTTCATGGCCTTGAAGCAAGACCACGCGCACCTCTTCTGAAGCCGCTGCCAGCGACAAAGCATCTGCCAATGCCGCATACATATCAGCTGTCAATGCGTTTTTCTTGTCCACCCGGTTGATGGTCAGAGTTAAAACGCCGTGTTCCTTGCTTTGCAAAATGGCAGTCATTGATATTCCTGTTTGAATTTTTTCAGCCGATGAGTTACTCAGCCCGTTCCCAGAACTGGGTGCGATAAAAAGGACCGATATAGCCGCGCACTCTTAATCGCTTACCGCCTTCGACAGGCACCATTTTCACTTCGTACACCTTGCCGTTGTCCGGGTCCAGGATAGTGCCCTTGCCGGCCCACAGATAGTCGCTGTCCTTGCCTTCACGCGTCAGGTTGCGCAATATTTCCATGCCTATGATTTTTTGACCTTTGCGGTCATCCTTACACAAATCACAAACCGTTTTGGCTTTAGGATCTTCTTTCAATGCACGCACGATCACGCCTGACAACACGCCATTGTTGTCGGTGATGCGTACCTCGCCTTTGGGTAATTGGGTTTCGTCGTCTATGGTGTGCCAGAGCCCGGCAGGCGTCATCTGTGCACCGGCACTGATGCTGACACAGGCAATCAGCATGCTGATGGTTTTTTTCATGTTGGATTCCTCCTTGGTTTGAGCGTGTTCACGTTTTCAATGAAGAAGCGCCGTAACGCTCCAGAATATGTTCAAAACCTTGTTTGGCGCGTTGCAAGCTTTTGGCCGACTTCAAAAACCGCGCTTCGTAATGCAAAGCCAAAATCAATCCGTGTATTTCAAAAGACATTTGCGTCGCGTCTGTGTCTTTTGACAAATGCTGTTCATCACGCGATTGCAGCACCGCACGGTGCAAAGCGGTCAACCAGGTCTTGACGGAACTCGCCAGGGCATCTCGCACGGGTCCGGGGCGGTCATCAAACTCCACGGCGCCGCTGATGTACAAACAGCCGGAATCTATTTCTGCGCTGGTGCGTTGCATCCAGTTGTTGAACAAAGCTTTTAAGCGCGGCAGACCACGCGGCAAATCCATGGCGGGAAAAAATATTTCATGCTCGAACCGCTGATGGTATTCACGGATGACCGAAATTTGCAATTCTTCACGCGAGCCGAAATGCGCAAACACACCTGACTTGCTCATTTGCATGGCGTCAGCCACGGCACCAATGCTCAAACCCTCGAGACCGATTTGCGTTGCCATGCCCAGTGCGGTATCGATGATGGCTGCCTTGGTCTGCTGACCTTTTTGCAATAAGCGCTGACGTACCAATTGCTTGTCAGTGCCATTATGCGTAGAGAGAGTGTCTGACATATTTCCTTTTAAAAAGAACGGTCATGCTATTTCTGTGATTTTGTCACATGCGTGCAAACCGGATTGCATACACTCTTGAAATGGAAACCACACACATACTCGCTATACGTCATGGCGAAACCGACTGGAACGTAGCCACCCGTATCCAGGGACAAATTGACATTGAACTGAATCCGCAGGGCTTGTGGCAAGCACAGCAAGTAGCCAAGGCATTGGCGGATGAACAGATACAAGCCGTTTATGCCAGCGACCTGAGTCGTGCCTTTGTCACAGCCCAACACATAGCCTCACACCACGCACTGGAAGTCAGCCGCATACAGCCATTGCGCGAACGTCACTATGGTGCTTTCGAGGGTTTGACCTGGGAAGAAATCAAACAAGCGCATCCCGCAGACGCCACGCGCTGGCATGACCGTGACCCGCACTGGACACCCGCCAATGGCGGAGAGAGTTTGTGGATGCTGCACGCACGTGTGCTTCACATGGTGAACGACATCGCTGCACGCCACCTGGGTCAGCAGATCGCGCTGGTGACTCATGGCGGTGTGCTGGACATCATTTATCGCATCGCCACCGGTCAGGACTTGCAAGTAGCTCGCAGTTGGGGTTTGCGCAATACCGCTATCAACCGGCTCTTATGGACACCGCAAGGTTTGCAACTGGTAGGCTGGGCGGACGAGCGTCATTTAGACACAGACGCGCGCGAGGAAAGCAGTACCTGATTTTTTATTCAGCTTCAATGCCGAATAAACCGGATGCATTTTGTGTGGCCGCCGGAGCCGCCACACCGAGGTGGCGGTACGCTGCCAGCGTGGCAATGCGCCCGCGCGGCGTGCGTTGCAAAAATCCTTGCTGAATCAAAAACGGTTCGATCACGTCTTCGATGGTGTCGCGTTCTTCGCCTATGCTGGCAGCAATATTGTCTAAACCAACAGGTCCACCGTCGAAACGGTGAATCACTGCTTCGAGCAGTTTGCGGTCCATCAAATCAAAACCTTGTGCATCCACATCCAGCATAGCCAGTGCAGCTTCGGCCACGGTTTTGCTGATGCGACCATCGGTTTTCACTTCTGCATAGTCACGCACCCGGCGCAATAAACGGTTGGCGATACGCGGTGTGCCGCGCGAGCGGCGTGCAATTTCAAACGCGCCGTCTTCATGCAATTGGGCTTTGAGCAAACCACCGCTGCGCATGACGATGCGCAGCAGTTCTTCAGGCGAATAAAACTCCAGGCGCGCCACAATACCAAAACGATCGCGCAACGGGTTGGTCAACATACCGGCACGCGTGGTGGCGCCGACCAGCGTGAACGGCTGCAAATCGAGTTTGATGCTGCGTGCCGCCGGACCTTCGCCGATCATGATGTCGATCTGGTAGTCCTCCAGCGCCGGGTACAAAATTTCTTCAACCACGGGCGACAAGCGATGAATTTCATCGATGAACAACACATCGTTTTTTTCCAGATTGGTCAGCAGCGCGGCCAAGTCTTTCGGCTTTTCCAGCACCGGTCCGCTGGTCTGGCGCAAATTCACACCGAGCTCTTGCGCAATGATGTGACTCAGCGTAGTCTTGCCCAATCCCGGCGGCCCGAACAACAACACATGGTCGAGTGCTTCATCGCGCTGACGCGCGGCACCAATGAAAATCTCGAGTTGCTCGCGCACCTTGGCCTGGCCCACATAGTCTTGCAACAACTTGGGACGCAAAGCGCGCTCTATCGCCTCTTCTCTGGGGCTGACAGGTGCGGCTGATACGACCCGGTTATCAGGTGTGAAGTCGCTGCCAAAGCTGTCGGTTTGTATGCTCATGGTTTATCTGGCCAAGGCCTTCAAGGCTTGCTTGATACCGTCGCTGACGCCTATGTCTGCGGGCAGTTGCTTCAAAGCGGCAGAGGCTTCCTTGTCGCTGTAACCCAAGCTCATCAGCGCTTGCAAGATATCGTTTTGTGCCGAATGCGCCTGCGGTGCGGCGTTCACGCCCAAGTCGCTGCCCATCTTGCCTTTGAGTTCAAGCAGTAAACGTTCAGCGGTTTTTTTGCCCACGCCCGGAATTTTCACCAAACGCCCGGCTTCCTGCAAAGTGATGGCTTGGGCCAGTTCGGCGACACTCAAACCACTGAGCACGCCCAGCGCCATGCGCGGGCCCACGCCGGAAATCTTGATCAACTGGCGAAACGCTACGCGCTCTTCAGCGGTAGCAAAGCCATACAGAATTTGTGCATCTTCGCGCACCACAAAATGCGTGAGCAAGCTCAGCTTGTCGCCGACCGCAGGCAGGTTGTAAAACGTGCTCATAGGCACATCGACTTCATAGCCCACACCGTGGCAATCCAGCACCACCTGCGGTGGATTTTTTTCAATGAGCGTGCCGCTGAGTTTGCCTATCATGTGTTGTTGTATGTGTGAGGTTCAGCGTCGATTATCAGCGCGATTGGAATTGTCTCTGAGAGTGGGCTTTTGCCATAGAGTATGCTTTGTTTCCTTAGCAGTTAAAGACAGAATTTCTTTATGTCCACCTACACCATGGTTCATCGACAACCCCTTCCCGCCCTCTCGGGGTTCACGCTTAGCGGATGGGTACTTTGATTATTCGCCACCAATTCAGTCCCAGCAGCAACACCCGTTTGGGCAATTTATGCGGAGCGTTGGATGAACATTTGCGTACCATAGAAACCGGCTTACAGGTCAAGATTTCTCACAGCCACGAAAAATTCAAGATAGACGGCCTCAAGGTCAATGCCAACCGCGCTTTGGAAGTGTTGCAAGCCATGTTCGAACGCACGGCTAAACCTATTCCCAAAGAACACGTGCAATTGATGCTGGCAGGGGACTCGCAGATGCCATCCAACGCACAGACGCTCAACACTCGGCGCAATGATGTGAGCGCGAGAACCCCGACACAAGCTTTGTATCTGGAGAACATCGCCAGCCACGACATCACCTTCGGCATTGGCCCGGCGGGCACCGGCAAAACCTATTTGGCTGTGGCCAGCGCGGTGGATGCGCTGGAGCGCAGCGCGGTGCAGCGCATCATCCTCACACGCCCTGCGGTTGAAGCCGGTGAAAAACTCGGTTTTCTACCGGGTGATTTGGGCCAAAAAGTCGACCCGTATTTGCGTCCGCTGTACGACGCTTTGTATGAACTCATGGGTTTTGACAAAGTGCAAAAAGCGTTTGAGCGCAGCGCTTTAGAAATTGCGCCACTGGCGTTCATGCGCGGTCGCACCTTGAACAATGCATTCATCATTTTGGATGAAGCGCAAAACACCACGCCCGAGCAAATGAAAATGTTTCTCACCCGCATCGGCTTTGGTGCCAAAGCGGTGGTCACCGGTGATGTGAGTCAAATCGATTTACCCAAAGGCAGTCCCAGCGGTTTGATAGAAGCGGAACACGTTTTAAGGCAAGTGAATGGCATCGCCATCACGCATTTCACCAGCAAGGATGTGGTGCGCCATCCACTTGTTGCGCGCATCGTCGACGCCTATGACAAGCAACGCAAAACTGTTTAAGCCATGGCGCTGAAACAGTTGTCTTTGTCTTTGCAGTTCGGCGATATCGCTTATGCAGCGCGTCACCGTGCGGCATTACCGCGCCATTGGGTAGCGCGTTGTTTGCGTCATGCGCTGGCAGCAGATGCTGAGTTGACAGTGCGCATCGTGAATGAACAAGAAGGCCGCGCCTTGAACGCCAGTTACCGGCACAAAGATTACGCCACCAATGTGCTGACCTTTGATTACCAACAGTCGCCTGTGGTGTTGGCCGACTTGGTGTTGTGTGCGCCAGTGGTGGCCAGCGAAGCAAAAGCACACGGCAAATCTTTGAAAGCGCATTACGCGCATATGCTGGTGCATGGCGCATTGCACGCCCAAGGCTGGGACCATGAAACATCGCTCAAAGATGCCAAAGCCATGGAAGCTTATGAAGTGCAGTTATTGGCAGGACTGGGGATTGCCAATCCTTATGAATAAAAGCCTGCGACTTACAGCTTGTGCACGCCGCCGACCTTAGCCAAGGCTTTATCAAAGCTGCCTAAGGGCGTGTGACCTGCTTTGCGTGCAATTTCCAGCACCATGCAATCTGAAAAACCCAAAACAGGCTTGGCTTTGAAATGTGTCAATGCCGCCTTCACCACATCGGCATCTTGCAACACCAAACTTTCGTGAACCAATAGCAGCTCTAATGCCGCAGCCAGTTGCGCAGGACTTCGGTGATAGACGGCATCAAGCACCCAGACGGTTTCTACCAAGACCAGATGCGACACCCATGCGCCTTTGCTGATGTAGTTGTCTGCTGTTTTTGCTTGCCTGGCATCGTCTCTGACCAACAAACGCACCAGCACATTGGTGTCAATGGCGTGCATGTTTCTTTTGCATCATGGCGCGAATGGCTTGTTTGCTGTCTGGCGTGTCTGCGGTCTTTGGGGGTGCTGAGTTGCCAAACAGCGCTTGATGAATATCAACGGTTGTGTGTGTGACAGCCCGCTCAACCCACATGCGCTCACCCTCCTGCACCCACAGCATGGTGGCACCGGGGCTTAAGCTGAGGAACTGACGAACCGAGGCAGGCACCGAAACCTGGCATTGCGTGGTTAATTTGGATTGCTTGGAATTCATATGTATACGGTATCACATTACCCCGGTAATGTAAATCAATCCATCAAACGCACACGCACGGTTTTTCCTTTAATTCGTCCTTTGGACAAACGCTCGACTGCTTCTGCTGCAATCGCTCTGTCCACCGCCACATAGGTGGAAAACTCATTCACATTGATCTTGCCGATTTGCGCGGCACTGAACCCTGCTTCACCCGTCAACGCGCCCAGCACGTCGCCGGGACGGATTTTTTCTTTGCGTCCGCCAACGATTTGCAAGGTGCGCATAGGTGCCATCAACCTGCCGCCGGGTGTGGCGGTCAGCGTATCCAGCTTGACCCAGTGTGACTCCATGTTTTGCAGCAACTCTATGCGTCCAACCGCACCCATTTCATCCAGACTGGCCAAGGTCAACGCCAAACCTTGTGCATCAGCGCGGCCGGTGCGACCAATGCGGTGAATATGTATTTCCGCATCCGGCGTGACATCCACATTGATGACTGCATTCAGTTGACTGATATCCAGTCCGCGCGAAGCGACATCGGTTGCCACCAGCACCGAGCAACTGCGGTTGGCAAATTGCACCAGCACTTGATCGCGTTCGCGTTGTTCAAGTTCACCATACAAAGCCAGCGCATCAAAACCTTGGGCCTGCAACACGGCCAACAACTCACGGCATTGCTGCTTGGTATTGCAAAACGCCAGCGTGGACTCGGGCCGGAAATGGTTGAGCAGCAATGACACTGCATGCAAGCGCTCGTCTTCATGCACTTCGTAAAACAGTTGTTTGATTTTGTCTGCCGCGTGCACGGTTTGCACTTTCACCGTTTGCGGGTCGCGCATGAACTGCGCCGACAACTTGGCAATGCCTTCGGGATAAGTTGCAGAAAACAACAGTGTTTGTCGCTTGGCGGGACATTGTTGAATGAGCTGTTTCATGTCATCGAAAAAACCCATGTCCAACATGCGATCGGCTTCATCAAGCACCAATGTTTTGACTGAATCCAGTCGCAAACTACCGCGCGTCAAATGATCCAGAATGCGCCCGGGTGTACCTACCACCACGTGCGAGCCGTGTTGCAGGCTTTGCTCCTGACCGCGCAAAGCCACTCCGCCGCACAGCGTCACCACTTTGATGTTGGCTGTGGCGCGCGCCAGTCTGCGTATTTCTATGGTGACTTGATCGGCGAGTTCGCGCGTCGGGCACAAGACCAGCGCTTGCACCGCGTGAAAGTTGGCGGTGAGCTTTTCCACCAGCGGCAAACCAAAGGCCGCGGTCTTGCCGCTGCCGGTGCTGGCTTGTGCAATCACATCCTGACCGGCCAGCGCCAATGGCAGACTCGCCGCCTGAATCGGCGTCATCTCGGTGTAGCCGAGTTGGTCTAAGTTGTTGAGGGTGTCGGGAGAGAGAGAGCGCGTGCGAAAGGAAGAGGTCATGCGGGGATTATCAGCCTGCGTCAAAGCTGAAATGGTTTCACTGTCGAACCTTGTTTTATTTCAAATCCCGCACATCATCAAAATGCGCTTCCACATCGTTCGGTAATAACTGAATGCTGGCACGCAACCCGGGCACCGAGCTCATCAAGGCTTGCTCCACACTGGTGCGCAAAGCCGCCGCGCGTCCCAGTGACCAACTGGCTGGCATGTGCATGTGCATATCGACAAACCGGCGTTGCCCTGCCTGGCGTGTGGTGATGTGGTCAAAACGAATGATCTCTACTTCGCCGCGCTTGTGTTTAAACCCGTCAAGCACTTCTTGAATTTGCGCCAGCACCGCAGGCTCGACGGCTTCATCCATCAAACCTTGGGATGAAAGCCAGATCAAATCAAAACCTTCTTTCAAAATATTCAAGGCCACGCCCATGGCGACCACCGCGTCCAGCCATAGCCAACCGGTGAACAACACCAGCAACAAGCCTATGACCACACCGGCCGATGTCCACACATCGGTCACCAGATGTTTGGCATCGGCTTCAAGCGCAATAGAACGCTGTTGTTTGGCCACCTTGAACATGACCCAAGCCAGCAAACCATTCAACGCGGAACTGGCCACCGACAAACTCAAACCCCAGCCGAGTTCAACCACCGGCTGCGGATCAAATACGCGGTGTACCGAAGCCCAGATGATGGCGGCTGCCGCGCCCATGATCAACACGCCTTCAAAGCCCGAAGAAAAATACTCGGCCTTGTGGTGTCCGTAAGGGTGTTCTTGATCCGCCGGTTGCTGCGCCACGGTCACCATGATCAACGCAAAAATGGCGCTGGCCAAATTCACAAACGACTCCATGGCGTCAGACAACAAACCGACCGAATCGGTGATGTACCAGGCCAGGGTTTTCATGACGATGGTGATGATGGCCACCACCACCGAGGTCCACAACAAGGTGGTGGGCGAGAGCTTCAATAGCCAGCGGTTCAATGCATTCATGTGTTGGATTCCGGTTGTGTGGTCAGGGCCTCAAGCACTCAGATGTACTCTGGCGAATTTGCGTTTGCCCACCTGAACCACATACGTGCCCGCTTCTAATTTCAAGCCTTTGTCGCTCACGACGCTGCTGTCTATGCGCACGCCGCCGCCTTCGACCAATCGCCCGGCTTCGCTGGTCGACGGGGCCAAGCCAGCGTTCTTCAACAGCGCATTGATGCCCAAGGGCGCTCCCGTCAGTGGTACGTCGGGTATGTCATCAGGAATACCGCCTTTGCTGCGGTTGACGAAATCCTGTTCCGCGCTGTCGGCCAGTGCTGCCGAATGGAAACGCGCGGTGATTTCCTTGGCCAGCATGACTTTGGCATCGCGCGGGTTGCGCCCGGCTTCAACCTCGGCCTTCAACTTGGCAATCGCTTCCAAACTTTGAAAGCTCAAAAGCGTGAACCAGCGCCACATCAACACATCGCTGATGGACATGACTTTGGCAAACATGGTGTTGGCATCTTCAGTAATGCCGATGTAGTTGTTCTTGCTCTTGGACATTTTGTCCACGCCGTCCAGGCCTTCGAGCAGCGGCATGGTCAAAATGCACTGCGGCTCCTGACCGTATTCCTGCTGCAAATGCCTCCCCATCAGCAAATTGAATTTTTGATCCGTGCCGCCAAGCTCGAGATCGCTTTTCAAAGCGACGCTGTCGTAGCCCTGCATCAGCGGGTATAAAAATTCGTGCACGCTGATGGATTGGCCGCCGTGGAAGCGTTTGTGGAAATCGTCCCGCTCCATCATGCGCGCCACGGTGTAGCGCGACGCGAGCTGAATCATGCCGCTGGCACCCAGCGGCTCACTCCATTCGCTGTTGTAGCGAATCTCGGTGCGCTCAGGGTCCAGCACCATGCTGGCTTGCTTGTAATAGGTGTCGGCGTTGTGCTTGATTTGTTCAGGGGTCAAAGCCGGGCGTGTGCTGTTGCGCCCGGACGGGTCGCCGATCAACGAGGTGAAGTCGCCGATCAGAAAAATCACCTGATGGCCCAAATCCTGCAACTGGCGCATTTTGTTCAAGACCACGGTATGGCCGATGTGTATGTCGGGCGCGGTCGGGTCCAGGCCAAGCTTGATGCGCAAAGGCTGCCCGTTGGCCTCGTGCCGCTGGAGTTTTTTCACCCACTCGTCCCTGGGCAGCAATTCTTCACAGCCACGCATTGAGACATCCAGCGCCTGCTCAACCGTTGCAGATAGTGAGGTTTGTTTCTCAGATGCTTGATTCATAAGTGATTTCGGGCTTGTTGCCTGGTAGTCAGGCCTGTATACTGCACTTCATTGGGCCGCACCTCCAGGTGAAGCGCACAACTATTTCCTTCATTCTAAGGTGCTGCAGTCCGTCTGGCGCCTGAGTCACCGGATGCTGATTTTGCAAGACAACGATTTCCCCGACACCCCCCAAGATGATGATGTTTACCGCAGCAATGGCGTGGTTCGTCTGGCTGTCGTGTTGGCGCTGACCGCTGCCGGGGCTCTGGCAGTTGCCGGGTTCAGGCAATCCGACTCTGGCGCACCCATCAGGCAATTGGTGGAAAACGTCAGCAACATCACGCTGGACAGCCAGATCAGCAGCCTTGGCAAAGACCGGCTGCGGCTTTACCGCACTGACACTTCGCGCTCTACCGACACTGCAGAAGCCATGCTGTCGCGCTTGGGCGTATCCGATAAAACGGCTGCTGACTTCATGCGCGGCAACACGCTGGTGCGCGAAGCTTTATTGGGCAAAAGCGCGCGCCAGTTGAACGCCGAAGTTGACGACGACAACCACTTGCTCAAACTCACAGCGCGTTGGGCCACCGACAAAAACGATACGTTTCAATGCCTGGTGATTGAACGCGGCGAGCAAGGCCTGAGCGCAAGGCGCGAAACCGGCGAACTCAAAACCTCGGTTCGTCTGTCAGGCGGCTTGATTCAAACCTCTTTGTTCGCCGCCACCGACGATGCACGCATTCCAGACAGCATTGCAGTTCAGCTTGCAGAAATTTTCTCAGGCGACATAGATTTTCACCGCGCTTTGCGCAAAGGCGACCGCTTCACCGTCACCTACGAATCGCTGGAAGCCGACGGTGAATCGCTCAAACCAGGCAAAGTGCTGACGGCTGAATTTGTCAACAAAGGCAAAACGCACCAGGCCATGTGGTTCCAGGAAAACAGCAACAAGCCAGGCGGTTATTACAACCTGCAAGGCCAAAGTCTGCGCCGCACCTACTTGGCGTCTCCGCTGGCTTTTTCACGCGTGAGCAGCGGCTTCAACATGCGTTTTCACCCTATCTTTCAAACCTGGCGCGCCCACCTCGGTGTGGATTACGCGGCGAGTCAAGGCACGCCGGTGCGCAGCGTCGGCTTGGGCGTGGTGGAGAGCGCAGGCAATATGGGTGGTTACGGCAATGCGGTGGTGGTCAAACACAACAACGGCCACGCCACGGTTTATGCGCACTTGAGCAAAATGCTGGTTCGTCGCGGCCAGTCTGTCTCTCAGGGCCAGACGGTCGGCTTGGTTGGCGCAACTGGCTGGGCCACCGGCCCGCATTTGCATTTTGAATTCCGGGTGAACGGCGTTCACAAAGACCCGCAATTGCTGGCCCGTCAAAGCGAATCTGTGCCGGTTCCTGCATTCGCGCGTGATCAATTCAACCGCCAGGCGGCTGAAGTCTCTAGACAACTGGCCTCAGCTTCGGTCGCCTCAGCCGACACCACGCACTGATTATTTTGACCATGCGCACGCTCTATATCGGCGTGATGTCAGGCACCTCACTTGATGGCGTGGACGCGGTGCTGGCGGATTTTTCGACCTCCGGCTTGCGTACCCTAGGCCACAGTAGTCTGCCTTTTTCAAAGGCCTTACGACACACTTTGCTGGAACTCAACCGCAGCGGCGCCAATGAATTGCATGTGTCTGCCCTGGCTGCTAACGAACTCGCTTTGTTGTATGCCCATGCGGTACAGGATTTACTGAATCAAACCGGCTACCTGCCCAACGATATTTCGGCCATAGGCGCACACGGGCAAACCGTGCGCCATCAGCCCGGCTTGCACGACGGCATAGGCTATACGCTTCAAATCAACAACCCTTCTTTGCTCGCCGAGCGAACCGGTATCCGCGTGGTCGCGGATTTCCGTAGCCGCGATATTGCCGCCGGCGGCCAGGGTGCACCGCTGGTGCCTGCGTTTCACCAACATATGTTCGGGGCTGACGGACAGACAGTGGCCGTGCTCAATGTCGGCGGCATGTCCAACCTCAGCATTCTGAATAACGGACAGGCTGCAGGCTTTGATTGCGGCCCTGGCAATGTACTGCTTGACCATTGGTGTCAACTGAATACCGGTCAGGCCTTTGACCGGGGCGGCGCTTGGGCGGCTGAGGGTCAAGTCAACCCGGCTTTGCTTGAATACCTGATGCGCGAACCGTTTTTCAAATTCTCACCGCCAAAAAGCACAGGCCGCGATCTGTTTCATGATGACTGGTTGAACGCTGCTTTGGCCGGCTGCGCGCCGCTGACCGCTGTGGACGTGCAAGCCAGCTTGACTGCACTCACGGCCCAGGTATGCGCTGAGGATGTGCTGCGCTATGCACCGCACGCCGCGCGACTGCTGGTCTGCGGCGGCGGCGCTTACAACCTATATCTGATGCAGATGCTGCAACAGCGCTTGCCGGGTCTTCCTGTTCAAAGCACCGAAGAACATGGCTTGCCGCCCTTGCAAGTCGAAGCGGCTGCATTCGCCTGGCTGGCGCGCCAGACTTGCTTGAACCTGCCGGGTAATCTGCCTGCGGTGACCGGCGCGGCGGGGCCCAGGGTGCTGGGTGGGATTTATCCTGCATAAAACAAGCCGGGACTAGCCCGGCTTGTTGCTCAACTGTAAAACTCAAGCTGAGAATGAAGACCCGCATCCGCAGGTGCTGGTGGCATTCGGGTTTTTGATGACGAACTGAGCGCCTTGCAAGTCTTCTTTGTAATCGATTTCGGCACCGAGCAAATACTGGTAGCTCATGGCATCGATCAACAAAGAGACGCCGTGTTTGGACATGATGGTGTCGTCTTCGTTGGTGATTTCATCAAAAGTAAAACCATATTGAAAACCGGAGCAACCGCCGCCTTGCACAAACACGCGCAGTTTCAACTCGGGGTTGCCTTCTTCGGCGATCAGGTCAGCCACTTTGGCCGCAGCACTGTCGGTAAAGACGATAGGCTCAGGCATGGCGGTAGGTATGGTTTCGGCTAAGGCACTCATGGCGCACTCCAATGAAAATGTTCTTTAAGAAGTAATAGTAACCTATTTCAGTCAACAATACCTGTGGCAAGGTTATAGCAACGACCCATCCCGCTGACGGGTGAAATCGAAAAAAAACCGCCAAAGCAGGGGCTCTGGCGGCATTTTGCAGACACAAGGCCTGACGGTAGATCAGCGTTTGCTGAACTGCTTGCGGCGACGGGCACCGTGCAAACCGACTTTTTTACGTTCGACTTCACGTGCATCCCGGGTGACAAAACCGGCTGCTGACAGCGCGGGTTTGAGGGTCGCATCGTAGTCGATAAGAGCGCGGGTGATGCCATGACGGGCAGCGCCTGCCTGGCCGGATTCACCGCCGCCCTGCACATTGATCTGAATGTCGAAAGATTCGGCATGCTGAGTCAAAAACAGAGGTTGCTTGGCAATCATGATCGAGGTTTGACGGCCGAAATATTCAGCGATGTCTTTGCCATTGACCATGATCTTGCCGGAGCCTTTTTTCAGAAACACGCGGGCGACGCTGGATTTGCGACGACCGGTGCCATTGTTCCATTCACCAATCATTTCATAGCTCCTTAGATGTCCAGCACTTTAGGCTGTTGGGCGGTATGGGGATGCTCGGCACCGCCGTACACCTTGAGCTTTTTGATCATGGCGAAACCCAAAGGACCTTTGGGCAGCATGCCTTTGACAGCTTTTTCCAGCGCACGAGTGGGGTGCTTGGCTTGCATGTCTTTGAAATTGGTGCTGGAAATACCGCCGGGGTAACCGGAGTGGCGGTGGTACATCTTGTCCAAGGCTTTGTTGCCTGTGACTCGAATTTTGGACGAGTTGATGACGACTATGTAGTCGCCGGTATCGACGTGAGGCGTATAAATGGCTTTGTGCTTGCCGCGTAAACGGAGGGCTGCTTCGCTGGCAATCCGTCCGAGCACCTTATCGGTGGCGTCAATCACAAACCACTCATGCGTCACGTCAGCGGGTTTTGCGCTGAAAGTGGACATGTGTTTCCTAGAGTGGGTTGTGGGGTCCTTTTCCACGGTCGGTGTTCTTCTGCTGAGAACCTCTTAGGTGGGGGTGATAACTTCGCCGCGGGACCTTGTTCGCTACGAAGCCTGACATTCTATGCCAATTCATGCCCGCTTACGCAAGCAGCTTAGCGCGGGTTACCATGGGGGATGTTCAGTTACCGCCACGCCTACCACGCAGGCAACCACGCAGATGTGCTTAAACACACCGTCTTGGTTGCTGTGATGAAGCATTTAGCACTCAAAGAAGTCGGCTTCACCGCCATAGACACCCATGCCGGCGCCGGTATGTACCGCCTCGACAGCGCCGACGCCAACCAGAGCGGGGAAGCCCAGGAGGGCTTGCTGGCGCTGATGCGCAACAAATCCAAGCTGTCCGGGCCTATGGCCGACGCCTTGCTCGACTACCGCAAGGTGCTAGATCATTTCAACCGCGAAGGCGGCTTGCTGAATTACCCGGGTTCGCCACTGATTTCGCATCATTTGTTGCGCGAACAAGACAAACTCAAGCTGTTCGAAATGCATCCCACCGATATCCGTGGTTTACAAACCCGCGTGGAAGAATTGCGTGCCGGTCGCCAGGTGATGGTGATGCACGAAGACGGCTTCAACGGCTTGCCCAAATTTTTGCCGCCCTCAACCCGCCGCGGCCTGGTGTTTATTGACCCGAGTTATGAAATCAAACTTGATTACGAACGCGTGGTGGTGGCCGTCTCGATCGGGATGAAACGTTTTTCCACCGGCACTTACGTGGTCTGGTATCCCATCATTCCCAGGCCGCAGGCGCACAGTCTGCCGCGGCATCTGACCAACTTGGCGCGCCAGGCCGACAAACCCTGGTTACATGCCACTTTGCGCATACGCACCGGCGCACGCATTGACGCCCCACCCGGGGAAAAGGCCAAGCCCGTAGGCTTGGTTGGCAGCGGCGTGGTGATCATCAACCCGCCGTTCACTTTGTACGAGCAGTTGCAACAGGCATTGCCGCAAATGGTGCAACTGATGGGCCAGGATCACCTGGCCGGGTTCAGTCTGACCCGGGGTTAAGCCAGACCGAGGTTGCGGCAAATTGCGGTCACTGCCGTCGACTGGTTCATGGTGTAGAAATGCAATCCGGGGGCGCCGCCGTTGCGCAATTGCTCGCACAAATCGCTGACCACCTCCAAACCGAAGGCCTTGATGGACGCGGTGTCGTCACCGAAAGATTGCAAACGCAAACGTATCCAGCGCGGTATTTCTGCACCGCATGCATCTGAAAAACGCATCAACTGTGAAGAGCTGATGATGGGCATGATGCCGGCCACCACCGGAATGTCCGCGCCCAGTTTGTAGGCCTCATCGACAAAGCGAAAGTAAGCATCGCTGTTGAAAAAATACTGGGTGATGGCTGAATTCGCGCCCGCTTTGACTTTGGTCACATAAGCCTGCACATCGGCTTGCGGCGTCTTGGCCTGCGGATGCACTTCCGGGTAACAACCAACCTCGATATGGAAATGCTCACCCGACTCCTGCCGAATGCATTCCACCAATTCGCTGGCGTAGCGGAATTCTCCGAAGGTGCCGTGGCCGCTGGGCAAGTCGCCGCGCAAGGCCACCATGCGGCGTATGCCTGCTGCTTTGAAAGCCGCCAATTGCTCGCGCACAGTATCGCGTGTGGTGCCTATGCAGGAGAAATGCGGGGCTGCATCAAAGCCGTCCTGCAAAATACTTTGCACTTGCTGCAAGGTGCCGTCCTGGGTGGAGCCGCCTGCGCCATAAGTGACACTGAAAAACTGCGGTTTCAGTGCGTAAAGCTCGTGCCGCACGTTCAACAATTTGGCTGCGCCCTCAGGTGTTTTGGGTGGAAAGAATTCAAAACTGATTGGAATAGAGTTTGAAGTGCTCATGCGAATTTCCTGCTGACATGAATAAAAAATTCCCGGTTGCCGTCGCCGCCGGTCACCGGACTGTCTAACCAATGCAAAACCTCCAACCCCGCGTCAATGCAAGCGGTTCGCAAACGCTGTTGAACCAAGGCGTAGGAGGCCGGGTCTTTGACCAGTCCGCCCTTGCCTATGTCTGCCGGTTGCAATTCAAACTGCGGCTTGACCAGCAACAGCGCATGGGCGCGGGCTTGCATCAACGCCGGTAACACCGGCAAGACCAGGGTGAGCGAAATAAAGCTCAGATCGGCTACCAACAAATCGAAGCCGCCTTGAGGTGTGTGCAAACGCAATGCCGAATCTCCCGCATCCAAGTTTCGCGCATTGAATTTTTCAATGCACACCACGCGCGCGTCATCCCGCAGCGACGGATGCAATTGCGCATGGCCGACATCCACACCCACCACACTGGCAGCACCGTGCTGCAATAAGCAATCGGTGAAGCCGCCGGTGGACTGGCCGATGTCCAGACAACACAAACCCTGCACTACAACACCCGTGGCTTGCAATGCGCCAGCCAGCTTCAAACCGCCGCGTGACACAAAGCGTGATTCGCCATCGTCAAGCAACTGCAATTCACAATCTGTCGGCAGCAGCACACCGTTTTTGTCAATACGCTGCCAAGTGTGCAAAGGCATGCGCCATTGCACACCGGCGGCGATCAAACGCTGGGCTTGCGAGCGCGTGGCAGCCAAACCGCGCTCGACCAGCAACTGGTCGGCGCGCATCTGATCAATAGCGGTAAGTGTCGGCTTTGTACGGGCCGCTCTTGCTGACACCTATGTAAGAAGCTTGTTCATCAGTGAGTTCGGTCAGCATGGCACCGACTTTCTTCAAATGCAAACGCGCGACTTTTTCGTCCAGGTGCTTGGGCAACACATAGACCTTGCCGTTTTCGTAATGGTCTTGGCGTGTGAACAACTCGATTTGCGCAATCGTCTGGTTGGCAAAGCTGGAAGACATGACAAAGCTGGGGTGGCCGGTGGCGCAACCCAGATTGACCACGCGGCCTTTGGCCAGCAAAGTGATTTTTTTGCCATCAGGGAAGATGATGTGGTCGACTTGCGGCTTGATCTCGTCCCACTGGAGTTTTTCCAGGGAAGACACATCGATTTCATTGTCGAAGTGGCCGATGTTGCACACAATCGCTTCGTCTTTCATGGCGGCCATGTGTTCGTAACGGATCACGTTTTTGTTGCCGGTGGCGGACACAAAAATGTCAGCTTTGTCAGCAGCGTATTCCATGGTCACGACTTTGTAGCCTTCCATGGCTGCTTGCAGTGCGTTGATCGGGTCGATTTCAGTCACCCACACTTGGGCGCTCAAGGCGCGCAGGGCTTGGGCAGAACCTTTGCCCACATCGCCGTAACCGGCCACCAGCGCAACCTTGCCGGCGATCATCACGTCGGTGGCGCGCTTGATGGAGTCCACCAAAGATTCGCGGCAGCCGTACAGGTTGTCGAATTTGCTCTTGGTGACGGAGTCGTTCACGTTGATCGCGCGGAACATCAGCGTGCCTTTGGCGGCCATTTCGTTCAAGCGCAACACGCCGGTGGTGGTTTCTTCGGTCACGCCGATGATGTGGGCTGATTTGCGGCTGTACCAAGTGTTGTCAATCGCGAGCTTGGCTTTGATGGCATTGAACAAACAGACTTCTTCTTCGCTGCCGGGGTTGTTCAGGAGTGACGCGTCTTTTTCAGCACGTTTGCCCAAGTGCATGAGCAAAGTGGCATCGCCGCCGTCGTCCAGAATCATGTTCGGGCCTTCGCCGTCTGCGCCCTTGGCGGCGAATTCAAAAATGCGGTGGGTGTAATCCCAGTAGTCATCCAGGGTTTCACCTTTGTAGGCAAACACTGGTGTGCCGTTGGCCACCAATGCGGCGGCGGCGTGGTCTTGCGTGGAGAAAATATTGCAAGAAGCCCAACGCACTTGCGCGCCCAGTGCTTGCAGGGTTTCAACCAGCACTGCGGTTTGGATGGTCATGTGCAGTGAACCGGTGATGCGCGCGCCTTTCAAAGGCTGCGCTTTGGCGAATTCCTGGCGGATTGCCATCAAGCCGGGCATTTCGGTTTCGGCGATTTTGATTTCTTTGCGGCCCCAATCGGCCAGGCTCATGTCAGCGACATGGAAATCAGTGGTTTGTGCGGGTTTGAGAGATGCGTTCATCAAGAGGCTCCAAAAAAAGTTCAGGGCCACTGACGCGTGAAAAGAGACACAGTTTGAACCGAGGTGCTCACCTCACATCATCAGTGGGTGAGCGCAGTTGGAAAGGGTTCCGAGCCTCACATCGTTCAGATGCTGCAGCGCTCCTCGGTGCCGCATTCTATTTCAATTCATTGGCTATGGCGGCTACACTCCACCGAATTACCCCGCCGCCAGCATACGCACTCACATGATTGACCGGAATTATCTTTTTTACCTCTGGGTGCTGAGAAAACTGCCTAAGAATTTACGCAGTTCGCCTGATTTTTATTTCTTAATGAATTCGGTGTTTGCTGTGGTGTTTTTATTGCCCATCGCCGGGCTGATGTTTCTTCTCTCCAACCCCATCGCCGGATGGTCTTGCATTTGGGCATCAGTTGTCATCACTCTGAATTTGTATTGCTGGTGGCTGGGCTTAAAGATGCTGTGGGCGTATTCGGTTTACCAGTTGACATTGATTGCATTGATTTTGTTTAACGCGGCTTGCGGTGATGGCTTGACATCCATTTACGTGATGTACATGGGCTTGGTGCCATTGCTGGCTGTTTTCACCATGTCTCGCAAATGGGCCATTTTCTGGGTGCTGTTCAGCTTTATTTGTTTGCTGACCCTATTTTTTGCGCAGATCTATGGTTATTTGCCGATGCGTGCCGACCAAGACTGGCGCTACTTGGCGCAAAGTTTGATATGCCTCATGGTAATTGAGTGCACACAAGTGATTTTAGTGTTTGTGTATGACTCGGCCAATGCCCAGAATTTGCACACCCTGAACCGCATCAACATACGCCTGGCCAAAACCACCGATGCTTTGAAAATCGCCGACTCGCACAAAGACAAGTTTTTAGCCATGGTCAGCCATGACATGCGCACGCCGTTGAACGCGGTGATCGGCTACCTGGGTTTGCTGCATGACAACAAGCAGATCCCCCAAGATTCCACGGGCTACATTGAAAGCGCACAACACGCTGCTGCGCATTTGCTGACTGTGATCAATGACCTGCTGGACTTTTCCCAAATCAGGCTGGGCCAGCTGACTTTGAATCCACAGGTGGTCAATCTGCGCCAGGTCATCCACCAGACCTTTCACACGTTGGCGCACCAGGCCCGGGAAATGCAACTCGATTACCGGATCACACTGAATGACGAAGTCAACACCTGGGTCAGCATTGACCAAAACCGCTTGTCGCAAATGCTCATCAATCTGCTGGGCAATGCCATCAAATTCACGCCCGCCGGTGTTGTGCATATGCAAGTGAGCCTGTCTCAGCCTTCTCCTGAACAAACCTGGCTGGTGGTTCAGGTGCAAGACACCGGCATAGGCATGACAGAGGAACAACAGCAACGCATTTACCAGCCGTTTATTCAGGTGCATAATGCTCAAGCCGCTTTGCGCTTGAGCGAACCCATGCGCGGCAACGGCTTGGGCCTGGCCATCACACAAAGCCTGGTGAAAAGCCACCAAGGCGAATTGGGTTTGCAAAGCCAAATTGGTGAAGGCTCCACCTTCACTTTGCGTTTGCCGCTGGCACTGGCAGCCGCACCGGCCAACACCCAGCCCAGCTTCAATGTCACCGCCAGCCAAGACCTGAGCCCTATCCGTTTGCTGGTGGTGGATGACAACGATGTCAACCGCCTGGTCGTGACCGCCACTTTGATGCGCAGTTTTCCAAATGCCCAGATTGAACAAGCGGCAAACGGCCAGCAAGCGCTGGAGAAAATGCAAGCCAATGAATATGAATTGGTGTTGATTGATCTGGTCATGCCAGACATAGACGGCGCGCAAGTGGTGCAAACCATCCGCCAGCAAGCGCCCAAGCCGTTTTGCGATGTGCCTGCGGTCGCGCTGACGGCGAATGTGGCGCAAGACGCTATCGAGCGCTGCCAGCAAGCCGGTATCAACCGGGTCTTGGCCAAGCCGTTTGACCGCAACACACTGATACGCACTGTGCGTTTCTATACCGTCGACAAGCAGCAAGGCGAACTCTGAGCCGTCGCAGTCGTGCGGCTATGATCCCCGCTTATCCCCAGTAAACACCATGACCACTGCCTTAGAGGAAGTGCGCCGACGCCGCACTTTTGCCATCATTTCCCACCCCGACGCGGGTAAAACCACGCTGACTGAAAAGCTGTTGCTGTTTTCCGGCGCGATCCAAATCGCCGGGTCGGTCAAAGCCCGCAAGGCTTCGCGCCACGCCACCAGCGACTGGATGGAAATTGAAAAGCAACGCGGCATTTCAGTGGCATCGTCGGTGATGCAAATGCTGTACCGGAACCACGTCATCAATTTGCTGGACACGCCCGGCCACAAAGACTTTTCGGAAGACACCTACCGGGTGCTGACCGCCGTGGACTCGGCCTTGATGGTGATTGATGCGGCCAACGGTGTGGAAGCCCAAACCCGCCGCTTGATTGAAGTTTGCCGCCAGCGCGACACGCCCATCATCACCTTTGTCAACAAAATGGACCGCGAGGTGCGCGACCCACTGGATATTTTGGACGAAGTCGAGCGCGAACTCGGCATGCCATGCGTGCCCATGACCTGGCCTGTAGGTCAAGGCAAAAGCTTTGGCGGCATCATCAATTTACGCACGCAAGCGATGACGGTGTTTGAGTCCGGCAGCGAGCGTTTGCCGCAAGACTTTGAAACAGTGGCCCTGACCGAACAAGCCGATTTATCCGGACGCTTCGGCTTGGAATGGGCCGCTGCCATGGACAGCATGGAACTGGCAACAGGCGCTTCTCCCAGCTTTGACCGCGAAGCATTTTTGAGCGGCAAACAAACGCCTGTGTTCTTTGGCTCAGGCGTGAACAATTTCGGTGTGATGGAAGTGCTGGACGCTTTGGTGGATCTGGCACCTTTTCCACAATCGCGCAAAAGTTCACTGCTGGTCAACAAACAGATGGTGGAAAAAACCGTCCAGCCCGAAGACAGCGGCTTCTCCGGCGTGGTGTTTAAGGTGCAAGCCAATATGGACGCCAACCACCGCGACCGCATCGCGTTTGTGCGCGTGGCCTCAGGCAAATACACACCCGGCATGAAGCTCAAGGTACAGCGCAGTGCCAAGGAATTGCGCCCGACCTCGGTGGTCACTTTCCTCAGCCAAAGACGCGAAGCCGTGGAAGAAGCCTATGCCGGGGACATCATTGGTTTCACCACCCACGGCGGCGTGCAATTGGGCGACACCATCACCGACGGCAGCAACCTGCAATTCACCGGCCTGCCGTTTTTTGCGCCCGAACTGTTCATGACGGTGCTGCTGAAAAACCCGCTGCGCACCAAGCAACTGCAAACCGGTTTGGAACAACTTGGTGAAGAAGGTGCGATTCAGGTGTTCAAACCAGAGGTGGGCGGGCCGATGTTGCTGGGGGCCATCGGGCAATTGCAATTTGAAGTGGTGCAACACCGCCTCAAAGCTGAATACGATTGCGATGTCAGGCTTGAACCTTGCCAATACACCGGGGCGCGCTGGATCACGGCCGACAACCCGGCTCAATTGCGCGAATTCAACAACGCCTACCCGCAGCGCATGGCGTTGGACGCGGCCAATACCTTGGCGTATTTGTGCACCTCTCCCTACGATGTACGACTGGCACAAGAACGCTTTCCACACATTCATTTCCACCCCTTGCGCGAGCACGCCGGCCTGTCGCTGGGTTCGGCAGGCTGAGGCATACGCATGCGCAAGTCACTGTTGCCGGCATCGCTTGCGCCGCTGCTGTGGTTGGTTTTGGGGGTACTGGTGGCGACTGGCTTGCTGTTAACCCCTCTACCGATGGAGGTTCACCGCCCGGCCGCCTGGCCCGAAGCTGCGAACGGCTTTGCTGCATCTACCGCTGCGCCAATCCAACTTGAATTCGAAGCACGCGGTTTGGTACCGCAACCGCCGGATGCGCCTGCGGCCCACGCCAGCAATCTGCTGGCCCTGCCGCAAGACCCGGAATTCGCCTTGGCCGCCTTCTGGTTTGCCGGCAGCAAAGAAGCCGCGCCTGATGTCGGCATTGCCATGTCTTTGTGGTCGCGCTCGCAAAACGCATGGACACCGGCAGCCCGGGTGGTTGACAGACATCTGGTGGGCGCGGCCTTGGGCAAAAGCATCATGCGCATCGGCAATCCGGTCGCCTGGCTGGACCGTCAACAGCGTTTGCATGTGTTTGTGGTCGGTACCGGGCTGGGCGGCTGGGCGGCCTCGCGCGTGCTGCATTTGCGCCAGTCACAACCCCAATCACCGCTGGATCCGTTGCAGCCCGCGCTGGAAGCAATCGGTCAATTGCCACTGAGCTGGCTGTGGAATCTCAGCCACCTGGTCAGGCACGCACCGTTGCCGCTGGCCGATGGCGGCATGGTGCTTCCCTTGTATTTCGAATTGGGTGCCAAGTACCCGGTATTCGCCTGGTTCAATGCTGACGGTGAGTTTCAAGGCATGCGTAAATTCACTGGCATCAGCCAGGCATTGCAACCAGCCTTGCTGGCGCTGGACGGCGACCGTTGGCTGGCCTTGCTGCGTAGCCAGAGCCAGGACGGGCAGATTGGTGTTATCGCGAGCAGCGACGGCGGTAAGGTCTGGCAAAGACAAGCTGATTTGCCCCTGAGCAACGACGACTCGGCGGTAGCAACCATGAGATTGCCTGACGGCAGCTTTGTCATGCTGCGCAACCCTGCTGAACGCGGCCGCAGCCAATTGTTGATGCATCTGAGCCGGGACGGGCAGACCTGGTCAGCGCCGCAGATTCTGGAAGACGGCGTCGATGGTAGCGAATATTCCTACCCGGCCATGAGCTGGAGCGACGACCGTTTGTGGCTGAGCTACACCTCTTTACGCCAAGGCATTGCCTGGCAACGCTGGCGCATAAAGCTTAGCCATCAGGGGCAGCCATGAACGATTGGTTGCCTTGGCTGTCAAACACATCGCCTCTGCCGACATTGGCTATACAGCAGTTGTTTCACGCGACGAACTGGCTGGCGCTGTTGAGCTGGGCCAGTGTGTCTTTTGTGCCGGTGCAAGACCGGCGCTGGCGCTGGCTGGTATGCACTTCGTTTTGGACACTGATGATGTTGTGCTGGGACGGTCTTTTGTCAGGCCTGGGTCTGGCTTTTCAAACTCCCGGACTGCTGACCCTGTGTCTGTGTCTGTCGACCGCTTGGCGCGACACGCGCAGCACACCGGCCAGGCTTTTCTACACCACCCGGCCGGCTCCGGTCAGCCCCTTGGTGTGGCTGATGCTTGTTGTTATTGGGTGGTTGCTCTTGATGGATAACTTCGGCTTGCTGGCGTTGGATATCTACCCCATGGGTTTTTCCACCGGCATCGTCTGGTTTGCCTGGGCCTTAGCCATGCTCTGGCTGTTTCTGGCTTACTGGCTGGACGCAGCCGAATGGCATGTGCAAGCGGCTGGCTGCTGGCTGCTGGCCACCGGCTTGTTTGTTTTCACGCGGGCACCCGACGGCAATGCATGGAATGCCTGGCTGGATCCCTGGCTGTGGTTATTTGCCCAAGCTAAGTTGCTGCGCCTTTGGTGGCATCAACGCAGCCGCAGCAACCATTCCTGACGCCACAACCATTCGCCCGGCCTGGCAATATTGCCTGCATTCACCTGACCCGGTTTCAAGCGTTGCTCTATATCCCAGCGCATGGCGATGCGCTCACAACGCTGCTGTATCTCGCAAGGCAGTTCAGCCGCACCGGGGGTACGTGCCACAATGAACCAAGTATTTGGGCTAGTGTCAGTTCCTTCGCTGAACGCATTCACCTTGGCCTGATCAGGCACAAAGCGGTTGTTGCCAGGCAGTAAAAACTGGAAGCGGTCTAATTCACCGTTAAAGCCTTCGGGCACCCAGACAGTCTCTGACATAGGTCGTTCCAATGTATGCCCCTGAAACGCGACGCGTTCGCCGTACAAGCCGTGCAGCAAGGTATTCAAGCCCATGAAAGCCAGCAATGCGCACAGCAAACCAGTGTAGGCATGCGAGTGTTTAGACAGACAAATGAAGAAGCAAAGCGCCAGTACGGCAAGCAGGCACAAGCCCAGCCACACAGCCCAGAAATCCGGCAGCAAACCCAGCGGCCGGGCATGCCAGCCCAGCCATGCCAGCACCGACAACATCAGCAGCGACAAGACACCGACTGCCAGCGACATGGCTTTGGAAGCCGACTGAATATACAAGCCCATCAGCATGGCCAGCGCTGGCATCAGCGGCAAAAGATAACGGCTAGAACGTTGGCTGGGCAATAGAAATACCACGCACCACACCAGCATCCACACCAGCAAAGCTGCGTTCAGCGGCTTACTTGTCGCGCGCTCGGCAAGTCTGCGCTGCCGCCAAATCAGACCCGGTAATGCGAGCAACACGGGGAACAACAAGCCGGTGTTTTGCAAAGGCGCGCTCAGGTAATCACCTGAGCCCCGCCAACTGAACAAATATGACCAGTAAGCTTGCCCGTCATTCATCTTGCCGGCGTTTTCACGCTGCACGAACTCACGCCAAACTTCCTGCGGTTGCGGATCTATCAGCAGCCAAACCGCAAACAGGCCCAGCGCCAACATACTCATCCAGGCGGTTTGTGCAGTGCACACAGCCACGGCCCGCCAGGAGCGGTGCGGTTCAATCAGCAAACGCAGCAAGCAAACGCCGGCTGCCACTGGCACGACCAAGGCAAACGATTTGTAGGCGAGCCCAAGACCTGTAAGCAGGCCTAATAAGGTCCACCACAACCATTCGGTCGGCGTATTTCTGATGTGACGTTGACTGACCTCTGCGGCACGCCACAAGACATAAGCGGGCGCCAGGCTGAACCAGAACATTTCCGGCGCCGTGGTCAGGTACGGTCTACCGTAGCGCAAGGTGCCCCAAGACAAAAGCAGACACAGCACCGCCCATGCTGCGGTTCGCCACTCTCCAAGCCAGCGATGCAACAACAAACTCATGCCGACGCTCACCAGTGTCAGGTAGATCAGGCTGGGCAAACGCAACAACCACAATTGCCAGTGCTGGCCCCAGCCGGTGACCACCATGCTTTGCCAGAACAACAGCGGCGGCTTGGTGTTGCGCGTGTCATTCAAATCAGAGACCAGCGGCAGCCACTGCCCACTGGCTGCCGTCAGTCTGGCGATATGGTTGTAGACCATTTCATCGCCGTTACTTGGCATGTACAAGTTATCCATGCCCCACGCATAAAGCACAGCGACCAGCAATACCGTCAACCACAGCATCCTGGTGGAAGGCAGCAAATGCTGGGATGCCCGAGTTTTCATTCCCGGGGCGTGACCGGCTTTTGACGGAAAGTCCACCAGTCGTTGGTCAGGTAATTGCTAACGCTGGCCAGCAGAATGGACAAGATATTGGCAAGCAGGTAATAGATGTAAGCCGACAGAAACAAGGTCAGACCGTATTGAATCAACATGCCCAGCCAGCAAGACAGCGCGTATTTCACAAAACGTTTGCCGGTGGACCGGTCCATGGCCAGTCGTGAACCCGGTTCATCAAGCAATCGGTCAGCCCAAGTCCACAAGCTGTTCCAGGCAAAGTTATTGACCGTGGCCACTGCAATAGCAAAGACCAGCGCCAGCGACAAACGCCAGGACTTGTCAGCAATCAACAGCGGCAACACCCATTCCTGCATGGCAAACAAAACAGCGATATTGACCACGGTGCCGGATGCACCGACCGTGGCGAATCGCAGGTAGCGCCATTTAAAAATGCGTTGCAACAGCGGTTCAGCACGACGCAGCCACGCGGGCAGCTCAACTGGCAAGCGCGTGTCAGACATAGGCGGCATCCCGGGGTTCACACAACTCAAGCTGTGTCAAAGCCAGTTCAAGCACCTGTGCCGGCAGAATTTGCTTTAAACATTGGTTGTCGCCATCGCATGGCGTGGCGCGGTGGTTATAAGCAGTCACGCAAGGCGAGCAAGCGACATGGCTTTCTAAAGCCACCGCGCGCGGGGTTAAGGGGCCGTACAACGCACTGGTTTCGGGGCCGAAAAACATCAAAGTGCGAACCGGCGTCAGGCTGGCGAAATGGCCGGGTCCGCCGTCATTGGTGATCAGCAAATCACTGTGAAAAAACAAGCGTGTCAAAGCTTCCAGATTTTTGGTGTAGCCGACAAAGTTCAGGCAGTTGACATGGCCGCATTCCGCTTGAATCGTTTGCGCCAGCGCCTGGTCTTCAGGCAAACCGATGATGCCGACAGCGTATCCGCGCTCGCACAAGGCTTTGGCCAGCGTCGCGTAATGCGCCGCCGGCCAGGCGCGAATGGGCAACAGACCACCACCGGCATAAAACAAAATTCTCTTGTCAGCCTGCATGAACACGGGATGGTCACGGCGCAAGTCGCGGATGAACGAGGCCATGTCGCCGCCGCTGAAATGCACCTGCAAACCCGAGTCCTGCGGTTTGATGGTCAAGGGCATGGCTTTGGTGCGCGGCTCGCTAGCGCTGGACAAGGCATAAACCAGCGCCATGAATTGCAGGGTGATATGCCGGTACGGGTTGTAGGGAATCGCTGCGTTGAAAAAGGATCCGCGGTACAAACCTTCCTGTGTATGAGGGGTGAAGCCGCTGCGCAAGCGAGCACCGCAACCATAGGCCAGCAAAGCGCTGATGCGTGAAAACAGTTCGCAATCAATCACCGCATCCAGTTTCAAACCGCGCAATCGCCACAGCACGCGTCCTAAATCCCCTAACAGACTGAACAAACCGCTGTCGTCAATGCCGTGCAAATGCGTTTCAGGCACCAATCCCAGCAAGCGAGCCACGGATTGGTTGCGCTTGAGTTGCAGAATATGGATTTCAGCGCCCGGATGGTTTTTGCGGATCTGGGCAAACATGGGGCCGGCCAACACCATGCTGCCCATTTCGGACAACATGATGACCAGTACTTTTTGGATTGGCTCAGACCGGTTCAGCTTGTGGCCAAAGCACTTGTCCCACAGCGACACCATGCCACATAAGAGAGGTCCGGCCCAAGCGTCGATTTGGCGTTGCGTATTTATATTCATAGTCAGCAACGGGGATTGTAGTCAGCCCGCTGCGGCACAACGCGCTTGCCTCATTGACGCGCCAAAACCGCTTCCAAAGCATGACCGGTGTGTGTGCCCAGTTTCACCAGCGCCTCGGGCGTGCCAGCGGCCACCACGCGGCCGCCGCCGTCGCCGCCCTCAGGTCCCAGGTCAATCACCCAGTCGGCTTCGGCGATCACATCCAGATCATGTTCGATCACCACCACGCTGTGGCCGCCATCCACCAGGCGGTGCAACACGCGGATTAACTTATCCACATCGGCCATGTGCAAACCCACTGTGGGTTCATCCAGCACGTACAACGTGTGCGGCGCTTGCTGGCCGCGCCGGGTGATGTCGTCCCGCACCTTGGATAACTCGGTCACCAGTTTGATGCGCTGCGCTTCGCCACCACTCAAAGTCGGTGACGGTTGTCCCAGCGTCAAGTAGCCCAAACCCACGTCCTTGAGCAATTGCAAAGGGTGACTGATTTGCGTCATGGCAGCGAAAAACTCCACCGCTTCATCCACTTCCATTTGCAATACGTCGCCAATGCTTTTGCCGCGCCAGCGCACCGCCAGCGTTTCAGGGTTGAAGCGCGCACCTTTGCACACCTCGCACAAGACCTTCACATCCGGCAGAAAACTCATTTCAATGGTGCGCATGCCTTGGCCTTCGCAGCCCGGACAACGGCCTTCACCGGTGTTGAAGCTAAAGCGCCCGGGGCCGTAGCCGCGTGCTCTGGCCTCTAAGGTATCTGCAAACAACTTGCGTATCGTGTCCCAAAAGCCGATGTAGGTGGCCGGGCAACTGCGCGGTGTTTTGCCGATGGGCGTTTGGTCCACTTCCAACACACGGTCGACGCTTTCATAACCGCTGATTGAAGTGCATCCGACCCACGCCGGGTGTTTGCCTGCGTCATTCGCTTTGCGTCCGGCCTGGGTGGAGCGCTGCGCTACCACCGCGTGCACATTGGTCAACAACACATCGCGTGCAATCGTCGATTTGCCCGAACCGCTGACGCCGGTGACGGCAACCAGTCGCTGTAGGGGAACGTCAATCGTGATCTTGTTCAGGTTATGCAAAAAAGCACCGGCGACTCTGAGCATGTCTTTTTTCGGCGTCACCAGACGGCGCAATTGCATGGGATGCCGCATGGCGTGCTTTAAGTAACGCCCGGTTTGTGAATCGGGTGCGGCCATCAAATCGGCCACCGAGCCTTGCGCCACCAAATGCCCGCCGCGTTTACCGGCACTCGGCCCGATGTCGATGATGTGGTCAGCGCGGCGTATGGTGTCTTCGTCGTGTTCCACCACCACCAGCGTATTGCCTTTGTCGCTGAGGATTTTCAATGCGTCCAACAAAATGCGGTTATCACGCGCATGCAAGCCTATGGTGGGCTCATCCAACACATAGCACACGCCTTGCAAATGGCTGCCGAGTTGTGCGGCCAAGCGGATGCGTTGCGCTTCGCCGCCGCTGAGCGTGGGTGCACCCCGGTCCAAAGTCAAATACCCTAAACCAACGCTTTCCAGAAACTCCAACCGGCTTTGGATTTCGGGCAACAGGTCGCGTGCAATTTCCGCCTCACGGCCTGTCAACTGCAAACCATCGGCCCAGGCACGTATGCGCACCACGCTCATGCGCGCCAATTCGGTGATGGACACAGCGGCAAACTTGACGGCACGCGCGGTTGGGTTCAAGCGGGTGCCGTGGCATGAAGAACATGTTTGGTCTGCCACGTCTTCGAGTTCAGGTTCGGCAAAACTTTTTTCACGCCCGCGTTCTTGCGGGTCTTGCACTGAATCGTCCAGCGCTGCGCGCTGCTCGCGCGTCAATGCGGTGCCGGTTCCTACACAGGAAGTACACCAACCGTGCTTGCTGTTGTAGGAGAACAAGCGCGGGTCAAGCTCGGCGTAGGAGGTGTCGCACACCGGGCAGGCGCGACGTGTCGAAAAAGCCTGCAAGCGACCGATGTGCGTGGTGTCTTCGCCCTGTTCCATGGCTTGGTGCAAACCATCGAGGTCGCTCAGCACATGCAGCACGCCCTTGCCGTGTTCCAACGCTGTCATCAAAGCCTGCCTGAGCTCTGCTTCGCGGGCTGGTTCTACCGTCAAACTGGCCACGGGCAATTCGATGGTGTGTTCTTTGAAACGGTCCAAACGCGGAAAACCGGTAGTCGGCAAAAACTGACCATCCACCCGCAAATGCGTGAAGCCGCGCGGGCGCGCCCAATCAGCCAACTCGGTATACACACCTTTGCGGTTCATCACCAAGGGACTGAGCAAGCCTATGTGCTGACCGCGAAACTGCTTCATCAACAAGGCTGCTAAGCGATCCGGGGTTTGCGGTTGCAAGGCTGCATCGTCATGTATGCAATGTTGCGTACCCAGCTTCACATACAGCAAACGCAAGAAATGCCAGACCTCAGTGGTGGTGCCCACTGTGCTTTTGCGGCCCCCGCGCGAGAGACGTTGCTCAATCGCGACCGTCGGCGGTATGCCGTAAACCGCATCCACTTCCGGGCGACCAGCAGGCTGCACGATGCTTCGCGCATAGGCGTTCAAGCTTTCCAAATAGCGCCGCTGGCCTTCGTTGAACAGTATGTCAAACGCCAGCGTGGATTTGCCGGAACCGCTGACACCGGTGACCACGTTGAACTGGCCGCGTGGAATATCTACGCTCAGATTTTTGAGATTGTGTTCTTTGGCGTTGACGATACGTATGTTGTTGTTCAACACCTGGCCCAGGTACTTGGCCGACGGCTCGGCCACTTCCAATACTTTATTTGTTGTGATTGGTCGTGCGCTGCTTGCTGTTTGCGCGGGCAAGCTTGGCGACAGGCCGGGCGACGATGTTGGCTTGTCATATGAGGAGTCCGGCCTGTTATCAAGCGCATCACTCAACAGACCCGAAGCCATATCAGCAAGCTCATCCGCAGCGCCAACCAACAACGAACCCATGGCCTCCACATAAGCACGCAAGGCCTGTCCGGTGTGTGAGCTCGGATGATCCCGCAATTGCTCCGGCGTACCCTCTGCCACCAGCAAACCACCGCCCTCGCCGCCTTCGGGGCCGAGGTCAATCAACCAGTCGCTGGCACGAATCACGTCCAGGTTGTGCTCGATGACGATCAGCGAATGACCGGCATCCAGCAAGCGGCGCAAAGCGCGCATCAGCTTGGCAATGTCATCAAAATGCAAACCCGTGGTCGGCTCGTCAAACAAAAACAGCACGCCTTTGCGGGCTGCCGGTTGACGGCTTGATGACGCTGTCTTCGCAGCTTCTGCCAGAAAACCGGCCAGCTTCAAGCGCTGCGCTTCGCCGCCGCTGAGTGTAGGTACCGGCTGCCCTAAACGCACATATTCCAGGCCGACATCGACGATGGGTTGTAAAGCGCGTATCACGTCGCGGTCATTGGCAAACAATTGCGCCGCTTCACTGACGGTCAGGTTCAACACATCGGCCACATTCAAATACAGCATCTGACCGGAGACAGGGTGTTTGCGTTCTATCTTGACCTCAAGAATTTCAGGCCGGTAACGCTGGCCGTCGCAATCCGGGCAGCGCAAATACACATCGCTCAAGAACTGCATTTCCACATGCTCAAAACCGGAGCCGCCACAGGTCGGACAACGCCCATCGCCACCGTTGAAACTGAATTTGGACGCGGTGTAACTGCGTTGACGCGACATCGCGGTGTTGGCGAAGATTTCGCGAATCGCGTCCCAAGCACCGACATAACTCACCGGGTTGGAGCGCGCAGTTTTGCCAATCGGAGATTGATCGACAAACACCACATCACTCAAATGGTCAGCACCCAGCAAACGGTCGTGTGCGCCAGCGCCTTCGGTGCTTTTACCGAAATGACGCAACAACGCCGGGGCGAGTATGTCTTGAATCAATGTGGATTTGCCGGACCCGCTGACCCCGGTGACCGTGACCCAGCGTTGCAACGGAAACTCGATATTCAGGTTGTGCAAGTTGTGTTCGCGTGCACCTTCGAGAATGAGGCGCGGCGTGGCATCGCTGACCATGCGCTTCAAACCCACGCCGACTTGCTTGCGCGCGCCCAGGTATGCGCCGGTCAGCGTGTCCGCATGTTTCAACTGAGAGGGCGTACCGTCAAACACCACCTGGCCGCCGCGCTCACCCGGGCCCGGGCCCATGTCGACAATCCGGTCCGCGGCCAGCATCACCGCCGGGTCGTGTTCCACCACCACCAGCGTGTTACCGGCATCACGCAAGCGCAACATGGCCTGTGTGATGCGGTGCATGTCACGCGGGTGTAAACCTATGCTGGGTTCATCCAACACAAACAAGGTATTGACCAGCGACGTGCCCAGTGCCGTGGTCAGGTTGATGCGCTGCACCTCGCCGCCGCTCAAGGTGCGGCTTTGCCTGTCCAAACTCAAATAGCCGATGCCAACGTCGCACAAGTATTTCAAGCGGGTGCGGATTTCATCCAGCAGCAAATGCAGCGCTTGTTGCTCTGCCTGTGCGTGCGCCGTCAATGAAGCATCGCTGGCCATGTGGTCAAAAAACTGCCGCAAACGATCGATGGGCAGCAACATCATGTCGTGCAAACACAAGCCGGGCAATGTCTCCAACTGAGAGCGTGACCAGCTCACACCAGTGGGCAAAAAACGTTTCGCGGCTGGCATGGCCAGGTCCGCGCCGGCCAAACTGCCGATGCGCCACAACAGGCTTTCGGTTTGCAAACGTGCGCCATTGCATTCGCCGCACAAGGTGTAAGAGCGGTACTTGGAGAGCAGCACACGGATGTGCATTTTGTAAGACTTGGTTTCCAAATACTCAAAGAAACGCTTCACGCCATACCATTGCTGGTTCCACTTGCCGTTCCAGTTGGGCGAGCCGTGTACTACCCAATTTTTTTGTTCGTCGGTCAGCTTGTACCAGGCGGTGTCGCGCGGAATACCTGCGCTTTCGGCGTGCCGAATCAAATCGTCCTGACACTCTTGCCACGCAGGTGTTTGCATGGGTTTGATGGCGCCCATGCGCAAAGTCAGTTTGTCATTAGGAATCACCAAGCCATAGTCGACACCGATGACCCGGCCAAAGCCTTTGCACACCGGGCAGGCACCTGCCGGTGAATTGAATGAAAACATGGACGGCACGGGTTCGCTGTAGCGCAAATCACTGTCCGGGCAATGCAAGCCGGTGGAAAAGCGAAAGGCTTCACCAGTGCTGTCTGCTTCTGCGTCCGCAGGCATGCGGTAAGCAGTCAAGCGACCGCTGCCGCGCTGCAAAGCCAGCTCAATCGCTTCCATGGCGCGCACATGCTCGACGTTTTGCAAACGAAAACGGTCTGCCACCACGTCCAGCACCTGGCGTTTGCCGTCTATCTCCGGTTTGGCTTTGGCGGTTTTCTTGGCAGCCGCAGTTTTTTTCGCGGCAGTGGTTTTTTTACCGGCGACCGGCGCGGCATCAGCCACATAAGTCACTTCGCGTTGCGCGTGTATGCGGGTGAAGCCGCTGGCACTTAACCATGCCTGCAATTCATCGGCACTGGTGTTGGCTGGCAACTCGACAGGGAATGTGATCACCCAGCGCGGATCTGTGTCGCTTAAGGTCATCAGTTTTTTGAAAATGCTGTCGGCGCTGTCGTGCGCTACCGCTTGGGCGGTTTGCTTGTCGAACAACTGACCGGCGCGGGCAAACAACAACTTCAAATGGTCATTCAACTCGGTCATGGTGCCGACGGTCGAGCGAGAACTGCGTACCGGGTTGGTCTGGTCAATCGCAATAGCTGGCGGCACGCCCTCGACCTTGTCCACCGCCGGGCGGTCCATCCGGTCCAGAAATTGACGCGCGTAGGCGCTGAAGGTTTCGACATAACGGCGCTGACCTTCGGCGTACAAAGTGTCAAACACCAGGCTGGATTTGCCCGAACCGCTGGGGCCGGTGAACACCGTCAACTCGTTGGTACGGATGTCTATGTCTATGTTTTTGAGATTGTGCTGACGGGCACCGCGTATGCGAATAAAACCTTGGCTCATACCGCCATTATTCACCGAGGTAGGCGGCGCGTACTTTCGGGTCATGCAGCAGGGCTTTGGCGTCGCCCTGCATGCTGATTTCGCCGGATTCCATGACGTAGGCACGTTGCGCCATTTTCAAGGCGCGGCTGGCGTTTTGCTCGACCAGCAGCAAGGTCACCCCCAGCGCGGCCACCTCGGCAATCACTTCAAAAATTTTGTCGACCATGAGGGGCGACAAACCCATAGAGGGTTCATCCAGCAACAACAGCTTAGGGCGACTCAGCAAGGCACGGCCCATGGCCAGCATTTGCTGCTCGCCGCCGGACAAGGTACCGGCCAGCTGCGCACGCCGCTCTTTCAAGCGCGGAAACAATGTGAAAACGCGCTCAATATCCGATTGAATCCCGGCGGCATCGTTGCGCACATACGCGCCCATTTGAAGGTTTTCCAGAATGCTCATGCGCGTGAACACGCCGCGCCCCTCGGGCACCATGACCAGCCCTTGTTTGACCAAATCCCAGCTGCCTTGACCACGGATGTCCCGGCCCAGGTATTCAATTCGACCCGCCGAAGGAATGAGAGAGCCGGTGATGGCCTTCATGGTGGTGGTTTTACCGGCGCCGTTGGAGCCGATGAGAGACACCAGTTCACCTTCGTTGACCTGAAAGCTGACACCTTTGACAGCTTGAATGCCGCCGTAGGCGACCCGCAAATCAGTGACTTGCAGCAATGTGTTCATCAGTGCTCCCCCGTGCCCAGATAGGCTTCGATGACCTTGGGATCGACTTGCACCTGCGCCGGTGTGCCTTGTGCGATTTGCTTGCCGTAGTCCAGCACAGTCACTGCGTCGCACAAGCCCATGACCAACTTCACATCGTGCTCGATCAACAAAATGGTGCGCCCGTCTTTGCGTATGCGGTCAATCAATTCACGCAGCTGCACTTTTTCGGTGGCATTCATGCCGGCTGCCGGTTCGTCCAGTGCAATCAACTTGGGGTCGGTGGCCAGGGCGCGGGCAATTTCCAGACGGCGCTGATCACCGTAACTGAGAGTGCGCGCTTTGTAATCAGCCAGTTCTGCGATGCCTACATAAGCCAGCAACTCGTGTGCGCGCTGTTCAATCGCCGCTTCTTCAGCCATGAAAGCCTTGCTGCGAAAAATCGCCCCGAGCAGGCCGGAGCCGGTACGCACATGCCGCCCGACCATGACGTTTTCCAGCGCCGTCATCTCGGCAAACAAACGTATGTTTTGAAACGTGCGGGCAATCCCCGCCTTGGCCACTTCATGCACCGCAGTCGGTTGGTATGGCTTGCCGGCCAATTCAAAACTGCCGGTATCAGGCGCATACAAACCGGTGATCACATTGAAGAACGTGGTTTTGCCAGCGCCGTTGGGGCCGATCAAACCATACACTTGGCCGCGCTGAATCGTCATGCCGACATCACTGAGCGCCTGCAAGCCGCCGAACCGCTTGGAAATGCCTTGCACATTCAACACCGGCGTACTCATGCAGACCTCTTATCCGCAGGCAAGGCCTTACCGTGTTCGGGTGCAGGCCACAAACCGCGCGGACGCCACAACATGATGAGAATCATGGCCAATGCGATCAACAGTTGGCGAAGAATGGCAGCATCTAAGCGGCCGCCTGTCAACTCTTGCAAGGGACTGGCCACATAGCGCAGCACTTCGGGGAGCGCTGATAACAGCACCGCGCCCAAAATCACGCCCGGCAAATGACCCAAACCGCCCAAGACCACCATGGCAACGATCATGACCGACTCCATCAAGCTGAAGGATTCGGGTGACACAAAGCCTTGGAACGAAGAAAACAACACACCGGCCACACCACCGAAAGCCGCGCCCATGCCGAAGGCCATGAGTTTGAGATCGCGCGTATTTAGGCCCATGGCTTTAGCAGCGATTTCATCTTCGCGAATCGCCATCCAGGCGCGTCCTATGCGCGAATGCTCCATGCGGTAACAAATGAGTGCACTGACCAACACCACCAACAAAAACAGGTAGTAATACTGGGTGACACCGGGCAACTCGATAAAGCCTAAATCCAGTTTGCGCGACAGCGGATGACCCATGACGGTCATGGCGTCAATTTGACCCAGACCTTTGGGCCCGTTGGTGATGTTCACCGGGTTGTCCAGGTTGTTCATGAAGACGCGGATGATTTCACCAAAGCCCAAGGTGACTATCGCCAGATAGTCGCCACGCAACTTCAAAGTGGGCGCACCCAGCAACACGCCGAACAAACCGGCCAGACCTGCGCCCAAAGGAATGACTGCCCACAAAGGCGTGTGCAATCCGCCAGGAAACATGGCGGCAATGGCCGGGAAGGTATCGGTCAAATGCGGCGAGGCCAGCAGTCCGAACATGTATGCGCCGACGGCGAAAAAGGCCACAAAGCCCAAGTCCAGCAAACCGGCGTAACCGACCACAATATTCAGGCCCAGCGCCAGCAAGACGTAAAGCAAAGCCATATCGGCGATACGCACCCAGCCGTTGCCTATGGTTTGCAACAGCAAAGGCAAGACCAGCAAGACGATAGCCCACAGCGTGTAGCGCTTGTAAGCGGTGGGCTGAGCGTGTTTCATACGGTCATGCCCTGTCCGCCACGCGCTCACCCAACAGCCCTGAAGGACGCAAGGTCAGCACGATGATCAACACCACGAATGCAAAAATATCCGCGTAATGGCTGCCCAACACGCCGCCGGTCAGGTCGCCGATATAACCCGAGGCAATCGCTTCGATCAGACCGAGCAGAATGCCGCCGACCACGGCTCCGGCCAGGTTGCCTATGCCACCAAAAACGGCTGCCGTGAACGCTTTGAGGCCTGGCAGAAAACCCATGCCGTGCTGCACCGTGCCGTAATTGGAGGCCCACATCACACCGGCCAATGCCGCCAACACAGCGCCGATGACAAAGGTAGCCGAAATCACCATGTCGGGCTTCACGCCCATTAACGTAGCGACGCGCGGGTTCTCCGCCGTCGCACGCATGGCGCGGCCCAGGCGGGTACCGTTGACCAGCCACATCAGCACAGCCAAGGCCATCGCAGTGACCGCCAGAATCAAAATCTGAGTCGGTGTGATCACTGCGCCGCCGATGGGAATCGGATCACTCGGCAACAGGGTTGGAAAGGATTTGTAGTTAGGCTTCCAAATCACCATGGCCAATGTCTGCAACAAAATGGACATGCCAATGGCCGTGATCAGCGGCGCGAGTTTGGGCGCACCGCGCAAAGGCCGGTAAGCGATTTTTTCAATCGCAAAGTTCAAAGCTGCAGCCACCACGCAGGCGCAAATAAGTGATATCAACAATATCAGCCATCCGGGCAAACCGGGTGCATATTCCTGTAAGACGCCGATCACCGTCCAACTGGTCAAAGCACCGACCATCAGCACTTCACCGTGGGCAAAGTTGATCAGATTGATGATGCCGTAAACCATGGTGTAACCCAATGCAACCAGCGCATACATGCTGCCAAGTACCAGACCGTTGATGATTTGTTGCAACAGGATATCGATGAAGACTCTCCTCAGAGGTGGGCGATTGTAGGTAAAAAAAAGCCCTCCGCTGAGGGAGGGCCAGTCATTCACAGACTTTGAAAATCAATCGTCAGCGTAAATGTCCACATCCTTGGTTTCCTTGATGAACAAGGTACCGATGATGAAGGTCGCGCCTGCAATGATGATGGGATACCACAAACCGTTATACATATTGCCGGTTTGCGCCACGATGGCAAACGCTGTGGTCGGCAGCAAACCGCCGAACCAGCCGTTACCGATGTGGTAGGGCAAGGACATGGAGGTGTAGCGGATACGTGTCGGGAACATCTCGACCAGCATGGCAGCGATCGGGCCATAAACCATGGTCACCAGAATCACCAGGTAGGTCAGAATCAAGACCACGACGGGCTTGTTGACCTTCATCGGGTCTGCCTTGGCAGGATAGCCTGCGGCCTTGAGGGTCGCAGTCAGGTTGGCTGTGATGACAGCATCGCGGCTTTTCTTTTCATCCGACAGGTTTTTCAATCCGTCTTCGGCCTTTTTCACGGCCTTGGGATCGACCACATCGGCGGCCTTGAGGTCTTCCAGTTTTTTCTCGGCGGCTTGCTTGGCTGCAGCCACATCTTCCGGCGTGACAACCGTAGAGATCACGGTTTCGCCGACCTTGATGATGGCCGGGGTGCCGGGCGGGGCGATTTCATTGGAATAGCTGACCGAGTTGCTGGCCAGTTTTTGTTTGGCGATATCGCATGAAGAAGTGAATTTCACCGTGCCGGTAGGGTTGAACTGGAATGAACATTCGCCCGGATCGGCAACCACCACCACTTTGTTGGCCTGCTGTGCAGCGTGCAAATCAGGGTTAGCCGCCTTTGTCAACTGTTCGAACATAAAGAAGTAGCTGACCACGGCCAGCAAACAACCCAGCATGATGATGGGCTTGCGGCCTATCTTGTCAGACAGTGCGCCGAAGACGATGAAGAAAGGTGTGCCGATGATGAGAGATGCCGCCACAAACAAGTTGGCAGTCGGTCCGTCAACCTTAAGCGACTGGGTCAGGAAAAACAGCGCATAGAACTGGCCGGTGTACCAGACCACGGCTTGTCCGGCAGTCAAACCAACCAGGGCCAGAATCACGATCTTCAGGTTTTTCCACTGACCGAAAGACTCCGACAAAGGAGCTTTGGAGGTTTTGCCTTCGGCTTTCATTTTGGTGAAAGCAGGCGACTCGTTCATAGACAAACGGATATAAACCGACACGGCCAGCAAAGCGATGGAGACCAGGAAAGGAATGCGCCAGCCCCAGGTTTCAAAGGCTTCTTCGCCGATGGCAGTACGCGTGCCCAGAATCACTAACAACGACAGGAACAAACCCAGCGTGGCCGTGGTTTGAATCCATGAGGTGTAGGCACCACGTTTACCGTGGGGAGCATGCTCAGCTACATAAGTGGCGGCACCGCCGTATTCACCGCCGAGTGCCAAACCTTGCAACAAACGCAAGGCAATCAAAATCACGGGCGCTGCCACGCCGATACTGGCATAACCGGGCAACACACCGACGATGAAGGTCGACAAACCCATGATCAAAATGGTGACCAGGAAAGTGTATTTTCGACCGATCATGTCGCCCAGACGGCCGAAGAAAATCGCGCCAAAAGGACGCACGATAAAGCCTGCTGCAAAGGCCAGCAAGGCGAAAATAAACGCCGAGCCTTGATCCAAACCGCTGAAAAATTGTTTGGCAATGATGGCCGCTAATGAGCCGTAAAGATAAAAGTCATACCACTCGAACACCGTACCCAGTGATGAGGCAAAAATAACTTTCTTTTCTTCCGACGACATTGGTCGGTCTTCATGCACTATGGCCATGGTGTCTCCTTGTGGTTGCCCGCAGAATAGGGGTCTATGAGTATTTTGGTAGGCAGTACTTGCCAGCGACTGACACTAAACTGAACATGGGCTGACAATACTAGGGCTAACCCTCGGGCTTCATTTCATAATGCGGACTGTTCAGCGCTTGCGCACAATGCCTACCGGCAGTTTGGCCGCGTCTGTCCAAGCCGGGGTCTTGAACCAGGCATCGCCTTCAAGATATTGCCGCAAGATAGGCAGCGAATCAAAGCCCCAGAAAATCTGGTCATCAGCCTGAATCGCAGGCACGCCGAAGACGCCGTGGGCAATCGCTTGCTCGGTGAAGCTGCGCAATTGCGCTTTCACATCCTCGGCATCCGGCGAACGCACCGGCTTGAGCAATGCGCTTAACTCTGCCAAATGCGCCGGGTCAGACACATTCTTGCCGCTGGCCCAGACAAATCTAAATAGGGTGTCGCAGACAAAACGGTTCGGATAGCCTTGTGCGTCGGTGGCTATGGCCAAACGCAGCAGCGGTAATGGATTGAAAGGATGGGCGGCAGGCAATTGCAAATCTATACCGAGGTGCCGACCCAGCCACAAAGACTGGCGGTAAGTCCACGCGCGCTTGCCGACAACTTCTACCGGCCCGAGTTGCCCGTGGTGTTGCAACAGCCCGCCAAACAACACCGGCTGGTACCGCACCTGATAGCTCAAGCCTTGCAATACCTGCGGCAATTGATGGAAGGCCAAGTAGGCATAAGGGCTGAGAATATCGAAATAAAAAGTCAGTTGCTTCATCTCAGACCTCTTTGAAGTGTTGCTCTATGCGTTGTCCCAGTCGCTGCCAGACGGCGCGCTGCTGTTGCGGAGAACTCATTCCCCAGTACGCGATTTCATCCAAGCTGCGCAGACATCCGTGGCATTCATCAGCGTCTGTTTTCATGATGCACACCGACATACAAGGCGACGCCAGTGACTGCCCCTGCGCAGTGCGATCAACTTGCTGCCAGCGTTGGCGCAAACTCTGCCACGGCGTGATCGGAACTGTCATGTCAGTCTACCGACAGTCGTAACAAAGGCGCACCTTCGGCCACTTGGTCCCCTGGCGCATACAACAATTCAGCCACGGTACCGTCAGTGGGTGCGGCGACTGTGTGTTCCATTTTCATGGCTTCCATCACGGCCAGCGCCTGACCGGCCGCCACCTTATCGCCGACAGCGACCGCAAAAGAAAGCAATTTGCCCGGCATAGGCGCGGCCAGATTGCCGCCGGCGGCAGCTCCCTCGGGAGCATGCGCCAAGGGATCAACTAAGGTCAGAATGCTGTACCCGGCATCTGCAAACACATGACTTTCTAGACCGCTTGCATACACATGACAACGCCAGCTTTGTTCGCCCCATGTCACTTGCAATTGCCCGTCAACATCGCGCCATCTGAAGTCGGCTTCATCGTCAGTAATGCGTAAACGCATGCCGCCGCGCACGTGGCTGATCAACACGACTTTGATGGACGAGCCGTTCACTGTGAATTCAAAGGAACGGTTTGACACGCCTTGCATCAACCAGTTGCTGTGTGCTGACCAAGGGTCGGTCCAGCCCGAGTGCTCAGGGGTTTCGGTTCGCAACAGCGCAGCCACGGCACTGGCCACTGCATGTTGATTTGACAAAGTTTGCTGGTGGAAAAGCAGGGCTTTTTCACGCTCAATCAATGCCGTGTCCAAATTCGCTTGCGAAAAAGATGGCGTGCGAATCACGTGCCGCACAAAGGCCACATTGTTTTGCACGCCGACGATATGCAGTTGCGCCAGCGCCTGATCCAATCTGGCCAGGGCCTGCTCGCGCGTGTCGCCATGCACGATGAGTTTGGCGATCATCGAGTCGTAATACGGGCTGATGCTGTCACCTTCACGCACGCCGCTGTCCAACCGAACTGGTGACACCGTGAAATGGCTGGCGTGGGGTGAACGCATGACTTGCAACTGGCCAATGGCCGGTAAGAAATCGTTATCAGGTGTCTCGGCGCAAATGCGTGCTTCGATCGCATGGCCGTTGACTGTGACTTGTGCCTGGGTCAATGGCAGAGGCTCACCGCTGGCAATACGCAATTGCCATTCCACCAAATCCAAACCAGTGACCGCTTCTGTCACCGGGTGCTCCACCTGCAAGCGGGTGTTCATTTCCATGAAGAAAAAATCCATGCCGCGTTCAGACTGCTCGACGATGAACTCCACCGTGCCTGCGCCCACATAGTTCACCGCTTTGGCAGCGGCGACGGCGGCGGCACCCATGCGCTGGCGCATGTCTTCAGACAGACCCGGGGCGGGAGATTCTTCCAACACTTTCTGGTGCCTGCGTTGCACCGAGCAATCGCGCTCATGCAAATGGATGATGTTGCCGTGGCTGTCGCCGAACACTTGTATTTCTATGTGGCGCGGACGCTGCACGTATTTTTCAATCAGCACCGCGTCATCGCTGAAACTGTTTTTCGCTTCACGCTGACAGGAAGCCAGCGCCTCAGAAAATTCGGAAGCTTGCCGAACAATCCGCATGCCTTTGCCGCCGCCACCGGCACTGGCTTTGATCAACACCGGATAGCCGATGCGCAAGGCTTCTTTTTCCAGCAAGGCAGGTGATTGATCGGCACCGTGGTAACCGGGCACCAAGGGCACACCGGCTTTTTCCATCAACTGTTTGGAAGCCGCTTTGAGGCCCATGGCTTGAATGGCATCTACCCCGGGCCCGATGAACACCAAGCCTGCTTTGGCACAGGCATTCGCAAAGTCAGCGTTCTCGCTCAAGAAACCATAGCCGGGGTGCACGGCTTGCGCACCGGTTTGCAATGCTGCGTCCAGTATGCGCTGCCATTGCAAATAACTGTCTTGCACAGACGCGCCACCTATATGCACTGCTTCGTCGCAAGCTTGCACATGCGCCGCCTGTGCGTCTGCGTCGGAATACACAGCGACGGTACGCACGCCCATGCGCTTAGCCGTGGCGGCGACACGGCAGGCGATTTCGCCCCGGTTGGCAATCAGTATTGTGTGGAACATGGCATCAGTAGCGCTTGGCCACTTCTTCCAGCATGACCTCGGTGGCACCGCCGCCAATAGCCAGCACACGAGCATCACGCCACAAGCGCTCGATAGGCGCTTCGCGCATATAGCCCATGCCGCCCCAGAATTGCAAACATCCGCCGACCACTTCATTCACCAAGTCACCGGTCAGTGCTTTGAGCATGGAGACTTCTTGCACGATGTCATGCTCTTGCGTGACCGACCAGGCGCAGTGGTACATGAACTGACGCGCCGAGCGGGTTTTGGCATCCAACATGGCAATGCGCTGGCGGATGTGTTGCATCTCCCACAGGCTTTTGCCAAAGGCCTGACGCTGACGCACATAGTCGAGTGTGAGTTCAATCGCGCGTTGGCAATGGCCAATCGCCATGGCGGCCAAGGCGATGCGCTCGGTCTGCAAATTTTTCATCAGCGCATAAAAACCTTTGTCTTGCTCACCCAGCAAAGCATCTGGGCCTAGACGCACGTTGTCCAAAACCAGCTCAGCCGTGTCGGAACACAACCAACCGGTTTTGTCCAAAGAACGACCAACGCTGAAACCCGGCGTGCCTTTTTCCACTATGAACATGGACATCTGGTGTTTGCCGGGGCCGGTTTTGGCAGCGACGAAATACACATCCGCATGCACGCCGTTGGTGATGAACATTTTGGTGCCGTTCAGCACCCAGGCATCGCCGTCGCGCTTGGCCGTGCTGCGCATACCGGACAAGTCTGAGCCCGCGCCGGGTTCGGTCATGGCCACGGCACTGATGGTTTCACCCGCGATGATGCGCGGCATGTATTTGGCTTTTTGCGCCGCCGTGCCTGCGTGGTGCAAATGCGGGCTGGCCATGTCGGTATGCACCAACACGCTGACAATAAAACCGGCGTAAGTGGATTGCGACAAGGCTTCGGCAAACACCAGATTGGTCAATGCATCCGCTTCAGCACCGCCGTATTCGCAGTCGTACATCAAGCCGAAAAAACCGGCCTCGCCCATTTTGCGCAATACCTCGCGCGGCACCTTTCCCGCCTTCTCCCATTCGAGTCCGTAAGGCTCGACTTCGCGTTCCAGAAAACGCGCCATCTGGTCGCGCAGGGTTTGGTGTTCGGGCAAATGGTAAATATGGTTCATGTTGTTTATCTCAAAAAAATCACATACGGAAAACACCGAAACGGGTGTCGGGAATCGGTGCGTTCAAAGACGCGGACAAGGCCAGGGCCAACACCTGTCGGGTATCGGCCGGGTCGATCACACCGTCGTCCCACAAACGCGCACTGGCGTAATACGGGTGCGACTGGTGGGCGAACTGATCCAGCAAGGGTTGTTTGAATTTGGCTTCTTCCTCGGCGCTCCAACTGCCGCCTTTGGCTTCAATGCCGTCGCGGCGCACCGTGGCCAGCACGCTGGCGGCTTGCTCGCCGCCCATCACGCAAATACGCGCGTTCGGCCACATCCACAAAAAGCGCGGATTGAAAGCGCGACCGCACATGCCGTAATTGCCTGCGCCGTAACTGCCGCCGATGATGATGGTGAATTTCGGCACTTGCGCGGTGGCCACGGCGGTGACCATCTTGGCACCGTGACGCGCAATGCCTTCGTTTTCGTATTTGCGCCCGACCATGAAGCCGGTGATGTTCTGCAAAAACACCAGCGGGATTTTGCGTTGGCAACACAGTTCAATGAAATGCGCGCCCTTTTGTGCGGATTCGGAAAACAACACGCCATTGTTGGCCACGATACCTACTGGCATGCCTTCGATATGCGCAAAGCCGCACACCAAGGTGCTGCCGAAGCGGGCCTTGAACTCGTGAAACTCCGAGCCGTCAACCACCCGGGCAATGATGTCGCGCACGTCATACGGCTTGCGCGTGTCTACCGGTATCACGCCGTAAATCTCTTGCGGGTCGTACACCGGCGGGCGGGCAGGAATCACTTCTGTGGCAAAAGATTTGCGTCGGTTCAAGCGCGACACCGCCTCACGCGCCAAGGCCAAGGCATGCGCATCGTTGTCTGCCAGATGATCGGCCACACCTGACAAACGGGTGTGCACATCGCCGCCGCCTAAATCTTCTGCGCTGACAATTTCACCGATGGCGGCTTTGACCAGCGGCGGGCCGCCCAGAAAAATAGTGCCTTGGTTTTTCACGATGATGGTTTCATCGCTCATCGCTGGCACATAGGCACCACCAGCGGTGCAACTGCCCATGACCACCGCGATTTGCGCAATCCCTTGCGCACTCATATTGGCTTGGTTGTAAAAAATGCGGCCAAAGTGCTCTTTGTCTGGAAACACATCGTCCTGGTTGGGCAAATTCGCGCCACCTGAATCGACCAGGTAAATACAGGGCAACTGGTTTTGCTGCGCAATTTCTTGGGCGCGCAAATGTTTTTTCACCGTCATCGGGTAATAGGTGCCGCCCTTGACCGTGGCATCGTTGCACACAATCACGCAATCCACACCGCTGACGCGACCAATGCCTGCGATCACACCTGCACCCGGTGCGTCCCCGTTGTACATGCCGTGTGCGGCCAAGGGACTGAACTCCAGAAACGGCGTGCCGGGGTCCAGCAACAAGGCCACGCGTTCGCGCGGCGGCAACTTGCCGCGCGCCACGTGTTTGGCACGCGCCGCCTCACCTCCGCCTTGCGCACTCAGCGCCATTTGCACGCGCAAATCTTCTACCGCCGCTTGCATGGCCTGCGCATTCGCTATGAATGCGGCGGATCGGGTTGACAACTTGGAGGTGAGAACGCTCATGCTGCTCGGTTCCTAGACCAACTCAAGCGCCATGGCCGTGCCTTCACCGCCGCCAATGCACAAGGTGGCCAGTCCTTTTTTCAGACCCCGTGCCTGCAATGCGTGCAACAAGGTCACGATGATGCGGGCACCGGATGCGCCAATCGGATGACCTAAGGCGCAAGCGCCGCCGTTGACGTTGACGATCTCATGCGGTACGTTGAGCTCATGCATCAATGCCATGGGCACCACAGCAAATGCTTCATTCACTTCCCACAACTGCACATCACTGACTTTCCAACCGGCTTTGGCCAAAGCCTGCTGGGTCGCACCTACCGGCGCTGTCGTGAACCATTCGGGCTCTTGCGCGAATGTGGCGTGGCTGACCACGCGTGCCAATGGCGTGCAACCGAGTTTCTTGGCAGTGCTCTCACGCATCATCACCAGCGCGGCCGCGCCATCGTTGATAGATGAACTGGAAGCCGCGGTGATGGTGCCGTCTTTTTTGAACGCCGGTTTCAAGCTGGTGACTTTGTCGAGCTTGACTTTGCCAGGGCCTTCGTCGACCGACACCACGCGCTCGCCGCTGCGGTCTTTCACTGTGACAGGCGTGATTTCTTTGCTGAACGCGCCGTTGGCAGTCGCATCTTTGGCGCGTTGCACGCTGGTCATGGCGAAATGGTCTTGTGCCTCGCGCGTGAATTGGTATTTGGCTGCGCAATCTTCGCCGAAGGTGCCCATGGAGCGTCCTGCTTCATACGCATCTTCCAAGCCGTCCAACATCATGTGGTCATAAATTTTGTCGTGGCCCATGCGGTAACCGCCACGGCCTTTCAACATCAAATACGGTGCATTCGTCATGCTTTCCATGCCGCCAGCCACCATCACATCTTGTGAGCCGGCGCTCAATATGTCGTGCGCGAACATGGCTGCGCGCATGCCCGAGCCGCACATCTTGGACAAGGTGACTGCGCCTGCGCTTTTGGGCAAGCCGCCTTTGAAAGCCGCTTGACGCGCCGGGGCCTGGCCCTGACCGGCCATCAAACAATTGCCAAACAAGACCTCGGTGATCGCATCCGGCGCAATACCGGCGCGGGCCACGGCTGCGGCAATCGCCACACCGCCCAAATCATGGGCAGACAAAGAAGAAAAGTCGCCTTGAAAACTGCCCATGGGGGTGCGGGCAGCACTGACGATGACGATGGGATCTGACATAACTAACTCCTCAAAAAAAACTCACATGGCTTGGTTCAAAGCAGCGCGTTGAACCACAAACCGTTTGTCTGCTTCATACGGGAACACATCGTGGACGTGTCCTTGGCTGATTTTTTCTTTGTGCCCTTGCCAGAAACTGGCGTCCAGCAAATCGGCATGGTGTTTCATGAACACTTCGCGAACTGCCGGGTTTCCCAGCAAAAAAGGGCCAAAGGTTTCAGGGAAGACATCGCGCGGGCCGACGTGGTACCAGATTTCGCCGGACATTTCGTCTTCTTCGTTACGCGGCATCGGTACCCGGCGGAAATTGCAATCAGTGATGTATTCAATCTCGTCGTAATCGTAAAACACCACCTTGCCATGGCGCGTGATGCCGAAGTTTTTCCACAGCATATCGCCCGGGAAAATATTGGCGGCCACCAAATCCTTGATGGCATTGCCATATTCAATGACGGCGCGTTCCATTTGCGCTTTGGCATGCGGCTCGTCAAGCCCAGCATCAAACGATTCCTGTAAGTAAATATTCAAAGGAATCATGCGCCGTTCAATGTAGGCGTGTTTGATCACCACTTCCTGTCTGCCGTTATCGGGGCGGACGTTGATTTCGATTTGACTGGGTGCGAATTTTTGAATTTCAGCAATCAATTCGTCTTCAAAACGCTCGCGCGGAAATGCAACATTGCTGTACTCCAGCGTATCCGCCATTCGTCCTACCCTGTCGTGTTGCTTAACCAACATGTATTTACCTTGGATTTGTTCGCGCGTCGTGTCTTTTTGCGGCGGGTAAAAATCCTTGATGACCTTGAACACAAACGGAAATGACGGCTGGTCAAACACCAGCATCACCATACCCTTGATGCCGGCGGCGATGCGGAATTTGTCTGTGCTGTGGCGCTGGTGGTAGAGCAGGTCGCGGTAAAACAGTGTTTTGCCCTGCTTGGCCAAACCCAATGCGTTGTAAATTTCAGCGCGCGGTTTGCGCGGCATGAGGCTGCGCAAAAACTGCACATAGGCAGAAGGAATGTCCATGTCGACCAAAAAATAGGCCCGCGCAAAACTGAACAACATCAGGAAATCATCTTCCCCAAACAAGGCGGCATCAATCTCCAACTGGCCTTGTGCGTTGTGCAAGACAGGTAAGGCAAAAGGAATTTCAACAAAGCCGTTAATCACCTTGCCGACGATGTACGCAGCCTTGTTCCGAAAAAAAAGGCTGTTGAGCACTTGTATTTGAAAGTTAGCCCGTAACTTTGATTGGTCGAGCCGCGCTCGTACATTGCGCAACACATCTGCCGCATCTCGCTCAAGATCAGCAAACGGACAAGCCAGATTGAAATGCTCCACGATGCGGACAATGATGTCCACCAGATTGTCCTTGCCCGGGTACCAGGCCTGGTAAGTCGGCAATGCATCAGGCTCATCGCTTTCTATGTACTCGGTGCTGACGGCTGGACGGACAAAGATGAATTCATTCTGGAAATAACTTCGGTCCAGGATTTTGGTGGTCACCGAATTGAAAAAAGTTTCGGCCAGCTCTGGCTGAAAATGGTCGACCAGCAATCCTATGTAATGTAATTTCACTTGCTGCCAGATGTCAGGCGGTTGCTGTGCGGCTTGAAATTCATTTTCAAGCACAGCAGAACATTCTTTGACCCGCAAATCGTAAAACTCTATGCGCTCACGCTGTGCACGCTGCTGACCATGCCAATCCTGTTTTTCAAACCGCTGTTTGGCTTTGGCAGACTCTTGGCGGAACAACTGGTAATGCCGGTTGAAACCATCCATCATGGCCTGAGCTATGCCATAAGCAACAGTGGAGTCGAGTCGTTGCGGAAACATGGGGCGCTGACCTCAAGAAGTTGCGCGCGGGTAACGCTTAAAGCCATTGCGAAAGACTTCGACGACTTCTTCTGAATTGCTCATGGTGACCTGTAAATCCTTGACCAGACCGTCGCTCAAACCATAAATCCAGCCGTGTACGCTGATTTTCTGACCGCGTGTCCAGGCGTCCTGCAAGACATTAGACAAAGCCACGTTGCCCACTTGCTCAATCACATTCATCTCGCACAACACGTTTTCCAACTCTACTTGCGGTAAATGGTTGAGTCGCTGGCGGTGACGCAAATGCACATCCTGCACATGGCGTAACCAGTTATCCGCCAGTCCGATTCTCATACCGCGTGCAGCCGCCATCACGCCGCCGCAGCCGTAATGCCCGACCACCATGATGTGTTCGACCCGCAAATGCTCGACGGCAAATTGAATCACAGACAAAGCATTCAAATCCGAGTGCACCACCAGATTGGCCACATTGCGATGCACAAACACCTCGCCGGGATCCAGACCTATGATTTCATTCGCAGGCACCCGGCTGTCCGAGCAGCCTATCCACAAATACTTGGGTGACTGTTGCCTGGCCAGCTTTTCAAAAAAACCGGGGCGCTCGCGGCTCATACGATCCGCCCAGGCCCGGTTGTTATCAAATAATGAATCCAGCTTTGTTTGCATAGTTCAGGCCTTGGCTTTCAGACTGTGTTTGTTCAGCAATTGTCTGGCTTCTTTTTCGTGTTGTTTGACTTCGTCCAGATTGGCCTGGATTTCACGCATCTGGTTTTCGAGTTGCTGGCGATGCCCTCCCAGCACAGCGATGAATTTTTTCAACTGCGGCACGGTGTCACGCGGACTGTCGTACATGTCAATGATGTCCTTGGCCTCCATCAAAGACAAGCCTAGCCGTTTGGCGCGCAATGTCAGCCGCAAGCGGGCGCGCTCACGCGAGCTGTAAATTCGGTTTCGGCCGCCCGGGCCTAGTCGCTCCGGGCGCAACAAACCCATGTCTTCGTAAAAACGAATGGCACGGGTGGTCAAATCAAATTCTTTGGCCAGATCTCGGATCGTGAATTGCGTCGCCATGAGGACAGGAAAATCAATTAACGTTTACGTAAACGTCAATTATCAAGCAAAATGCACCCGCATGAACTTGCTCGAAAAAGAATTGACTTATCCGCTGGGTGATACCCTGCCCGAAACGGGCAAAAAGCTGGAACTCAGCCCCGGTGTTTACTGGATACGCATGGCGTTGCCATTTGCCCTGAATCACATCAACCTGTGGTTGCTGCGTGACCATTTCGAAGGAGTTGACGGCTGGTGCATTGTGGATTGCTGCCTTGACAGCCCGGACTCGCGTGCCCATTGGGAACAGATTTTTGAAAACTCTCTGGAAGGCTTTCCTGTGGTGCGCGTGCTGGCCACACACATGCACCCGGATCACCTGGGACTGGCGCACTGGCTGTGCAAACGCTGGCAAGTGCCTTTGTTCATCAGCGCCACCGACTACCACACGGCCCGTACTTTGGTGGCTACGCCGGATGAACGTCACAGCGATCAGGCCGTGGCTTTTTTCAAGGCACACGGCCTGGTGGATCCCGTGGTGTATGAAGCTTTAAGCGACCGCAAATTGCAATTCGGCCATATGGTGCCGGCTTTGCCTAGCCAATTTGTTCGCATCATGGATTCACAGGTCTTGCGTATCGGTGACAACGACTGGCATTGCATCAGCGGCTACGGCCATGCCCCTGAACATATAGCCTTGCACTGCCCTGCATTGAATGTATTGATCAGCGGCGATATGGTGTTACCCCGAATTTCAAGCAACATCAGCGTTTACGATTCCGAGCCGCTCGCCGACCCTTTGCGTTTGTTTTTAACTTCATTGACCAGATTCGCACACCTTCCAGCCGATTGCCTGACTTTGCCTTCCCACGGCAAGCCTTTCACGGGTCTGCATCAACGTATTGCTCAGCTGATTGATCACCATGACAAGCGCTTAGAGGAACTCAAAGCCGCGTTGGCTGCAAATAACCTGTCGGCGGTAGACGCCATGTCTGTATTGTTCACTCGCCAACTTGATGCGCATCAAACGACGTTTGCCATTGGCGAAGCGTTGGCCCATTTGCATTACCTATGGTTCGGGCAGGAAATTGAACGCTACCAAGACGAACAGCACATCTACCGGTTTAAGCCCACTGCGGCAATGACTCATCCCTGAGCTGAGCGCGGCGTTGCGCATAGTCGGGAACAACATGACGTACTGTCTCCCAAAACATGGGGCTGTGGTCCATCACACGCAAGTGGCTGAGTTCATGCACCACCACGTAGTCGATGATGTCAAGTTTGAAATGGATTAAGCGCCAGTTCAAACGAATATTGCCGTCAGAGGTGGCGCTTCCCCAACGGGTGCTGGCATTGCTTAACGACAGTTTTTTCCACTGCACCCCCAGCGCTGGGGCGAAATGGTTTAGTCTTTGCGCAAATAACTGCTTGGCCTGTTGCATCAACCAGGCTTGCACGGCGTCCCTGATTTGTGCGGCGTCGGCCGTCTGCGCTACCGACACCTTCAAGACACGGTTGGTGCACGGAGCGTCCGTTGTGCCGCAGTCCTCCAGGCGCGCACCCGCCCCTTTGAAAAGATGCGATGAATCTAATTGCAATACAACTTGCTCACCCATAAACGGCAGACTGATGCCATCGCGCCATTCAATCACGCTGGCTTGCATGTGTTTTTGCCGCTCCTGCATTTCCTGCAATTTACGCAAAATCCATTCGCCTTTTTCGTGTAAGGCAGTTTCAATGGCACCCATGCTGGCCCAACGCGGTGCTCTGACATCCAGACCGTCCGGCCCCACACTCATACCAATGGACTTGCGTTTGCTGCGGGTTAAGCGGTAGTCCGCACTGCCTATGCCTAAATGTATATGCCGGTTGGCGCGTGGATGGTGAAACCGGGCGATGCCGCTGGCAAGCGCCAGGCTTTGTGTCGGCTGTTGGCTTTCACGTGATTGTTCGTTGTTGTCGATCTGCACCTTGGCGGGGATATCCAGCCAGTCAAGCGCCAATTGAACAAAGGACTTCATGGCCGGTTCATGTCTTGAGCGTAAGCAGTCGGGTCCAAGCGATGCATCTCGGTTTCTATCCATTGCTGAACTTCAGCCATGAGTTCATCGCTTTGACGACCCTGGCTGCTGATCACCGGTCCAATGGACACAGTGACAGTGCCCGGGTATTTGACAAACGCTTTGCGAGGCCAGCACACCCCTGAATTCACAGCCACCGGAATAACCGGCACGCCGGCTTCTATGGCCAGTCTTGCGCCACCCGATTTGTATTTACCCGCTTGGCCGCGCGGTATGCGCGTGCCCTCAGGAAACATGATGACCCAGATGCCGCGCGACAGCAATTCGCGACCTTGCTGCACCACTTTATTAAAGGCTTGCGACTTCAATTTACGGTCAATATGCACCATGTCCAGTCGGCCTATGGCCCAGCCGAAAAAAGGCACATACAGCAACTCCCGTTTGAATACATAGGCCAGATCGCTGGGCATGATCACTGGCATTAAAAATGTTTCATAGGTCGATTGGTGTTTGACCAGCAATACCACCGGTTGATCTGTCGCAGGAAGGTTTTCGCTTCCCTCGACCACATAGCGTATGCCCAGTATGTACTTGGCACCGCTGATGGCCAGACCCAGCCAAAAAGCTGCAATGCGGTATAGCCTGGGACCACTGAAACGCAAGCCGGCAGCTCCCAGCAATACCAGCGCGCAAGGTATGACAGTCAACAGCATCCACAACATATGCAGCAATGAACGAAGCAGTGCCATCACTCGCTCTTGTTATTATGGTTTTGCACGGTAGTGATCGGCCGGCTCAACATCCAATCGGCAAAAGCGGCCAGATTCTCATGCACCAAGGTGTCCGGTGGAAAACCTTCCGGCAAACCCGGACCTTTCCAGCCCTCGCTTTTGCCTGTGCAAACCAGATGCGTACGGCAGCCCACAGCGGCGGCAGCCTGGGCATCACGCAAGGTATCCCCGACAGCGTTCACCTGATCCAGTTGAGCACCGAAGCGGTCGCCGATTTGTTCGAACAAACCTGGCAATGGTTTTCTGCAACTGCACTGGTCTTGGGGCACATGCGGGCAATAAAAAATAGCGTCTATGCGGCCTCCTGCCGCCGACAACATCTTGTTCATCTTGTCGTGCATCTGGTTCAATGTGGCCACATCAAACAGACCACGACCCAGGCCTGACTGGTTGCTGGCAATCACCAAATGCCAACCGGCTTGGCTCAATCTGGCGATGGCTTCAAGTGCGCCGGGTAATGGCTGCCACTCTTCAGGAGATTTGATGTAGTCGTCGCTGTCGCGGTTGATGGTGCCGTCGCGGTCCAGGATGATGATTTTGTTGTTCATGCGTGACTCAAAGTGCCAGGCGCGACAAATCAGCAACGCGGTTCATGTGTGAGTGCAACAGTTTCAACAAACCCAAACGGTTTAACCTGAGCGCTGTGTCTTCCGCATTGACCATCACATCGTTGAAGAATGCGTCAACCGCATCCCTCAAACCTGCCAGTGCTTGCAATGAGCCTGTGTAATCTTGAGCTTCATACAAAGAATGAGCTTCTAAAGCAACAATATTTAGTTTTTCAAAGAGTACCTGCTCTGCTTTCTCTTTGAACAAGCTTGGATCAAGTTTGGTATTTACCGCATCCTGAGATTTCTTCAGGATATTCGATATACGCTTATTGGCAGCCGCCAACGCTTGACTCTCGGGCAATCCGGAGAAATGCGCCACCGCATCCAGACGCTCTCTGACTTGACTCCAGTCTTGTAAATTGTCCGCCCCGAGCACAGCCATGATGTGGTTGAGCGGGTAACGATCTGCTTCCAGAAAGTTAATAAGCCGCTCTTGAAAAAACACTTCCAATCGGTTCTTATCAAAAGCTGCCACGGAGGCCGGCACAAATGCCGCCAAAGCCAAATCGAGCAAGCTGTTGACACTGATTTTTAGTTTCTCTTCAACCAATATGCGCGTCACGCCCAAGGCATGACGTCTGAGTGCAAACGGATCTTTATCGCCAGTGGGTAAGTTACCTATGCCGAACATGCCTACCAATGTCTCGAGTTTGTCTGCCATGGCGACAACACGACCGACGTCGCTGCGCGGCAATTCATCACCTGCAAAACTGGGCTTGTAATGGTCTGCGATAGCTTCTGCAACAAGTATGTCCTCACCATCATTGATAGCGTAGTAGCGACCCATGATGCCTTGCAGCTCGGGGAATTCTCCGACCATGTCGGTCAGCAAATCGGTTTTTGCCAAGCGCGCAGCACGTACACTCAAACTCACCAGTTGCTGTTCATCCTTAGTCCACACTTGTATACCTGCCTCAACCAAGCCTTTTGCGATGGATTCTGCAATAGCGCAGACTCTGTGCATGCGATCGCCTTGTGTCCCCAACTGGTTGTGATAAACCACTTTATCTAAACTAGGCACTCTGGATTCAAGTGTTTTTTTCCGGTCTTGGTCATAAAAGAATTTTGCGTCAGATAAACGCGGACGTACCACTCGTTCATTGCCAGCAATCACGGCACTTGCGTCTGCCGGATTGATATTGCTAACGATCAAAAAGCTGTTGCTCAGTTTCCCGGTTTTATTTAACAAGGGGAAATACTTTTGATTGGCCTTCATGGTCAATATCAAACACTCTGGCGGAACTTGCAAAAACACTTCTTCAAAGCGACAAGCCATGACCGTGGGACGCTCCACCAATGATGTCACTTCTTGTACCAATTCATTATTTAGTAAAAATGTTTCTGCCTCTTCATCTGCCAAACCCTCAGGTTCAACCTCTAGGCGTGCCCCCAGTTTTTTAGCTTCAGATCTGAGCGCTCGCAACATAGTGAGGCTTCTGTCATCAAAGCCCGCGATAACCGCACCATCGTCAGCCATGGTTTGCTCGTATTCATCTGCATGGCCAATCAACACCGGCGTTTTTGCAGCTTCAAAACGGTGACCTAGGGTGGTGTTACCTGACCTCAAACCCAAAACGCTGACATTCACTAGCTGGTCTGCATGCAAGGCAATCAAACCATGGGCCGGCCGGACAAAACTCACGCTACTCCACCCGGGCAGGTCGCAATCCTGGTGCAACTGGTATTGCATGACTTTTGGTATGGGCAATTTATGCAATGCTTCTTCCAGCGCTTTTTGCAAGCCCTGCTGCAAACCGGCGCCCTTGACTGTGCTGGTGTAAAACAGCGCTTCAGTCTTGCCGTCAACTGCTCTGTGCAATTTTTTTAACAATTCATCATGGTTTTCACAGACCACACCTAGCGCTTGCATTTTTTTAAGCAAGGCAGGTGTGGGCTTACCTTGGGCGTCTAAGCCGACACTGACGGGCATGAGTTTTTGCAGTACTTCTTTGTCGTCAGCTTGAGTTTTTACATTTTGAATCCACACGGCCAGACGGCGCGGGGAAGCATATGCAATAGGATTTTTGCCGAGTTCTATATCGTTGTAAGAGATTAGATTTTGATCTCGCAAGCTCAACCAAATTTCCGTTGAAAAAGCATCGCCAATTTTTTTCAATGCTTTAGGCGGCAGTTCTTCAACCAGCAATTCAACCAATAAATTGTGAGCGCTCATGCGGTTGCATCCCTGGCCATGTATTCAGCCACCCAAGCGGCCGGTGCCATTGGAAATCCAAGCCTTTTTCTACTTTCCAGATAACTTTGCGCCACGCTTCTCGCCATATTTCGTATACGAGCTATGTACGCGGCACGCTCTGTCACACTGATGGCGCCTCTCGCGTCAAGTAAATTGAAAGAATGTGCTGCTTTCAATACCTGCTCATAAGCCGGCAAAGCCAATTCTTGCGACATCAGGTATTTAGCTTGTTTTTCATGTGCGCTGAATGCTATGAATAGAAATTCCGCATCACTGTGCTCGAAGTTGTAGGCTGAGTGTTCTTTTTCATTTTGCAAGTAGACATCACCATAACTCAAACCTTGTGTCCACTTCAAGTCGTACACATTGTCTACGCCTTGTAAATACATGGCCAGGCGTTCAAGCCCGTAAGTGATTTCGCCGGTAATGGGTTTGCAATCTATGCCACCGACTTGCTGGAAATAAGTGAACTGCGTGACTTCCATGCCGTTCAACCAGACCTCCCAACCCAGACCCCAAGCGCCTAAAGTCGGATTTTCCCAATCATCTTCAACAAAGCGTATGTCGTTGTTTTGCAGGTTAAAGCCTAAAGCTTTCAATGAACCTAAGTACAAATCGAGAATATTTGAAGGGGCCGGCTTGAGCACCACTTGGTATTGGTAATAATGCTGCAAACGGTTTGGGTTCTCGCCATAGCGGCCATCTTTTGGGCGACGCGACGGCTGTACATAAGCAGCTTTCCAAGGCTCAGGACCGATGGCGCGCAAAAAAGTAGCTGTATGCGATGTGCCTGCGCCGACTTCCATGTCATAAGGTTGCAGTAAAGCACAACCTTGAGCATCCCAGTAGTTTTGTAGTTGCAGAATGATTTGTTGAAATGTCAGCATTTTTTCATTTTACAGATGCTGCTTGGGCTTATCTGATCTTCTTTTCAAATACAAAGAAAGACCCATGACAATCAAGCAAACTATCCAAAGCGGCATTAATCCCCAGTGGCCTGCCCAATAAGCAAAAGGAGTGATTCCACTGGATTTGCTCAGCACTTGTCCTTGTAAGTTTCCACGAATAAACGAAGGAAGTTGCTGAACAATACGGCCTTCTGCTGAAATGATGGCCGTGCCACCGGTATTGGTGGCTCTTATGGTGGGTCTATCAAATTCCAGACTTCGCATTCTGGCTATGTCCAGATGCTGGTTCACCACCATGCTGTCGCCAAACCAGGCTATGTTGCTGATATTGATAAACACAGTTGGTATTTTGTCTGTTTCTATGAATCTCACTGCGAGATCTTCACCAAATAAATCTTCATAACATATGGTCATACTGAAGTTGTGACCTCGCCAGGCAAATGGCGCTTGTTTGACAGCGCCTCTGTTGAAGTCCCCCATATCATTGACCATCAATCGTGTAAACCATTTCATGCTTTCAGGTGTGAACTCTCCGAAAGGCACCAGATGGTATTTATCGTACTGCTGCTCGACGCCAAAACCCAGTCCAACCGCTGAATTACCGTAGCCTTTTTCTTTGTCCAGAGTTGGAATTCCTAGTAAGGCTACTTGCTTTTCATCCTTGAATTTGCCTTTTATTTTTTCCCAGTATCCTGCTGGTAACTCATTTTCAAAATATGGAATGGCTATTTCGGGAAGCACAGTTAATTCCGCCTGGGTTTTTTGCAATTCCTCGGCATACCAGTCCAAAGCTTGTTGCCTGCCACTGTTAAATTTTGTGGTTTGACTGATATTCGCCTGCAATAAATTGACTTTCAACATTCTTCCTTGTGTATCTTCTTCTCTGACTGCGGGAAGACTTATTAGTAGAAGTACAACTGCAATTTTTATTTTCAAGAAAGTTGATTTTTCCTGACTCAGTATTTGAATTGCCAGCCATGAAGATGCACATGCTGCTAAAAATCCTATGCCGTACACACCGACCCAGGGTGCTGCGTATGAAAGTAAACTGTTTACATGCGCATAACCAATAGCACTCCACGGGAAACCTGTGAACCATTGTGCGCGCGCTAACTCAGCCAGTGTCCAGCATGATGCAAACAAGGCATGCATCAACCAAGGGTTTAATTCTTTATGTGCGCGTATAAACAACTTTAAAGCAGCTGCGTAATAAAACCCTAGACCTGCACACAACAATAAGATAGCCAATACGCTAATTACAGATGGCATACCACCTACATCATGCAATGCTATATACAACCACCAAACTGAAACGCTTAACCAAGTGACTGCGAAAGCCCAGGACAACGAAAAAGCTCGGTCGGGAAACTTGTACAAGCAAGCGGCTAGAACGGACAAGCCTACTACTTGCAATAAGCTGTTGATATAGCCGTGAAATATATTTAAACCAACCCACGCCATGCCTACTGCGCCTAAAACGACTAACAGCCATTTAGTAATATTGAAGGCTTTCAAATTTTTCAGTTACCTATACGTTTAACTCGATACCACTTAACCACACCGCTTTTTGAATGCATGACTTCAAAACGTAATCCTTGTATGTCGTAATGCTCACCTTTGCCGGGCACATGTCCTATTAAATGAGCAATCAACCCGCCTATGGTCTCGAATTGTTCCTGCTGTTCATCACTATTTAATTGAACATTGAAAGATTCGTTGATTTTGGATACATCTGTATGACCAGCAACCCTGAAAGATTTGTCAACCAGGCTGTATATTTCCCCATCATCTGTATCTGTATCAAATTCATCTTCTATTTCACCGACGATTTCTTCCAACAAATCTTCAAATGTCACTAGCCCTGATATACGCCCGAATTCATCGACCACCATTGCCATGTGGTTCCTATTTTTCTTGAAATCTCTTAGTAAATCTGTAAGATTTTTTGTTTCAGGAACAAATATAGCGGTTCGCAACAATACTTTTAAATTGATTTCAGGTGCTCTTTGCCACTTTAAGACATCCTTGGTCATTAAAACGCCGATGATATTTTCCTTTTCAACCTCATAGACTGGATAACGCGAATGACCGATGTCTATGATCTTGTCCATCATTTCATCTATGTTCATACTGATATCCAGCATATCCATTTTTGGCGCAGGTATCATGATTTCAGCCACATGCATTCCGCTGATTTTCAGCACACCCTCAAGCATGATGCGGCTTTCTGTTCCAATCAAATTTTTTTGTTCTGCAACGCCTATCAGATCAAGCAAGTGTTCACGCGTTTTTACAGTAGGCAAGAGTTTTTCCACAGAATGCCTGAGTCGTTGACTTAGACTGCGTCTGTTCTTAATAGCTTTATTCAATTTGTCCACACTGTTTCAATCTAATCTCAATGCTTTCATTATGTTCAATTTTGCCTATTCCAAGTTAATCTGTAGTTTTTATTTTTATCAAAGCCTTGATGTCTTTTTATCCCAGTATCTGATCCGAAAAGACAAAAAGCCCGACTCCTTCGAGTCGGGCTTTCTGCGGCTGTAATAGCCTGACAATGTCCTACTTTCACACGGGGATCCGCACTATCATCGGCGCTGACGCGTTTCACTGTCCTGTTCGGGATGGGAAGGAGTGGTACCACGTCGCTATGGTCATCAGGCATAACTT
>CAISPG010000092.1 GCA_903887325.1 uncultured Burkholderiales bacterium | reverse complement strand
CTGGTTGATACGTTCCAGCGCTGCACTGTTGTCAGTTGCAGAACCCGAGCCATTGCCGCCCCCGCAAGCAGTCAAAGCGATGACAAGCCATCCGCTTACAGCGGTGCTGTACAAATTTTTAAAAAAATCAGGCATGACCTTGGCCTCCAAGAGTGGAAGTACTATTTCATGCTTATATTAATTAAATTAACTTAAAAAATATAGCTTAATTTGCCTAAAAAGTTTTAATAACCATTTATCTTGCCTGATACATCGGCTGTTTCTGCACCAGCGCCAAGGTATGCGCTTGCACCACACCGGGCGAGAGCCGCGCACCTATGTAGTTGAGGGATCACAAGGCCGGAATCAACCACACGGCAATCACCGCATATCGGGGGGAAGCAGTCAGGCGCGTGAATCAATCCGGCTGTGACAGCAACTCCGGTTTGGCCGCGCCTGCGTATTCGGCCAAGCCTTGCTTAGCCAGCAATGCCACCTCGGCAACAGGCAAATGCTTTAAACGGTGATCACTCCAGACCTGCCGCCATTTGCGCGCGCCCTGTTGAGCATGGCGCAAGCCCAGCATGTGGCGAGAAACGGCGAACCATGGCTCGCCCAGCTTGGCTTGCGTTTGCATGTAAACCACCATTTGCGCTTCGACATCGTCACGCGTCAACAGTGATGGTGCGTCGCCCAACGCCTCGTCCCACTCGCTGAGCAACCAAGGGTTGTGGTAAGCCTCGCGCCCGACCATGACGCCGTCGAGCTGCTGCAAATGTTGATGGATTTGCGCCATGGTTTTGATGCCGCCGTTGATAGAAAAATGCAAGCTTGGGAAATCGGTTTTCAAGCGCAACACCCAGTCAGGTTTGAGCGGCGGCAGTTCACGGTTTTCTTTGGGCGAAATGCCTTTCAGCCAGGCATTGCGCGCGTGCACGATGAAAGCGCTGCAACCGGCCTCGGCTACCGCCCCCACAAAATCGCGCACAAAGTCATAGCTTTCGGTTTTGTCTATGCCTATGCGGTGCTTGACCGTGACCGGCACCGACACCACATCCATCATGGCTTTGACGCCATCAGCGACGAGTTGCGGTTCAGCCATGAGACAAGCGCCAAAAGCGCCGCGCTGTACTCGCTCTGAGGGGCAACCGCAGTTGAGGTTGATTTCGTCATAGCCCCATTGCTCGCCTAGGCGCGCGGCTTTGGCCAGATCGGCCGGTTCGCTGCCGCCAAGTTGCAGTGCGACCGGGTGTTCTTCTGCGCTGAAATCCAAGTGACGCGGTCGGTCCCCGTGTATCAATGCGCCTGTGGTCACCATCTCGGTGTAAAGCAGTGCGCGACTTGAAAGTAAGCGGTGAAAGTAACGGCAATGGCGATCGGTCCAATCCATCATGGGCGCCACGCTCAAACGTCTGTCTAACAACTGTGAATCCGAATTATTTTTCAAGGTGGGATATCGTACTGCGATCAGAACAAATGCATTTGCCGCGATTGCAATAAATAGTCCGCCACAAACTGACAAAGCATGGGGTGGTGCGCGTGATGGTGCCAATGTGGCTGCATGTATTTTTTGCTGTACCAATGCGCCTGGCTTTCCAGATGGCAGCCCACCAATCCCACAGAACCTTGCACTATCGCCATCGGGTCACCATTGGCATAACTGGCCACGGTGTCAAAACTGCCGCCGGTGAACGTGGGGCCGTCGTAAAAATACATGCGCTCCATCTTGCCGCGCCAGTTCACCGGGGCGGTGGTGCCGTAGGAGGAGCGGATATCGGCTTTGGGACGTTTGATGTATTGCACGCAACGCGTGCTTTTCAACAGATTGAAGTAATACGCATCCGCCCAATACGCACCCATGCAAATGCCCAGGTATTTACCGCCGCGCTGCACAAAGGCGCGCACATCTGCAAGATTGGGTTTGAGCACGCTGCGAAACGCGGTGGCCTCACCGTCGCCGCCGGGAAACACCACCAAGTCCACATCGTCAAAAAAACCAGCAGCCACCTTGTGCTTGGTGAACAACTTGATGCGCGCCATCGGTGCCAACGCCGCCATCACCCCATTGACCGAATCGGTGGAGCAGGTCGGGTGATGCAAAAAAATGGCAAAGGTCTTTTTCATGACAAAAAATACGACGCCCGATCCAAACCGACATCCTGCCAATGTTCAATGCGCGATGTTGATCACCACATTGCCTATTGTTTTCCCAGCCTCGACGGTTTCGTGCGCTTGAACCACCTGGTCTAAGCTGAACTCGGCACCAATGCTGTGGATCAACTGCTTGCTTTTCAACATGGCATTCAAGATATACACGCAGGGTTCGCGCTGATCCTCAGGCAAGTCATACACCAGAAAGAAACTCATGGTGAACGAGTTGAACAGCATGGCGCGGAAATTGACCGGCACGTCCATCGGCGGGTTCGAGCCGTAACACACCAAGTGACCGTGGGGGCGCAAAATTCCTTGGGTCATCCACTGAACCGTTGTGGAAAAATCCATGTCGATGATGGTGTCCACGCCTTTGCCGCCGGTCAGTTCTTTGACACGGGCGACCACGTCTTCGGTTTTGTACAACAGGCAATGGTCTGCACCGGCAGCTTTGGCATGCGCGGCCTTGGCTTCAGAACCTACTGTGCCTATGACTTTAGCACCCAAGCGTTTGAGCATTTGCGTGACGTAATGACCTACCGCTGAAGAAGCGCCAGTGACCAGCACGGTTTGCTTGGTCACGTCCCCGGCTATGCGCACCGCTTGCAAGGCAGTCAAACCCGGTATGCCCATGCAGGCACCGATCTGGAACGACACTTCATCAGGCAAAGGGGCTGCCTGAGCTGACGGCAGACAAACGAACTGGGCAGCGGTGCCGAACGGGCGTTGCCATTGCGCATTCCAGGTCCAGACGCGTTCGCCTATGCGCGATGTGTCTACGCCCTCGCCCACCGCATCGATGATGCCTGCACCGTCGCTGTGAGGAATGATCAGCGGGCCGCCCAGCGGCCGCGCGGTGCGCGACTTGACGTCAGACGGATTGACGCCGCTGCAATGCAAAGCCACCCGCACCTCACCGGCAGCGGGTTGCGGAGTGGTCTGTTCGCCGACGATCATCACATCGCGGGCGGTACCGTTTTTTTCGTACCAGGCTGCTTTCATTCGCGTCATCCCATGTGGAGTCCGCCGTTGCAGGAGAAATCTGCGCCGGTGGTAAAGCCTGATTCGTCGCCCGCCAACCAGCCAACGATGGAGCCAATCTCTTCGGGCGTGCCCAAACGTTTGACGGGAATGGTGGCGACGATTTTTTCCAATATTTCAGGCTTGATGGCCTTGACCATGTCGGTACCGATATAGCCCGGGCTGACGGTGTTCACCGTCACGCCCTTGTTGGCCATTTCCTGCGCCAATGCCATGGTGAATCCGTGCATACCGGCCTTGGCCGCCGAGTAATTGGTTTGACCGGACTGGCCTTTTTCACCGTTCACAGAAGAAATCTGAATAATGCGGCCCCAGCCTTTGTCCACCATACCGGGCACCACTTGCTTAGTGACGTTGAACATGGCGTTCAAGTTGGTGTCGATCACCGCTTTCCAGTCTTCCGGCGTCATTTTCAGGAACATGCGGTCGCGCGTGATACCGGCGTTGTTGACCAGCACATCAATCACGCCGTGCTGTTCAACAGCCTTAGTGAAAGCAGCGGTGGTGGACTCCCAATCAGCCACATTGCCGACCGACGCGTAAAAAGAATAGCCCATGGCTTTTTGCTCGCCCAGCCATTTGTCAAAATCACGGCTTGGGCCGCAACCGGCAATGACTTTGTAGCCCATTTTGTGCAGGCGCTGGCAAATGGCGGTACCGATGCCGCCCATGCCGCCGGTGACGTATGCAATTTTTTGACTCATGGTTTGTCTTCCTCAGATGGTTTTGAAAAGGGTTATCAGCCGGCCCAGGTTTTGACGTAACGGCCGGGCGCAGGTTCTATGACCTTGTGTTTGCCTCTGCCATAGGTTTTGGGGGCTGCAATTTGCTGACCGGCGTGTTTTTTCAGCCAGGCGTACCAATCGGGCCACCAGCTGCCAGGTTTTTCTTCTGCCTTGGCCATCCATTCATCAGCGGACTTGGGGAAGTCGGCTGACTTGGCCAGCCAATGGCTGCGTTTGCCGGAGGCAGGCGGGTTGATGACACCTGCAATATGACCGGAAGCGCCCATGACAAAGCGCTTGGGGCCAGGCAGTGCTTGCGTGGACGCATAAGCCGCAGAGATGGGCACGATATGGTCTTCGCGCGAACCGTAGATGTACACGGGCAGATCTACTTTTCGCAAATCAATTTTTTCGCCGCATATCACCACCTTGCCGGGTTTGACCAGGTTGTTTTCCAGATAGGTTTGGCGCAGGTACCAAGAGTACAAAGGGCCCGGCAGATTGGTGGCGTCGCTGTTCCAGTACAACAAATCAAACGGCGGCGGCATCTCACCCTTGAGGTAATTGCCGACCACATAGTTCCACACCAAATCATTGGGGCGCAAAAAACTGAAGGTAGAAGCCATGTCGCGCCCGGCCATCAGCCCGCCTTGCGAGAACTGGGCTTCGCGGTATTGCACAAAAGGCTCGTCGATGAACACATCGAGCACGCCCACATCTTTGAAATCAACCAACGTGGTCAACAAAGTGGCGCTCGCCACCGGGTCTTGGCCGCGCGCCGCCAACACCGCCAAAGCGCTGGTTAGCAGCGTGCCGCCGACACAAAAACCCAGCGCATTGATCTGCGGCATATTGCCTATGCTGCGCGCCACCTCTATGGCCTGTATCACGCCTTTTTCCACATAATCGTCCCAGGTAGCGTGGTTCATGGACGCGTCCGGGTTGCGCCAGCTGACGACAAACGTGCGGTGTCCCTGTGCCACCACATGGCGGATGAATGAATTGGCCGGTTGCAGATCGAGGATGTAAAACTTGTTGATGCAAGGCGGCACCAGCAGAAACGGACGCTGGAACACCTTGGGCGTGAGCGGTTTGTATTCGATGAGCTGAAAAATATCGTTTTCAAAAAACCACCGCGCCTTCGCTGCCGGCAACGTTTTTGCCGACCTCGAACTTGCTCTCATCTGTCATGGACACATGACCCTGGCGCATGTCGTGCAACATGTTTTGCACGCCTTGCATGATGCTCTCGCCCTTGGTGTCTATGGCTTTTTGCTGGGCATCGGCGTTGAATGCCAGAAAGTTGCTCGGCGCAGCCGCAGCCACCCACTGCTCAATAGAGAAGCGGATACGCGCACGTGTTTTTTCGTCTGTGTCCACCATGTCGCTCATGCTCAACAAAGTGCGCGCATTCAGCAGGTACATGGCGGCATTGAAAGCCGCCACGGGGTTGTGCTGCCAGGCTTCACCAGCGAAGCGTCTGTCTTTGAGTACCGGATTGGTTTGCAAGCCCTGTTGCCACAGTTGCTGCATTTCCTGGGCGTAATACGCTTGCAGCTTGGCAAGCTGCTCCGGCGGAAAACTCAAGACGGGTAAAGACTTCATGTGGATGTTCGTTGGCTTGAATGCGAATCATCTTAAGCCATCTACCCCGACAAATCACTGACAAACTTTCAAACTAAGGCTATACCCGCAGCGAACCTGCCGCTGACCCCGTCACGTCGGTGCGAAAAAAAGCCGGGCTGCTGCAAAAAGGTGCACCAGGGGGCGCTGCTGTCGTTGCCCTGCACCTCTGTCAACCCGTGTTGACGCAATAAGTGTCGGGCCAGCCAGGCCAGGTCAGCCATGAACTTACCCGGCGTGGCGGCCTCTTTAAATCCCCCTGCCGCCAAGGGATCTGAGGCGCAAAAAGCCTGCATAACCTCAGCTCCGACTTCAAAAGCCTGCGGTCCTATGCAAGGCCCCAGCCAAACGCGCAAGTCTTGCAGATCGCCGAATTCAGCCAGTTTGTTCAAGGTGGTTTGCAGCACGCCTGCGGCCAGTCCGCGCCAGCCGGCGTGGGCGGCGGCCACCACCCGGGCGCTGCGCAGGTAAAAAAGCACAGGCAGGCAATCAGCCACCATGATGGTGCAGGCAAGGCCTGACTGTGTGCTCCAACAAGCGTCTGCTTGCAGCAACTGTCCTTCAGGTATTGAATCAATGCACACCAACTCAGTGCCGTGGACCTGTTGCATGACTACCGGACGCGCGCCCCATAAATGGGCCAGGCGCTGGCGGTTGATGGCCACATTGGCCGGGTCATCCCCGACATGGTCGCCCAGGTTCAAGCTGTCATAAGGGGGCGCGGACACGCCGCCGCTGCGGCTGCTGCAAAACAAGCGCGCGCCGGGCCAAAGCGGTAATTCAAGCTTCAAAGTCGGGGCAGGCGCTTGGCTGGGCTTGTTGGAATGCGGGCAAGTCCATACAGGCTTGGAAAACCGCCATGGTTTTCTCCAGGCCGGAGAAATCCACGTTAAAGCGTTTGCCGTTGAAGATTTGCGGCACCAGCACGCAATCGGCCATGCCGGGTGTGTCGCCATGGCAATACGGGCCCGACGGGCAATGCAACAGCTGCTGCTCAAATGCTTGCAAGCCCAAGCGCACCCAATGGCGATACCAGGTGTTTTTGCTGTCTTCATCCAGCTTGAGGGTGTTGCTCAAGTACTTCAACACACGCAAATTGTTCAAAGGGTGAATTTCGCAGGCGATGGATTGCGACAGCGCCCTGACTCGGGCGCGCCCGGGCGCATCGGCCGGCAGCAAGGCGGGCGTGGGGCGGGTTTCTTCCAGGTATTCGATGATGGCCAGCGACTGGGTCAAACGCAATCCATCGATCTCCAGCATGGGGACCAGGGCGTCACTGTTGAGGCTGGTGAAGCTGTCCTTGAGTTGCTCACCCTTGGCCAGATGCACCGGCAGGTAGTCGTAAGACAAACCTTTGAGCGCCAAGGCGATACGCACCCTGAAGGACGCGGATGAACGGAAGTAGTTATGCAGTTTCATGTTCCAAGGATAACGCCAATCTGCCGACCGCCTGAGCTGAGACTGTCCTAAACTCAAGTCATTGCAGGCCTGCCCTGCCCCTACTTTTTCTCACAACATGTCCCACCCCGGCCCGGCCTCGATCAAACATTGCAAAAACTGCGGTACCGCTGTGGTTCAACGCCTGCCGGACGACGGCGATACCCGTTTGAGGGCGGTCTGCCCGGCGTGTCACACCGTGCATTACGAAAACCCGTTGAACGTGGTCGGCACGGTTCCGGTGTGGCAAGACCAGGTCTTGCTGTGTAAACGCAATATCGAGCCGCGCAAAGGCTTTTGGACCCTGCCTGCGGGCTTCATGGAGATGCGCGAAACCCTGGCCGAAGGCGCAGCCAGGGAAACCGATGAAGAAGCCGGTGCGCAAATCGAAATGCAAAACCTGTTCACTGTCGTTGATGTACCGCGCGTCGGCCAGGTGCATTACTTTTTCCTGGCGGCTTTGCAAAGCCCGGTGTTCAACCCCGGCCACGAAACCCTGGAAGCCCGTTTATTCAGCGAAGCAGATATTCCCTGGGATGACCTTGCTTTTCGCACCGTCAAAGAAACACTGCGCTGTTATTTTGCAGACCGCTCAAAAGGTGAATTTGAACTTCACACCTTGAGCATCAGCTAAAGACGCGGTTTATTTCAATCCCAGCCCCATGCTGCGGGTGATGACTTCCTTCATGATTTCATTGGTGCCGCCGTAAATCCGCTGCACACGCGCATCGGCGTAAGCGCGCGTGATCGGGTACTCCCACATGAAGCCGCTGCCGCCGTGCAGTTGCACGCATTCGTCCATGACCTTGCATTGCAAATCGGTGGTCCAGTATTTCGCCATGCTGGCCGTGGCCGTGTCGAGTTTGTCTTGCAAAAGGAGTTCAGTGCATTTGTCTACAAACACGCGGGCAATCTGCACCTCGGTTTGCAATTCAGCCAGCTTGAAACGGGTGTTTTGAAATGCTGCCACGGGTTGTCCGAACACATGGCGTTGCTTGACGAAATCCAGCGTCCAACCGATGGCGGCTTGAGATGCAGCCACCGCGCCGATGGCAATTTGCAAACGCTCCCAGGGCAGTTGCTCCATCAGGCAAATGAATCCCCGGTTCAGGTAGTCCGCGCCGCCGAGCAGACTGTCGGCGGGCAGATGCATGTTGTCGAAAAACAGCTCGCAGGTGTCTTGCGCTTTCAAGCCCAGCTTGTGCAAGGGCTTGCCTTTGGTGAAACCGGGCGTGCCTGCTTCCACCAAAAACAAACTCGTGCCTTTGGCGCCTGCCGCCGGGTTGGTCTTGGCGACCACGATTACCAGGTCCGAATGCCAGCCGTTGGTGATGTAGGTTTTGCTGCCGTTCAACACATAGCTGCCGTCAGCTTGCAGCGCGGCGGTGGACTTGATGCCTTGCAAATCGCTGCCGGCCGACGGTTCGGTCATGGCAATCGCGCCGACCATCTCGCCACTTGACAAACGCGGCAGGTATTTGTTCTTTTGCGCAGGCGTTGCGTAGTGCAACAAATAAGGTGACACGATTTCCGAATGCAGCACGTAACCAATACCGGTGAATCCCGCTGCGCTGAGTTCTTCAATTTGCACCACCGAAAACAGCTTATCGGCATCCGAGCCGCCGAGCGTGGCGGGCATGCTCATGTTCAGGAATCCCAAAGCCCCGGCCTTGGCCCACACCGCATTGTCCACATAGCCTTGCTCTTCCCATGCGGCATGGAATGGAGCTATTTCAGCATTCATGAAACGCCTGAAACTGTTACGAAAGGATTCATGCTCGGGGCTGAATAAAGTGCGTTCAATCATTATTTCCTCTGTTTCTCAATGGGATAGGAAAACCCTCTGCTTGTTCTTCCTATAATTTTCGTTTTTGCGCGTGGAGACCACACTATGACTTGGCAACAAATATACGACCCGATGGGTAGCATGGTTTTATCTACTTTATTGGCGGCCATTCCTGTGGTTGTCATGTTGGTGGGTTTGGGTTTCCTGCACATGAAAGCGCACATTGCCGCAGCCGCAGGCTTGGCCGCCGCATTGGCTGTCGCCATTTTCACTTATGGCATGCCGGTCGGCATGGCAGCGAATGCAGCTCTATTCGGCGGTCTCACCGGTTTGTTGCCCATTGGTTGGATTGTGCTCAACATCATCTTCCTGCACCAACTGACTGAACAAAACGGCAGCTTCAAAATTTTGCAAGACTCTATCGCTGGCATCACCGAAGACCGCCGCTTGCAATTGCTGTTGATCGCGTTTGCCTTCGGCGCATTCTTTGAAGGCGCAGCCGGTTTCGGTACGCCTGTGGCTGTGACTGCAGCTATTTTGATCGGACTGGGTTTTTCGCCGCTGGCGGCCTCGGGCTTGTCTTTGATTGCCAACACCGCGCCTGTAGCCTTCGGCGCTTTGGGCACACCTATTCTGACCTTGGCCAAAGTGCATGGCTATGACGCGATGGCGGTGTCTGCCATGGTCGGTCGCCAATTGCCTTTCTTTTCTTTGTTGGTTCCCTTTTGGCTTATCTGGGCGTTTGCCGGGCGTCGCGCCATGATGCAAATCTGGCCGGCCATTCTGGTCACCGGTGCCAGTTTTGCCATCATGCAATTCTTGGTCTCCAACTACATCGGCCCCGAGCTGGTCGACGTGATCGCAGCGGTGGTCTCTATGACTTGCCTGGTCGGTTTCCTGAAAGTATGGCAACCCGCTGAAATATGGACATCGGTTTCGCTCAAAGGCCACGAAGAAGACGGCGGCAGCGCACAACCCGCGGCCAAGGTTCACGCCATTCATTCACGCGCAGACATCATCCGCGCCTGGACCCCTTGGGCGATTCTGACCGTGTTCATCTTTATCTGGGGTTTGCCTCCGGTCAAGGAATACTGGAACAGCATTTTTGCGCCTAAGTTTCCGCTGGAAGGTTTGCACAACCTGATTGAAAAAATGCCGCCTGTGGTGCCAGTACCTAAAACTGAAGCAGCTATTTACACATTGAATCTGCTGTCAGCCACCGGCACCGGTATTTTGCTGTCAGCCATCGTCGGCGGCCTGGTCATGAAGTACAACCCGCTGCAACTGGTTCGCATCTTCTTCAACACCTTATGGCTGGTGCGTTACTCGCTCTTGACCATTGTGTTGATGCTGGCCCTGGGTTCTTTGACACGCTACTCCGGCACTGACACCACCTTGGGACTGGCATTTGCCAACACCGGCGTGCTCTACCCGTTCTTCGGCACCTTGATGGGTTGGCTGGGCGTGGCGCTGACTGGTTCTGACACTGCTTCCAACGTGCTGTTTGGTGGCATGCAAAAAGTGGCAGCCGAGCAACTGGGCTTGTCGCCCAACCTGATGGGCGCGGCCAACAGCTCCGGCGGGGTGATGGGCAAGATGGTCGATGCCCAATCGATTGTGGTGGCCTCCACCGCGACACGCTGGTTCAACCATGAAGGCGATATCCTGCGTTTCGTGTTCTTCCACTCAATCGCCCTGGCCTGCCTGGTGGGTATTTTGGTGACCTTGCAAGCTTATGTCTTCCCGTTCACCTTGATGGTGGTTCACTGAACAGACATACCCGGCCTGTCTTTGCCACTCGCACAGACAGGCCTGTGCACTCAAGTTTTCAGTGACGGTGTCGACCAAGAAGAGGTCAACGAATTTCCTTTCTTCTCAAGGTCAACCATGATGTTTTCCACACTACGATTGCCCGTCGTGCTGCTGTTGCTGGCATTTCTCGGCTGCGTCCATCCGCGTCAGGCCCAGCAGGAAGTGCCTTTTCACGTTGTCATGGGCTCGAATTCCTATGGCTATCCCGGTTCGCAAATGCAATTGGTCAATTCAATCCAAGGTGATTTGTTCCAAGCCAGGCTCAGCCACTTGAAATTTCCCGACTGCGCCAGCGGCAGCCTGGACGTGGTGGAGTTTTCAGGCACGATTGACAGCACCAGCGTGTCCAGCCTGAACAGCCTGATGCAAACGCTACAGCCTTGCTTACGCAGAGACGGCAGCCGGGTGGTGAGCCCGGTTTACCTGAATTCCGCTCAAGGGGATCTTTTGCTCGGCATCCAATTGGGCAAATTGTTTCAAACCCAGACGGTTGAAGTCATCGTCAGCGAAGGTCAGATCTGCGAGTCTGCCTGTGCGGTGGCCTATCTGGGCGCTGTTTACAAACGAGTTCAAGCTACCGGTAGAGTGGTTCTGTACTTAAGCGGAGAATACGGCAGAGGATTTGATTGCGCCAGAAGTGTCGATATGATGCCGCTTAAGAACTATTTGCTATCAGTAGTGTCCGGTTAAAAAGCGAATAAATTCAATTGGTTACTGACATCTGCCTTATCGATTGTGTTGCCATCGAGCTGCAAGGCGCTTGAAAGCTCAGTTTTCTCGAATATCGAG
>CAISPG010000091.1 GCA_903887325.1 uncultured Burkholderiales bacterium | reverse complement strand
CTTCGGTGGCTTGAATGCGATCCAAGCCTTGGAACTTCAACACCTGGTTGACACGGCCTTTGACCGGTGCGCCTTCTTCACCAGACATCACCACCACGTCCATGCCGGGTTTGATGGTGCCGGCGCTGATGCGGCCCACACCAATGCGACCGACGAAAGTGGAAAAGTCCAGCGCAGAGATTTGCAATTGCAAAGGCGCGGCGGGGTCGCCGCTTTGCGGTGGCACGTGTTTCAACACGGTTTCAAACAGTGCTGACATGTCCGGGCCCCATTGCTCGCCCTGCTCGCCTTCAACCAATGAAGACCAGCCGTTGATGCCGGAGGCGTAGACCACGGGAAAGTCGAGTTGTTCGTCGGTCGCGCCGAGCTTGTCAAACAACTCGAATGCTTGGTTGATGACAACGCTGGGGCGTGAACCGGGTTTGTCCACTTTGTTCACCACGACGATGGGCTTCAAGCCCAGCGCCAATGCTTTTTTGGTGACGAAACGGGTTTGCGGCATAGGGCCTTCTTGCGCGTCGATGAGCAACACCACGCCGTCGACCATGGACAAAGCGCGTTCGACTTCGCCGCCGAAGTCCGCGTGTCAGGGTGTGACGACGATGTTGATGAGTGTGCCTTTCCAACTGACCGCGCAGTTTTTGGCCAGGATGGTGATGCCGCGTTCGCGCTCAATCGCGTTGTTGTCCATGACGGTGTCGACCACTTTTTCGTGGTCGGCAAAGGTGCCGGACTGGCGCAGCAGTTGGTCGACCATGGTGGTTTTGCCATGGTCAACGTGGGCAATGATGGCGATGTTTCGGATTTGTAAAGTCATGCGGCACTCTCGAGTAAGGATTGGATTTCTTGGGGATTCAGTAAGCGTTCGGGTATGAGTTCACCGGCACGCACGTGTGCGGTGCCTAGCAGGGAATGCGGGTCGCTGCCGTACACAGCCACTTGCGCATGGTCAGGCCAGTCGCCACGGCGGCGCAAACCGCTTAAGAAGCGCCCTGCATCATCGCTTTGCAATGTGATGGCTTCATGACTGTCGAGCAAGGCGTCCACCGGCAGCAAAGCAGCGTGGCGTTTGTCTTCGGGCCATTGTTCTAACTCGGTCAAACTGACGCAGTCTTTGGCGTGAAACACACCGCTTTGCACGCGGCGTAGAAAAGACAAAAACGCGCCGCAACCGAGGGCCATGCCAATGTCTTCGCCCAGCGTGCGTATGTACGTGCCTTTGCTGCAACGCGCGCGCAAGGCCACGCTGCGCACACCATCAACAACGGGCCTTTCGCTCAATTGCAATTCAAAGATCGTGACGCGACGCGGTGTGCGCTCCACGTCCACGCCAGCGCGTGCGTATTCGTACAAAGCCTTGCCGTCTTTTTTCAAAGCGCTGTGCATGGGCGGCAACTGCATGAGTTCACCGGTGAACAGGGCTTGTACTTGCTGCAATTTTTCCGGCGTGAAGTTGACCGCAGCTTCTTCGATGACTTCGCCTTCAGCGTCAGCGGTGGTGGTGCGTTGGCCTAAGCGCAACACGGCCTCGTAGGTTTTGTCGGCGTCCAAATGCAATTGGCTGAATTTGGTGGCCGCGCCAAAACACAAGGGCAACACGCCTGTGGCCAATGGGTCCAAAGTACCGGTGTGACCAGCTTTTTCAGCGCGCAGCAACCACTTGGCTTTTTGCAAAGCCTGGTTGCTGGAAAGACCCAGCGGTTTATCGAGCAACAACACCCCATGCACGGGACGCCGTTGCACCCGTGTGCGTGGCGAGTTCATGGTCAGTCGTTTTCTTGGGCGCGTGAAGCGACGGCACGGGCGATCAGCGCGTTCATATCGGCTGCGCGCTCGGGTGTGCGGTCGTATTGGAAATGCAAAGTGGGCACGGTGTGTATGTGTAAGCGTTTGAACAAGCCGTTGCGCAAAAAACCGGCGGCTTGGTTCAAGCCTTCGTTGCAAGCTTCGGCGTCACCGACCAACACGCTGAAAAACACTTTGGCGTGCGCGTAGTCGGGCGTGACTTCCACCGATTGGATCGTCACCATGCCCAGACGCGGGTCTTTGAGTTCGCGGATCAACTCCGACAAATCGCGCTGGATCTGGTCGGCGACGCGAAAACCGCGGTGGGCTGTGGACGATTTCTTGGCTGGCATGCGGGCGGATCAAATCGTGCGGGCGATTTCCTTGATTTCAAAGAACTCGAGTTGGTCGCCCTCTTGGATGTCGTTATAGCCTTTGAGGTTCAAGCCGCATTCGAAGGTTTCTTTGACTTCGCGCACGTCGTCCTTAAAGCGTTTAAGGCTTTCCAGTTCACCGGTGAACACCACCACGTTGTCGCGCAACAAACGCAGACGCGCGTTGCGACGCACCACGCCGTTGGTGACCATGCAACCGGCAATCGCGCCGATTTTGCTGATGCGGAACACCTGGCGAATTTGCGCCATGCCGATGACTTCTTCCTTCTTGTCTGGCGTCAACATGCCGGACATGGCTGCTTTGAGCTCGTCTACCGCGTCATAAATGATGTTGTAGTAACGGATCTCGACGCCGTTGTTCTCGGCCAACTTGCGCGCACCTGCGTCGGCACGCGTGTTGAAACCGATGATGACGGCTTTGGACGCAATCGCCAGGTTGATGTCGGATTCGCTTATGCCGCCGACGGCGCCGTACACCAGTTGCACGCGAACTTCTTCGTTGGTGAGTTTGAGCAAGGAAGTCGCCAATGCTTCTTGCGAGCCTTGCACGTCTGCCTTGATGATGATGGGCAGGTTTTTGACTTCGCCCGAGGCCATGTCGGTGAACAGGTTTTCCAGCTTGGAGGCTTGTTGCTTGGCCAGTTTGGTATTACGGAATTTGCCGGCGCGGTAAGTGGCGATTTCACGCGCACGTCGCTCGTCGGACAAGACCATGAATTCGTCACCGGCTTGCGGCACTTCGGTCAGGCCTTGGATTTCCACGGGAATAGACGGACCGGCCGATTTGATCGACTTGCCGTTTTCATCCAACATGGCGCGCACGCGGCCAAAGGTTTGACCGGCCAGCACCACGTCGCCGGTTTTCAATGTGCCGGACTGAACCAAGATGGTGGCCACCGGGCCGCGACCTTTGTCCAGGCTGGCTTCGATGACCAGGCCTTTGGCCATGGCGTCGATAGGCGCTTTGAGCTCCAACACTTCGGCTTGCAACAGCACTTGCTCGAGCAACTCGTCCACGCCTTGGCCGGTTTTGGCCGACACAGACACAAAAGGCGCGTCGCCACCGAATTCTTCGGGGATGACTTCTTCAGCCACCAGCTCGCTTTTCACGCGGTCGGTGTTGGCGTCGGGTTTGTCTATCTTGTTGATCGCAACCACGATGGGCACACCGGCTGCTTTGGTGTGCTTGATGGCTTCTTTGGTTTGCGGCATGACACCGTCGTCAGCCGCCACCACCAAAATAACAATGTCAGTCGCTTG
>CAISPG010000090.1 GCA_903887325.1 uncultured Burkholderiales bacterium | reverse complement strand
GTGACCAATTCAAATCCGGTGCTGGCAAAGGTAGTTTGTTTCATTTACCTATAACGCTTGAGTCAGTGCTGTGGATGACTTATGCAGAGATTCCTTAGCTTTTTTTTACCTTGATTTTTGTGAATAGCTTCTCGGATTCAACACAGTGCGGTAACCCGCTATTAAAGTAAACTATTTTTCACGGGGTGTAGCTTAGTCTGGTAAAGCGCTACGTTCGGGACGTAGAGACCGGAGGTTCGAATCCTCTCACCCCGACCAGTCAGTCATACCCAAACATCCACCTCGCTGCCCAGCGTGTCCAGCCGGTTATTCGGCTTGTCATGCGGGCGGCCCCGCACAGTTTCAGTTTCCGACGGCGTATTGGCGTCCGGCGGAAATTCTTCGACCGCAATGGTCAGGGGTTTTGTCACGCTGGACACTTTTTTGATCGCGCCTTGCGCACGGTTGAGCGGCCGGTTCAAGCTGACTCCGTCGATTCTCATGGCACCTCCTCGTTTGCAAAGACTGTTTGAATACTTGTCCTCTTGAATCGGCAGAACCGCTGTTATCTTTATTAAACCCAGTCCCAAGGATTGATAAGGCTAACGCCACAAGGCTGAAAATCGGCCACATTTCGAGTCACCACGGTCATGGCGTGCACGAGCCCGGTCGCGGCAATCAGGCCATCTCTGACCGGCCGGGGGTCCGGTACATTTAACTGCGCACTGCGCTGCGCCACCGCCAGGTCAACCGGCAAGATGCGGTTTTCAAAGGCGGGCAACACATGCCGATCAACCCAATTTCTCAGTACTGCACCCTGCTGCGCATCCCTTCGCAACGCCAAAGCCACACCTATTTCCAGTTCTTGCACCGTGATGACCGATATGTACAGGTCAGCCGCGTCAACACTGTCAGCCCATAGAGCAACGCTGGCGTTGGCCCGACCGCATCCAACTTTACGCAGCTCTGAAATGACGTTGGTATCCAGCAAATACATCAGCTTAAATCAGCGGCTCGGGCCAATTCTGTGGAACGTGGTATTACCAACTCAATGTTTTGCGCGCCCGGCATGAAAAGCAAATCTGCAATTTTTGATTGTTGGCCTGTGAGTCGCTGGTATGTCGCCATGCTCATCAGCACATGGGCCGGGCGGCCCCGGTCTGTGATGAAGACAGGCCCGAGATTGGCAGCTTTTTTGGCTTCGCTGACGGCTTGATTGAATGCCCGCCCTGTCATGGTCGTAAAGCTCATGGCGACTCCTTTTTCCCAATGTAGCAATGATACTACATTTATTTATCGCACCGCAAAAAATTGCTTGAACAAGCACAAATTCAAATAAACAGCTTTTTCCCTGGCAAGCACTGACGCGAGGGACTTGATTTCCAGCGGTTTTCCCTTATCATTAGCACTCTAGCTAGTCGAGTGCTAACAATAAAGCTTCGGCCAGTTTGAGCCTGTGCACCTATGGTGCCCTTTTTGTCATCTTTAGAATCCCTTAGGAGAACCCATGAAACTTCGTCCTTTGCACGATCGTTTGATCGTCAAACGCATTGAAAGCGAAACCAAAACCGCTTCCGGCATCGTCATCCCCGACAACGCCGCTGAAAAGCCCGACCAAGGTGAAATCCTGGCCGTTGGCCCCGGCAAGAAAAACGACAAAGGCGATCTGGCTGCCATGAGCGTCAAAGTCGGCGACCGCGTGTTGTTCGGCAAATACAGCGGCCAGACCGTCAAAGTCGACGGTGACGAACTGTTGGTGATGAAAGAAGAAGACCTCTTCGCGGTTGTCGAGAAATAAAGCTACTGCGCGGCCCGTATGCGTCGTTAGCCGGTGCTCGCCATCCTCACGTACTCAAAGTACGTTCCGGTTGCTGTGCTCCGTCTGCCTAGCCTACGACCCGCTCGCGACGCTTTCTTCTTCATCGACAAAATTTTTTATTGATATTTCTGGAGTCCTAACATGGCAGCAAAAGACGTAATTTTCGGCGGCGAAGCCCGCGCCCGCATGGTCGAGGGTGTGAACATCCTGGCCAACGCAGTCAAAGTAACCCTCGGCCCCAAAGGCCGTAACGTGGTGCTCGAGCGCTCATTCGGCGCCCCCACCGTGACCAAGGACGGTGTGTCCGTGGCCAAAGAAATCGAGCTCAAAGACAAGTTGCAAAACATGGGCGCGCAAATGGTCAAGGAAGTCGCTTCCAAGACCTCTGACAACGCTGGCGACGGCACCACCACTGCTACCGTGCTGGCCCAGGCCATCGTGCACGAAGGCATGAAATACGTGGCAGCCGGCATGAACCCCATGGACTTGAAGCGCGGCATCGACAAAGCAGTGACTGCCCTGATCGAACAACTGCACAAAGCTTCTAAGGCCACCACCACCAGCAAAGAAATTGCCCAGGTCGGTTCCATCTCCGCCAACAGCGACCACAGCATCGGTGAAATCATCGCCAAAGCCATGGACAAAGTCGGCAAAGAAGGCGTGATCACCGTGGAAGACGGCAAATCATTGGAAAACGAACTCGACATCGTCGAAGGCATGCAGTTTGACCGTGGCTATTTGTCACCTTACTTCATCAACAACCACGACAAACAAGTCGCGCTGTTGGACAACCCGTTTGTGCTGCTGTTCGACAAAAAAATCAGCAACATCCGCGAACTGCTGCCTACCTTGGAAGCCGTGGCCAAAGCCGGTCGTCCTTTGCTGATCATTGCCGAAGAAGTGGACGGCGAAGCGCTGGCGACTTTGGTGGTCAACACCATCCGTGGCATTTTGAAAGTGGTTGCTGTCAAGGCCCCTGGTTTCGGCGACCGCCGCAAAGCCATGCTGGAAGACATCGCCATCCTGACCGGCGGCAAAGTCATTGCAGAAGAAGTTGGCCTGACGCTGGAAAAAGTCACATTGGCTGACCTGGGTTCTGCCAAGCGCATCGAAGTCGGCAAAGAAAACACCACCATCATCGACGGCGCAGGTGCAGCCGCTGACATCGAAGCCCGCGTCAAACAAATCCGCGTGCAAATCGAAGAAGCGACCAGCGACTACGACCGCGAAAAACTGCAAGAGCGCGTGGCCAAGCTGGCAGGCGGTGTGGCAGTGATCAAGGTCGGTGCTGCGACTGAAGTCGAAATGAAAGAGAAAAAAGCCCGCGTGGAAGATGCATTGCACGCCACCCGCGCTGCGGTGGAAGAAGGCATCGTGGCCGGTGGTGGTGTGGCGCTGTTGCGTGCCCGTCAAGCCGCTGGCACCATCAAAGGTGACAACGCGGACCAAGACGCCGGTATCAAACTGGTGTTGAAAGCCGTCGAGTCTCCTTTGCGCGAAATCGTCTACAACGCCGGTGGCGAGCCTTCAGTGGTCGTCAACGCTGTGTTGGCCGGTAAAGGCAACTACGGCTTCAACGCCGCCAACGACACCTATGGCGACATGATCGAAATGGGTATCCTGGACCCCACCAAAGTGACCCGCACCGCGCTGCAAAACGCAGCCTCTGTGTCTTCACTGATGCTGACCACTGAAGCCATGGTGGCAGATGCACCTAAGGACGAGTCAGGTTCCGGTGGCGGCATGCCTGGCGGCGACATGGGTGGCATGGGCGGCATGGGTGGCATGGGCATGTAATTGCTCCTTGCCTGAGCGCACAGGGCAGCGTTGCAAACGCTTGCCGTGGCGATGCCACTGTCAGCGCGTCTGCGCCTTGCCCTGCACGCTCATGCTGCGTCGGAGTGAAGCTTTTTCACTCTGGCAGAAAGACAAAACCCCGCGACGAACATCGCGGGGTTTTTTGTTTGTATGCTCAAAGCCTCTTTCTGTTAGACACTTACCATGACACGTTTATTTGCTTTTGCCTTCACCGTCCTTTTAAATACCTATTTGCCGATGGCCGCTGCTGCACCTCAAGCCGCCGCCGACGAGGCTTTGTTCCGGTTGAGTGACAGTGCAGCGGTTAACACACAAACATTGTTGTCTGACATGCAATCGGCCGATGCCGTGCTGCTGGGCGAAATCCACGACAACCCGCGCCACCACGCTTTGCGCGCGCAACTGCTGCGCGAACCCGCGTTGAAACAACGCAACGTGGTCGTCGAGTACCTGGACGCGGGTCAAGTGGTGGGTGCCGGTGACAAGCTGCTGCCGCGCCTCGAGCAAGCCGGCTTTGATGCCACTGGCTGGCAGTGGCCGTTGCACCAGCCTTTGTTTGCTGCCGCGCTGGACCAGGGTATGGCTGTGTACGGCGGCAACCTGCCGCGCGATCAAACCCGTGCTGTGTTCAAAAGCCGGGGCAATAACCTGGGCGCTGCTTTACAAGCCCTGCTGCTGCACGCGCCTTTGAGCGATGACAGCTTGGCCGCTTTGCGCCGCGAGATTGACGAAGGCCATTGCGGCGCCCTGCCCGCCATGATGTTTGAAGGCATGATGGCGGTGCAACGCGCGCGCGACGCCTCCATGGCAGACGAAGTGATGCAACACCTGCCGGCAGTGCTGTTGTCGGGCAACGGCCACGCCTGGAAACACCTGGGCGTGCCGCACATTCTTGCGGCCAACCGGCCCGGCATGCGCAGCTTGAGCGTGCTGTTTCTGGAACACGGGCCGATTGCCGACGCAACCGCTCAGGCCGAATGGCTGCAAAACTGGCAAGGCAAGGCCGACTACGTCTGGGTAACACCGCCCGTGTCCCGACCCGACCCTTGCCTGTCGCTGCAAAAAAAGTGATTACTTTGTGCCGCTGAAAACCTGGGAATCTTCTAATTTTTTAATTTAAAAGTTTAATTTAAAGTTTTTATCAATTAATATTTGCGTACTTTCAAATTCATTGAATACGCAAGTGAAATTTACAGAGCTACAAGAAATACGCCCGCAGCGCCCGCCTGAAAACCTGCGGCTGATCAGCCAGCCCGTCGATTCGGTAAACCTGCCGCTGCTGGTGCGCCCGCCATCACAAGCGCTGGTGCGCTGCAACAGCGTGCCTGTACTGCGGGTTAAACACCCGCGCCTGCAATTCGACAAAGGCCTGCGCATCGACTTGCTGGCCTGAAAGCTTTCAGGCTGTGTGCAATAACTTGTCGAGCTTGAGCGCATCCGCACAAAACGCGCGTATGCCTTCAGACAATTTGTCACCGGCCATGGCGTCTTCGTTCATCGCGAACCTGAAGCCGGCCTGGTCTAAATGCAGCGCAGGCAAGTCCATCAGCCTGGCCTGGTCTGCGCTCAAAGCCTGCTGCACCGGGGTCTGGTCGGCTTGCAATTGCGCCAGCAAATCCGGGCTGATGGTCAGCAAATCGCAACCGGCCAGCGCAATGATCTGGCCAATATTGCGAAAACTCGCGCCCATGACTTCGGTGGCGATGCCGTGTTTTTTGTAATGGTTGTAAATGCGGCGCACGCTTTGCACGCCCGGGTCGTTGACGCCGGCGTTGGCGGCCTCGTCCCACTGCGTCCCGGCGGATTTTTTGTACCAGTCGTAAATGCGTCCGACAAAGGGAGAAATCAATTTCACCCCGGCGTCGCCGCAGGCCACAGCCTGGGCAAAGGAAAACAGCAAGGTCAAATTGGTGTGTATGCCTTCGCGCTCGAGTTGCGCTGCTGCTTGTATGCCTTCCCAGGTGGCAGCGATTTTGATCAACACCCGCGCCTTGTCTATGCCTTGCGCCTGGTACAGGCCGATGATGCGCTGGGCGCGTGCCACCGTGGCGGCGGTGTCAAAGCTCAGGCGTGCATCCACCTCGGTGGACACGCGCCCGGGAATCAGCGCCAGAATGCTGCAACCAAAGCGCACCAGCAAATGGTCCATGACCACGTCCAGTGGCGCACCCGCGTGCTGCGCCAGTGTGTCCTGCAACAACTGCTGGTAGGCCGGCATTTGCACCGCCTTCAGAATCAGCGAGGGGTTGGTGGTTGCGTCCTGCGGCTGAAAGCGGCTGATCTGCTGGAAGTCGCCGGTGTCGGCCACCACCGTGGTGAATTGCTTTAATGCATCGAGTTGGTTCATCTCCCGATTATCGCCAACAGGTATTTATGCAAGCCTCAGCTGTTCGCAGCGGCATTCAGGCTACAGTCCTGTCTATGAAAAATGTTCTCGTTTTAGGCGGTACTGGTTTTGTCGGACGCCATGTCTGCGAGGCGCTCAACCGCGCCGGTATTTATGTGACCGTGGCCACGCGTCGGCTGCCGGCGCGTTCGGTGCAAATGCTGCCCTTTGTCACCGTGGTGCAAACCGATGTGCACGACCCGCAAGCACTGGCCGCGCTGGTGCACGGCCATGACGCCGTGGTGAATCTGGTCGCCATATTGCACGGCGACCGGGCTTCTTTTGACAAAGTGCATGTGCAACTGCCGCGCCAGATCGCCCACGCCTGTGTGCAAGCCGGTGTCAGGCGCATGCTGCATGTGAGCGCGCTCGGCGCCGATCAGCAAGGGCCATCGCTTTACCAGCGCAGCAAAGCGCAAGGCGAAGCCGCATTGCAATCGGAGGTGGTACACGGTTTGCAATTGACCGTATTGCGCCCCGGGGTCATCTTCGGCGCAGACGACGCCTTCATCAATTTGTTTGCACGCTTGCAAGCGATTGCACCGTTGGTGCCGCTGGCCGGGGCCCTCACCCGTTTTCAACCGGTGTGGGTACAGGATGTGGCTCAGGCCATGGTTTTTGCATTGCAACAACGCGACACCATAGGACAGATTTACGAGTTGGCCGGGCCGCAGATTTTCACGCTCAAAGAATTGGTGCAGCACGCAGGCCTTTGGGCTGGTCACCCGCGCCCGGTGTTGGCTTTGCCCGAGGCCATGGCTTATTTGCAGGCCTTGGTGATGGAGATGCTGCCCGGCCCGCCGCTGATGAGCCGCGACAACCTGGCTTCCATGCAAGTCGACAATATTGCCGCATGTGAATTGCCCGGCCTGGTCGAACTGGGTGTGGCGACAGCCGCCAGGCTGGACAGCGTGTTTCCCTTGCCGCACACCAACTAAAAGCGACGGCAGTCAAATATCTAGCAGGTCAAAGTGGTAGGTCAACTTGCCCAGCACCGGCAAGGACTGACTGGTTTTCAAGCCCAGGCTTTTGTAAGCCACCGGGTGAGAAAAATTCGGGCCGTCATACACAAAGGTGTGGAACTCGCCGTTCTCGCCGCAGGCATCCACCCCCGGCGGCAAGCTGTTGATATAGGCCAGATCAAATTCCCGGCCAACGAACGAGGCATCCAAAAAACGCGCATCCACACACACCACCCGCGCCTTGAAACCTGCGGCCAGAAACTCATGAACCAGCTTCAAGCGGTTTTCTCCCCACAGCGGAAGGTGTACCCGCATGCGCTGCCCGCCACACACTTTTTCTTCCCAGTCCCGGTGCGCCTGCAAATCTATATCGCCGAACACCACTTCGCGCGCACCCTGCGCATAGGCTGATTGCAAACATTGGATGAATTTGGCTTCATAGTCTTTCCACCCTGAACTGAAAAAATTACAAGGCAAACCCAAGGCCCGAGCCTGCGCCTGCAACAAAGCGCGGCTGACCCCGTGCGAGCGCGCCTTCAGACCGGTTTCGTCCAGCGCTGTCAATAAACCGCTGAACTTGCGATCGGACTGCGCGCGCCAAAAGGCCAGGCAAGAGTCCTTACCGCCGCTCCAGGAAACAATGGAAGTCATGGAAGAATGAATGAATCAACAATTTAGGATTTAGAGATTTGCAAAGCATAGGGCTTGTTACTCATGTCTGGCCCTCATTAACATGACAAACTGCCTGTATTAACTTTGAAAGAAACACATGAGCACCCTCAAAGCCACCGAACACCCCGAAGACAACCCGCGTGTCAAAGCCGTGTTTGACGACATACGCCAAACACGCAACAGCGACTTTATTAACCACATGTGGATCTATCTGGCTTTTGACCCGGAGTTACTGGAAAACACGTGGCGTGAGGTGAAAGCGGTGATGGCCACGCCGTCGGCGCTGGACCCGTTGACCAAAGAATTGATTTACATCGCCGTGTCAGTCACCAACGCCTGTGCGTATTGCGTGCATTCGCACACGGCAGCGGCCAAAGCCAAGGGCATGAGCAGCGCCCAGCATGCGGATTTGCTGCGGGTGATTGCGCTGGCGGGCAAAACCAATCAATTGGCCAATGCCATGCAAATGCCGGTGGACACAGTGTTTAACGCGGACGCAGCCTAAACCTTGAAAACTTACCTCGTCGGCGGCGCAGTGCGCGATGCCTTGCTGGGCCTCAGCGGGTCGGACCGCGACTGGGTGGTGGTGGGCAGCACGCCTGAAGACATGGCGGCGCTTGGCTTCACGCCGGTGGGTAAAGACTTTCCGGTGTTTTTGCACCCGCGCACGCACGAGGAATACGCATTGGCACGCACCGAGCGCAAAACCGCGCCGGGCTACAAAGGTTTTGTGGTGCACGCCTCGCCTGAAGTCACTTTAGAAGAAGACCTGGCGCGGCGCGACCTGAGCATCAACGCCATCGCCCAAGCCGACGACGGCACACTGATCGACCCTTATGGCGGGCAACACGACTTGCAACACAAGCTGTTGCAGCACGTGACGGATGCGTTTCGCGAAGACCCGGTGCGCATTTTGCGGGTGGCACGTTTTGCGGCGCGCTTTCCCGCATTCACAGTGGCCGAACAAACACTGGCGCTGATGCAAGACATGGTGGCCGCAGGCGAAGTGAATGCCTTGGTCAGCGAACGCGTCTGGCAAGAATTAGCCAAAGGCTTGATGGCAGCGCGCCCTTCGCGCATGTTGCAAGTGTTGCGCGACTGCGGCGCGTTGAAAATTTTGCTGCCCGAGGTCGACCGTTTGTACGGCGTGCCGCAACCGCCCGAGCACCATCCGGAAATAGACACCGGCGTGCATCTGGAAATGGTGCTGGATGAAACCGCCAAGGCGAATGCGCCGCTGGAAGTGCGCTTTGCTGCACTCTGCCACGACCTGGGCAAGGGCACCACCGCCGCTGACAAACTGCCGCGTCACATCGGACACGAGGAACGCAGCGTCAAGCTGTTGCGCGGCTTGTGCGAGCGCTGGCGCGTGCCGGTGCATTGCAAAGAACTGGCCGAGGTAGTGGCGCGCGAACACGGCCACATACACGCGTCGCAGTCGTTGGGCGCAGAGGCGGTGTTGCGTTTGTTATCGCGCTGCGATGCGCTGCGCCGACCCGAACGTTTTGCACTGGCGCTGCAAGCCTGCGAATGCGATGCGCGCGGTCGCTTAGGGTTACAAGACCGCGACTACCCGCAGTCTGCGCGTTTGCAAGCTTTGTTGAACGCAGCCCTGTCCGTCGACTCTGCGGAAATTTCCGCCCAGGCCATGCAACAAGGACTCAGCGGCATGGACGTGGGCAAACGCATAGAACACGCGCGGGTCAAAGCGATTTCTCACTACCCTGTGTTGCGCACAGATTCAACTGCTTGATACGCAGTTCAATCAACTCATCAGCTACTCAACCCGCCCGGCCAGGTTCTTCATCAACTGCGTGACCGCCAACACCCTGCGGCTTTGTATGTCAAGCAAACTGCGTTCAGCCGACAGTGCCGAAGTTTGTGCGGTCACCACGTTCAATTAACTGACCGTACCCGCTGCGTATTGCGCTTCGTTGATGGCCAGGTTGCGTCTGGCCGCCACCACCGCTTGCGTCTGCGCTTGTTGCTCGAGTTGCAACTGGTAGGCCGCCACCAGGTTGTCCTGCACTTCCTGCAAGCCTTGCAACACGGTTTGCTTATAGGCAATACCGGCGGCATCCAAGGCTGCCAATGCGTCAGCTTCCACCGCTTTGCGCTGACCGCCGTCAAACACTTTCAAAGCCATGCTCGGCCCCATGGACCACAACAGATTGGACGCGCTGAACAAAGAGGACAGGCTTTGACTGCTGTAGCCCGAGGTGGCGGCAAAACTGAAGGTCGGAAAAAACGCCGCCTGCGCCGCACCCGCATTGGCTTGCGCCGAGAAGACGCGTTGCTGGGCAGCGCGCACATCCGGGCGGCGCTGCAATAAGTTGGAGGCAACCACTTCGGGCAAAGCAGGTATTTGCGGCAAGGCCTGGGCTGTCGCCAACTGCAAACCACCCGGCGCCTGCCCCAGCAACACCGCCAGCGCATTGAGCAGTTGCAGCCGGCTGCTGTTGACATCAATCAATTGCGCTTGCGTGCTGCTGAGTTGCAGCTGCGCCTGCGCCACATCCGCAGCTGATACGACACCGGCTTCATAGCGGTAACGGGTGAGCTGCAAGGCACGCTCGTACGCGCTTTGTGCCTGACCCAATACCCGCTGCTGTTGCTCGGCGTTGCGAATCGCCACATAGGTTTGCACCAGACTGGTTTGCGCCGACAAACGCGCCAGCGCCAGGTCTTCGCGGCTGGCCTGCAAGCCAGCTTTGGCTGCTGTAGCCAGGGCGTCCAACCGGCCCCAGACATCTAACTCCCAGCTGACCGGCGTGGTCACACTCACCGTGCTGGTGGCGCTGCCGCCAGATGCCTTGGCGCGGGTGGTCGCCGCGCCCACCGACACCGACGGAAAGGAGCTGCTTTGTGCACTGGCCAGCGCAGCCTGCGCTTGTCTGACTTTGGCCGCCATCAGTTGCACATTCAAATTGCCTTGTTCCATTTGCGCCATCAAGCGGTTGAGCTCGGCGTCGTTGAACAAAGTCCACCAATCGGCATCAATGCCTGTGTCAGCCGCGCCGGATATTTGCATCTCAGGCATTGCCGGTGCCGGCGGCAGCTTGGCCGGTTTGAACAGATTGGCGCAGCCGCTCAAGGCCAAGCAAGTGCCAAGCGCTGCCAAGTAAATCAGCCGGTAAGTCATGCCATCTGTCCAGTCATAGGTGTGGGATTGTGCCTGTGCGTGTCGGCCAGGCGGGGGCCTAGCATGCGTGCGCGCAATCGCTCCAGCCCGACAAACACAATCGGCGTGGTGTAGAGCGTGAGCAACTGGCTGAGCAACAAACCGCCCAGCACCGACAAGCCCAGCGGCTGGCGCATCTCGGCACCCACACCGTAAGCCAACGCCAACGGCACTGCGCCCAGCATGGCCGCCGCCGTGGTCATCAGAATCGGTCGCAGCCGCATTTGCGCAGACAGGTAAATCGATTGCCCGGCGCTGCGGCCGCGGCGCTGGGTTTGCAAGGCCAGGTCAATCATCAAAATAGCGTTCTTTTTGACAATGCCAATCAACAACAAAATACCAATCATGGCGATGACGCTGAACTCCATGTCAAACAGCATCAGCGTGAGCAAAGCACCGACACCGGCAGACGGCAAACTGGACAAAATCGTCAGCGGATGCAACAGGCTTTCATACAACACACCTAGCACCATATACAGCGTGACCAATGCCGCCAGCAACAACATAGGCTGGGTTTTCAAAGATTTTTCAAACGCATTCGCGGTTCCGGCAAAACCGCCGCGCACCGACACCGGCAAATGCAATTGCGCCACGGTGTCGTTGATCGCCTCAGTCGCTTGCGACAGGCTCATACCCGGTGCCAGGCTGAAGCTGAAAGTGTCGGACGGCACGCCTGCATCATGCGACACCGACAGCGAGGTGCCGCTCATCACCACTTGCGCGAACGCGCGCAAGGGCACGGCTTGTCCTTTGTCGTTGATGAACTGCAAGCTGTCCAGCGATGACGGGTTTTGCAAATGGTCAGCAGCCAGCTCTAACCCCACGCGGTATTGGTTCAGCGGGTTGTAAATCGTGCTGACCTGGCGCTGCGAATAGGCATTGGCCAAGGTGTTGTCTATGCTGCGCATGGACACGCCCAGGCGGGCGGCAGCGTCCCGGTCTATCACCAGCGAGGTTTGCAAGCCCCGGTCTTCGTAGTCGTTGTTGATGTCTTCCAGTTCTTTGATCTTGGCCATGGCGCGCCGCAGTTTCGGCTCCCATTGGCGCAGTTCAGACAACTCGTCGGCCTTGATGCTGTACTCGAACTGCGAATCACCGCTGCGCGCGCCTATGCGCAAATCCTGCACCGGCGTCATGAACAAACGCGCGCCCGGATCTTTGGATAACTTGCCGCGCAGACGTTTGACCACTTCGTCGGCGCTGACATCGCGTTCATTGCGCGGCTTCAAAGTCATGAACATTTGCGCCGCGTTGCGCTGGCTGTTGCCGGTGAAGCCGGTGACATTCAACACCGCCGGGTCGGCCTGCACAATCGCCAGCATGCTGTGTAAGCGCTGTTGCATGGCTTGAAATGACGAGCTTTGATCTGCGCGTATGTAGCCGTTGATACGCCCGGTGTCCTGTTGCGGAAAAAAGCCTTTGGGAATGGCGCGGTACAGGCTGACATTCAAAGCCACAGTGCCAGCCAGCACCAGCCACATCAACCACTGATGCCGCAACACCCAGGCCAGGCTGCGTCTGTACCACCTGGCCATGCGTGCCTGACTGCGCCGTCTTTGCGCCAGCGGCGCAGCAGCAGGCAGCAACAGCGCGCACATCATGGGCGTGGTGGTCAGCGACACCAGCAGGGAAATCAATATCGCTGAAGTCATGACCACCGCGAACTCATGGAACAAACGGCCCAGCACGCCGTCCATGAACAGTATGGGGATGAACACCGCCACCAAAGAAATACTGATAGCGACCACCGTAAACCCAATGTCGCGCGTGCCTTGCAACACCGCCTGGCGCAAAGGCATGCCGCGCTCGCGCAAGCGGCTGATGTGCTCCAGCACCACGATGGCATCGTCCACCACAAAACCGGTGGCAATCGTCAAGGCCATCAGGCTGAGGTTGTTCAAACTGAACTTCATTAAGTACATGACGGCACAGGTACCGGCCAGCGACAGCGGAACCGCCACCGCTGGAATCAAGGCGGTGCGCCAGCGTTTCAAAAACAGCGCCACCACCAGTATCACCAGCCCCATGGAAATCGCCAGCGACTTTTGAATCTCGACCAGCGAAGCGCGTATCGTCGGCGTGCGGTCCGACACCACCTCCATGCTCATGCCGTCGGGCACATCTTTTTGCAATGAGGGCAGCAAACGGCGCACCGCGTTCACGGCTTCAATCACATTCGCGCCGGGTTGCTGGTAGAGCACCAGCAGCACCGCCGGCTTGCCTTGCGAGATACCGTCGGTGCGCACATCCTGCATGGCCTCGGTGACTTTGGCCACGTCCTGCACCCGCACCGCCCGGTTGTTCTGGTAGCGGATCACCATGCCTGCGTATTCCACCGGGGTGCGCGCCTGGTCATTGGCTTCTATCTGCCAGGACTGGTGCTCGTCTTCCACCATGCCTTTGGGCCGGTGAGCATTGCCTGCCACCAAGGTCTGGCGCACATCCTCCAACGCAATGCCGTAGGCCGACATGCGTTCGGGCTGCACCGCCACCCGCACCGCAGGCAAAGCGCCACCGCCAATGCTCACCTGACCGACGCCATCGACCTGAGACAAACGCTGCACCAACACGGTAGACGCCAGATCGACCATAGAAGCACGCGAATGGCTTTGCGATGTCAGCGCAATGATGAGCATGGGGCTTTCCGCCGGATTCACTTTGCGGTAAGTGGGCCGCCCCGGCATGCCGGTGGGCAACAGGGTTTGCGCCAGATTGATAGCAGCTTGCACATCGCGGGCCGCGCCGTTGATGTCGCGCTCTAAATCAAATTGCAAGCTGATGCGGGTGCTGCCTTGCGACGAAGTAGACGTCATCTCATTGACACCGGCAATGCTGCCCAAGGCGCGCTCCAGCGGCGTGGCGACAGTGGCGGCCATGGTCTCAGGACTGGCACCCGGCAAACTGGCCTGCACGGATATCGCCGGGTAATCCACTTGCGGCAAAGGCGCCACCGGCAACATGCGGTAGGACAAGATACCGGCCAAGGCCACGCCCAGACTCAGCAGCGTGGTGGCCACCGGTCGGGCGATGAACACGGACGACAGGTTCATGCGTCGTCAATCGCTGAACGCGGCTGCGACCAACGCTCGAGCAACAAATAAATCACCGGCGTGGTGAACAAGGTCAGCCATTGACTGACGATCAGCCCGCCGACCAGGGTCACGCCCAGCGGATGCCGCAACTCGCTGCCCACACCGGTGCCCAGCATCAAAGGCAATGCGCCGAGCAAGGCGCACAGCGTCGTCATCAAAATAGGTCTGAAGCGCAACAAACACGCCTGCTCAATGGCTTGGCGCGGCGACAGTCCTTGGCGGCGCTCAGCGTCCAAGGCAAAGTCAATCATCATGATGGCGTTTTTCTTGACAATACCAATCAACAAAATAATGCCAATCACTGCAATCAAGCTGATGTCCATGCGCGCCAGCCACAGCGCCAGCAGCGCGCCCAAAGCCGCTGACGGCAAGGTAGACAAAATCGTCACCGGGTGTATGTAACTTTCATACAGCACACCTAGCACGATGTACATGGTGACCACCGCTGCCAGCACCAGCCACAGGCTGTGACTCAGCGATGCTTGAAACGCCAGCGCCGCGCCTTCGAAGCGCGACTCTATGCTGTCGGGCACTTTGTCCTGCACACGCATTTGCTGCCAGGCACTGTCAATCGCCGCCACAGCCTCACCGAGTGAGGCTTTCTGCGAAGGCTGGAATGACAAGGTCACCGCCGGAAACTGGTTGACATGCACCTGGCTGAGCAAAGCAGCCCGCTCTTCAATCGCAGCCACGCTGCTGAGCGGCACTTGCGCACCGCTGACAGACGGCACGGTCAAACGGGCCAGCGCAAGCGGGCCCATGCGTTCCTTAGGGCTGACTTCCAGCACCACGCGGTACTGGTTGCTTTGCGTGAAGATGGTCGACACCAGCCGTTGCCCGAAAGCGTTGTACAGCGCGTTGTCTATGGCCATCACACTCACGCCCAAGCGACTGGCCGCGTCCCGGTCTATGCGCACATAGGCCTGTAAACCCTGGTCCTGAAAATCACTGGCGACTTCTGCCAGCGCCGGGTGTTGCCGCAATTGCGCCAGCAGTCGCTGCGACCAGATACCTAATTCATTGCTGTCGGGACCGCTGAGTAAAAAACGGTACTGGGTGCGCGCCACCCGGTCTTCCAAGCTCAGGTCTTGCAAGGGCTGCAAGTAAATATGCATGCCGCTGATGCTATTGGCCGACTGCGACAAGCGTTGCAGTATGTCGGCCAGCGGCGCGTCTCGCTGGTTTTTTGACACCAGGTTCAAGGTCATACGCCCGGTGTTCAAACTGGTGTTCGGCCCATCGACACCGATGAACGAACTCAGGCTTTGCACCGCCGGGTCTTTCAACAACACCGCCGCCAAGGCTTGCTGCCGGGCTGACATGGCGGCAAACGAGGTCGACTGTGTCGCCTCGGTAATGACTTGCACCGCACCCGTGTCTTGCACCGGAAAAAAGCCTTTAGGCATCCACACATACAAAGCCACGGTCATCAACACGGTGAGCGCAAACACGCCCAAGGTTTGCGTCGGTCTGTCCAATACCCAGCGCAAGCCGCTGGCATAGCGGTCTATCGCCCATTGCAACCACGGCGGTGTGTGCAAGCTCTCGCCGCGTCCCTCGCCGTTTGATGATGGGCGCAACACATACGCACACATCATCGGTGTGAGCGTGAGCGAGACCACGGCAGAAATAAGAATCGCCACCGCCAGCGTGATGGCGAATTCGTGAAACAAGCGCCCCACCACATCGCCCATGAACAACAGTGGAATCAACACCGCCACCAGCGAAAACGTCAGCGAAATGATGGTGAAACCGATCTGGCGTGCGCCTTCCAATGCTGCTTGCAAAGGATTCATGGGTTTCAACGGGTCTTGCAAATAGCGGGCGATGTTTTCGATCATGACGATGGCGTCGTCCACCACAAAACCGGTGGCCACCGTCAACGCCATGAGCGTCAGGTTATTGATAGAAAACCCGGCCAGGTACATCACACCAAAAGTACCGACCAGCGACAAAGGCACCACCACAGCTGGTATCAGCGTGGCCGCCGCGCTGCGCAAAAATAAAAATATCACCATCACCACCAAGGCGATTGAAAGCAACAATTCAAACTGCACATCCCGCACAGACGCGCGTATGGTGACGGTGCGGTCGGTCAGCACCTGCACATTCACGCCCGGCGGCATGGCCTCGCGCAGCAAAGGCAGTTGTTGCTGAATACGCTCGACTGTCTCAATCACATTCGCACCCGGCTGGCGCTGTATGTTCACGATGATGGCCGGTTTGTCGTTGGCCCAGGCCGCCAGCCGGTTGTTCTCCGGCGCTTGCACGATCTCGGCCACATCACCGAGCCGCAGCGGATTGCCTCTGACGTAAGCCAGCACCATGCTCTCGTAGTCTTTCGCGAACCGCAACTGGTCGTTCGCGTCCAAGCTGGAGGCGCGCGCTGCGCCGTCCACATCGCCCTTGGCCATGTTCACGTTAGACAGATTGATGGCGTTGCGCACATCGTCCAGCGACAAGCCTGCCGCCGCCAAGGCCTGCGGGTTCACTTGCACCCGCACCGCAGGACGCTGCCCGCCGGCAATGCTGACCAGGCCCACCCCGCTGACTTGCGACAAGCGCATGGCCAGGCGGTTTTCCACCAGATCGTGGATCAGCGTCATCGGCATGTCCTCAGCGCTGACCGCCAGCGTCATCACTGGCGCATCCGCCGGGTTGACCTTGCTATAGCCCGGCGGCATGGGCAAATCCGTTGGCAAAAAATTCGCACTTGCATTGATAGCGGCTTGCACTTGTTGCTCGGCCACATCCAGCGGCAGCTTCAATGAAAAACGCAGGGTGATGACCGAGGCGCCGCCCGAACTCACTGAGGTCATGAGGGCGAGTCCGGGCATTTGTCCGAACTGGCGCTCCAGCGGCGCGGTGACCGAGGCGGTCATCACATCCGGGCTGGCGCCGGGGTACAGCGTGCTGACTTGTAGGGTCGGGTAATCGACTTGCGGCAGCGAAGCCACCGGCAGCAAAAGGTAAGCGAGTGCGCCCGTGAGCAACAAAGCCAGCATCAACAGCGACGTGGCAACCGGTCGCAGTATGAACAACCGCGACAGGTTCATGGCTTGGCGGCTTTCACCACCTCGACCTTGCTGCCGGATCGCAAACGGTCAGCGCCGTCGGTGACCACGCTGTCGCCTTCTTTCAATTCATCGGTTTTGACAGCCTGCCAATCGTCTTGCACCGACAGCAATTGCACCGCCACCGATTTGACCGTGCCGTCGTCTTGCACCACCAGCACGAAATTGCCTTGGGCACCGCGCTGCACCGACGCGGTAGGCACGGCCAGTGTGTTTTTCAAGGTATCGAGTTGCAGTTCAATTTGCGCAAACTGGTTGGGGAACAACTGGCCGTCGCGGTTGTCCAGCGACGCTTTGAGTTTTAAGGTGCCGGTGGCCACATCGATGGCGTTGTCGGTGGTGCTGACCCATCCGTTCGCCAGTTTTTGTTTGCGTTCACGGTCCCACGCTTGCACTGTCAAGGCCTGGCCGGTTTTGAGTTTGCGCATGATCAGCGGCACATGCATTTCAGGCACCGCAAACACCACCGCCATAGGCTGGGTTTGGGTGATGCTGACCAAACCGTTGGCGTCGCCGGCGCGCACCAGACTGCCCAACTCGGCTTGCTTCAAACCCAGACGGCCGCTGATAGGCGCAGTGACGCGGGTATAGGACAACTGCAAGCGGGCGGTGTCCACCTGTGCTTGATCGGCTTGCACCGTGCCCTGCAACTGCGACACCAGCGCGGCTTGTGTTTCCACTTGCTGGCGCGCGATGGCGTCTTTTTTCAACAAGTCCTGGTAGCGCTGCAAATCCAGTTGTGCGTTCAACAGTTGCGCGTTGTCGCGCGCCAATTGACCCAGCGCCTGGTTGAGTTGTGCGTCGAAAGCGCGCGAATCAATCTCGGCCAGCAACTGGCCGGATTGCACTTGCTGGCCTTCGGTAAAACGCAGCGACTTCAATACGCCATCGACTTGCGAGCGCACCACTGCCGTGTTCATGGCGGTCATGGTGCCCAAGGCCTGCACGCTGATATTCATGTCCATGCGTTTGACCTGGGCGGCACTCACTGGTGTGGGCTTGCCGCTGCCCTCGCCCATGTCTTTGTTGCCGGGTCGGCCGCCGCTGTATTTGGCTTTGTCACTGGTTTTTTCGCCGGGTTTGTCGCCCGGCTTACCGGCCGCTTTGTCGGCGACTGCATTGCCACCAGGAGCGTAACGCTGCCATAGAGATTGCACATCGGCAAAGCGCCAGACCCCGGCTGCCACTGCCACGGCCAGCAAGACGACGGTCACCCATTTTTTAAAACGAAACTCACTAGTGTCCCAACGTTGGGAAGAGGGTTTGTTGAATAGGATCTTGGCCGATTTCAGGCCCATCCTGTAGTTTTCCCAGTAGGGCGGATATTGGCGTGGTTTCAAACATATTCAGATCCAGCACTCGCAAAATTTCGT
>CAISPG010000089.1 GCA_903887325.1 uncultured Burkholderiales bacterium | reverse complement strand
GGCGAGTTGCTACTGGGCCTGAGCAAATACTTTGTGGAATACAACGGCGATCGGCCCCACCAGGCTTTGGGCAATAAGACGCCCGATGAGGTCTACCAAAGTGCAAGCGGGGGCGGCGCCATGATCGTGGACAAGTACGGCACCAAGAAGGGACTCCCAGTTGCGCTTCGCTCCAGCGGGACTGCGTTCAAAAACGAGAGCATTGAAAAGACATTAGGAATAGAATTCAAAAATCGGGGCAGCGCCGACCAGCTGCATGAAAACTGAGTGCAACTTAAACTGGCATCAAGTTTGTCTTGCTCTTGGGGTCCACTTCAGACAGCTTGAAATAAGCGTGATTTAAAGCGTAGGTTGACTAAGGTTTCGCTGTACGCCCCTCGCCACTCTAAGATGCTGTGATTTGACGCCAAGACAACAGGGGACAGCAATGGGACAAAGACTCAGCGGCTCAGTGGCCATCATCACCGGTGCCAGCCGTGGCATTGGACAGGCGATTGCACAGGCCTACGCCAAAGAAGGCGCCTCGCTGTGCCTGATCGCCAGAAACAAAAAAATATTGGACGAACTGGCCGCCACCCTGCCCTTGTCTGCTGCGCAAATCATGACGCTGGCGCTGGACGTGACAGACAGAGAAGCTTGCTTTCAAGCAGTGACTCAGGTTGAAAAGTATTTCGGCCGTGTCGACACGCTGGTCAACAACGCCGGCATTTACCGCTCCAAAACCTTTCTGGAATACACGGCGCAGGATTTTCAAGAGCTGCTGGACGTGAATTTGTTTGGCGTACTGCATTTCACCCAAGCCTGTCTGCCGCACATGCAACAACGCCAAAAGGGAAGCATCATCAATATCGCTTCCACCGCCGGTAAATGGGGATCGCGCAACCAAAGCGCCTACAACGTGAGCAAGCACGCAGTGGTCGGTCTCACGCGCTGCGTGGCTTTGGAAGCCAGCCCGTACAAGGTCACAGTGAACGCGATTTGCCCCGGCTTTGTTGAAACCGATATGTTTGATGCGGTAAAGATCGAAGCGGCGCAAAGCGGCAACACCAGCATTGCCGATTTTGAAAAAGCCGCTTTGTCGCGCGTGCCTCTGGGGCGTTTCACGCAAGCCGCAGAGATCGCCGGCATGGCGGTGTTTCTGGCCTCGGCAGACGCGACCGGCATGACCGGTCAATCCATACAAATGGACGGCGGCATGGTGTTGTGCTGATCCGCAACTTGATAACAGAACTGAAAGACGAAGGACGCTCATGGATTTGCATCTCACCGATAAACACGTACTGATCACCGGCGGCAGCAAAGGCATAGGCCTGGCCTGTGCACAAGGCTTTCTGGCAGAAGGTGCCAAAGTCACTCTGGTGTCGCGCGACACGTTTAATCTGGCTGCAGCCGTCGAGTTACTCAAAACAGACTACCCTGCCTCCTCGCTATACACCATCGCCGCCGATATGCAAATCGCCGCAAACGGTGAGCAGGTATTGAACCAGGCCGAACAACACTTCGGGCCGGTTGACATCCTGGTGAATTCAGCCGGTGCTGCTAAACGCACCGCGCCCGATGATCTCAACCCCGAGGTCTGGCAGGCCGCTATGCATGCGAAATATTTTTCCTACATACACATGATCGATCCGACCATCAAGCGCATGGGGCAAAGAGGTGCAGGCGTTATTGTCAACGTCATAGGCGCAGGCGGCAAAGTGGCCAGCGCCATACACATGCCCGGCGGTGCTGCCAACGCAGCTTTGATGCTGGTCAACGCCGGCATGGCCTCGGCTTACGCGGCCAAGGGCGTGCGTGTGAACGCGGTCAACCCTGGCCTCACCCTCACCGACCGTTTACAAGAAGGCATGGCCACAGATGCGCGTGCGCAAGGCATCACAACGCATGAAGCCATGCAACGCGCGAATGCGCGAATTCCCATGGGACGCATTGCCCGGTCCGAAGAAGTAGCCGATGCCGTGGTCTACCTGGCTTCAGAGCGTGCCAGCTACATCAGCGGCGTGGTGCTGACCATGGACGGGTGTACGACAGCGATGGTGGTTTGAACTGGGTTGTCAGTAACGTGAAGCATCAATCGCTACGAGACCTGGCCTTAGAAACGGTCAGGTATCTGTTGATCCAAAAATAACTGCCCAGAGCAATGACCAACAAGCCCATGAACAGTTCAGTGATGAGCAAGGCATCCGGGTGCTTGAGGGCTGGAAAATTTTCAAAGTTCATACCGAAAAAACCAGTGATCAGGTTCAAGGGCAGAAAAATAGCTGTCAGCGCAGTCAGCGTTTTCATCACATCATTGTTGTGATTGCTTTGTATATTGAAATGCATTTGCACTGCGGTTTCTGCACTTTGCTCTAATCGGTTCACATGGTGCACGACACGCTCAATATGCTCGAGCACATCCCTGCTGCGCACCTTGAGTAACTCAAGTTCTTTGGCCGACAAGGCCTCATTCTCCAACCAGGTATCCAGAGCTTCTATCCAATCCTGCATAGCGGCTCGCTGGTCTTCACAAATTTCATCCAGATAATGCAGCGTCAGTCGCGAATCCAGCAAAGCGCTCCAGTTATTGAATCTGGCTTTGGGGTTGATGAGTTCACTTTGCCAATGGTCCAGTTGACGGGTCAACTCCTTGCGCAAATCAAGATAGCCGTCAACCACTTGGCCTATGAGGCGCAGCATCAAATCAGTGGGATTGGCTGCAAGCCGGTTAGCGGCATGGGACACGTTGGACGAGCTGACCGCATTCAATAGTTTCAAGGCGAATGCATCTCTGACCGCGCAGTCGGCTGGATGAACCGTGATGATTAATTTGTCAATGACAAGAAATCCTATGGGACTGGTATCTATGCGCCGCAGTATCGGCGGACCGCTGCTGGCGCTTGCCGCGTGAAGTACCTGACCGGGATGAAACACATCAGACTCTGAGCGGCCCCGGGCCAGTCGCCTGAAAATGATGACATCGTATTCAGATGTGTAGTCGTAATGCGAGGGTAATTGGTTATTCAGTAAATCCGTCAAATGCAATTCAAGGACTTCGAGCTTGAACAATTGATCCAGCATTTGCTGAATGTCCGGCAGGGCGACTTCAAATTCTCTTCTGCTGAAACTCAACCAGTGAAAACCTGTGGCACTTAAGGCAGGTATTAATTTATCGGTTTCAACAATCGAATTGCCGTGAATATGGAAATTGCGCATTTGTTATTTCAGGTCTGTCTGCTTGCCTGTGAAAATGGGATTGACAAGCGGGAAATACTAGCACTCAAGTCCTGTTTTTTTTGAACGCAAATAAATACTCAACACCACTGCTTCCGGAATGAATTTCAAAGTTCTCGGTGCCGTCTATGAAAAATACCTCGTGTTTGGCGTAGACGGATTGTGTGTTTTGCGTTTTCAACTCAAGGTCACCATCAAGCACCATACCGAAAATTTCTTGCTCACCCGGCGGCCTGCGTAAGACTTCGCGAGGCGGTAATGCACTCAGCATAGGAGAAATAAACCCCTGGATGTCCAGCGATTGCTTAAAGCGTTCTAGTGAAGTATGTGTCTGTTTCATCTTGTGAAAACTATGGCACACTTTAATGAAACAAATATGACAGATCAAACTGTCAATTGTTGATCAATATATCTTTGTCAGTGCCCCTTGATCTTCATCTGCCAGGCCAGTCTGCTGCCGGCACCCACAGTCGCTGAGCCGCACCAGAACACCGCCGCCACTCCAAGCCACGCGCCCAGGCTGCCGAACAGCATGGGCATGGCGACGCTGGAGGCGTTGATCAGCATCAACCTGAGACCTAAGCCTTCGCCCTGGCGATCAGGCGGCAGCAGTTGGTGCAAGCTGCTCATCACCATCGGTTGCACACTGCCCAAAGCCAGTCCCAGCAATGCAGACATCATGCCCATGGCCCAAGCCGCATGCGCCAGCGGGTAAAGCGCAAGCAGCACACAAGTCAACAGCATGGCCACCACAATCACTTGCCATTCCTGCCAGCGCTTGGCAAGCCACGGCAGCACCACGCGTATCAGCGCTGCGCATAAGGCAAAGCTGCCCAATATGGCGCCGATGGCCGACGCGCTGATGCCGCGTTCGTGCCCCAGCAACGGCACCACAAAGGTATGCAAATCCCAGCTGGCGGATAAAAACCAGTTCACGATCAACAAACGTCTGAAGCCGGGCTCGGCCAGCAAATCCCAGGCGCGTTTGTCCGGATCCTTGCGCGTTTGCTCACTGGCTGGCGTGGGCGCTTCATGGCGCACGGCAAACCAGGCGAACCAAGGCAACACCGCCAGCAAAGCAAACGCAGCCGGAAATCCCGAAGCATCAATCAACACACCGGCAGCCAGCGGGCCGACAAAATTGGAAACTGCGGGTCCTATGGCCAGCCAGCTGTAGGACAAACGCATCTCGTTCACATCACGCGAAAGCCTTCCCACATGTCTTTGCAAAGCAATGATGGCCACACCGGTCGCGCCGCCACTGAGCAGCGCACTTAAACACAAGACCGGAAACACCGGCCAGGTAGCGGCCAACACGCCGCCCAAACTGGAGGCCAACACACTCAGCATGACCGGCCGCTTCAAGCCGTGTTTGTCTGCGTACCTGCCCGAAGGCAAAGCCAGAAACACCTGGGTCAGCGCAAACAGCGCTATCAATACGCCGACCAGCACCGCGCTGTAGCCTTGGCGCAAAGCCAGCAACGGCGCGGCCATGCGCATGCCCGTCATGCAGGCGTGCAAACAAGCTTGGCCTGCGATCAGTTTGATCAGATTTTTTTTCAAAACAAAGTGTGTAGGCGCAGCTTAATCAGGGTCGTTAGGGTCTATGACGTCCGACATATCGTCCATTTGCAATGGCAATCGCGCCAGCGCTTCGGTCTCAGGCAAGGCCTCGACCACTTTGAGTGCGCGCCGCATTTGCTTGCTGCGGGTGTCGGCCTTGTCCAAAGTGTCGGCCGCCTTTTGCACTTGCTCGCGCACCTTGGCCACCCATTCGCCGTAGCGTTCAAACTCGGTTTTGACAGCGCCCAGTACCTTCCACACTTCTGACGCTTGTTTCTCCAAAGCCAGCGTGCGAAAACCCATGTGCAAGCTGTTCAATATCGCCAGCAACGTGGTGGGGCCGGCCAGCGTGACCCGAAAATCGCGCTGCAAGTTGTCCATCAACCCGGGGCGGCGCAATACCTCTGCGTACAAACCTTCAACCGGTAAAAACAAAATCGCAAAGTCAGTGGTGTGGGGCGGCGCCAGATAACTTTCAGCAATGGTTTTGGCTTCCAGTCGAATGCGCGCTTCCATGGCTTTGGCAGCGCTTTCTGCCCCCGGCGCATCTGAACGGTTTTGCGCTTCGAGCAAACGTTCGTAGTCTTCGCGCGGGAACTTAGCGTCTATGGGCAGCCACACGCTGGCACCGTCGTCGCTGCGTCCGGGCAGCTTGATGGCGAAGTCCACACGCTGGTTACTGCGAGGTTTGGTTTCCACTTGTTTGCCGTATTGTTCTATGGTCAACACCTGGTCAAGCAAAGCCTGTAACTGCACTTCGCCGAAGATGCCGCGTGTTTTCACATTGCTAAGCACCTTTTGCAAATCACCCACGCCTTGCGCCAGGGTTTGCATTTGCCCTAAGCCTTGGTGCACTTGCTCTAATCGCTCGGCCACTTGTTTAAAGCTTTCACTCAAACGCTTTTCCAACGTGGTTTGCAGTTTTTCGTCCACCGTTTTGCGCATCTCTTCGAGCTTGGCAATATTGGTTTCCTGCAAGTTCTGCAATTGCCTATCCAGGGTTTCGCGCACCTCGGCCATGCGGCGGGTGTTGCCTTCGCCAAGCGTTTGCAACTGCGCGTTCAAATTGGTTTGCATCAGCGCGAGTTGCTCGGTCAGCGTTTGCTGAAACTGCGCCATGCTTTGTGACATTTCCTGGCGGTTACCGCGCAGGTTTTCGCTGATCTCAAACCGCATGTCGCGCGAGACGCGTTCAAGCTTTTCTTCCAACTGCTCAATCGCGTGGTTGTTTTGCGGCGGCGGTCCGGCGAAGCGGCGCATGACAAAGACAATGCCGCCCAAACCGGCGGCGAGCATGAACAACAGTACCCAATCGTTACTCATGAGTGTGCCAATACCTCGGGGTTAAGCGGCGTCAATGCGCTGCCGTTTTTGAAAAATGCAATCAGGTTATCGGCCGCCAGATTGGCCATGGCCAAACGCGTGGCGCGGGTGGAACTGCCGATGTGCGGTGTCAACACGGCATTTGGTACTTTCAATAAATCCGGATGCAGTTTGGGCTCGCCTTCAAACACGTCCAGCCCGGCGGCAGCTATGTGTCCCGACGCCAGCGCTTTGGCCAGCGCTGCATCGTCAATGATGCCGCCTCGAGCGATGTTCACCAGCGTGGCGGTAGGCTTCATCATGGCGAGTTCAGCCGCGCCTATGGTGTGGTGCGATTCTTTGCTGTAGGGCAGCACCAGCACCACGTGATCTGCTTGTTGCAGCAGGGCTTGTTTACTCACGTAAGCAGCTTTGCAAGCGGTCTCGTCTGAGGCGCTTAGACGGCTGCGGTTGTGGTAAATCACGCGCATGTTGAAACCGTGTGCGCCGCGTTTGGCAATCGCCTGGCCTATGCGCCCCATGCCTATGATGCCCAGGGTGCTGCCATGCACCGCCATGCCCGCAAACGACTCCAACGCCCACTTCTGCCAATGGCCTTCGCGTATGTAGCGTTCGCTTTCGGTCACACGGCGGGCTGCCGCCATCAGCAACGCAAACCCGAAGTCAGCCGTGGTCTCGGTCAGCACATCGGGCGCGTTGGTGGCCAACACCTTGTGTCGTGACATGGCCGGTACGTCAAAATTGTTATAGCCCACAGACAAATTGGCGCACATGCGCAAACGCGGACAGGCGGCCAACACCGCCTCGTTCACCGTTTCTATGCCCATGGTCAACGCGGCATCGTGCTGACTCAGCGCCTGAGTCCAGCGATCTATGCTCCATTCGGGGTCGGTCTGGTGAGCGGTGACTTCAAAATCAATTTTTAATCTTTCGATCACTTCCGGGTAGATCGGGCGGGACACGATAAGTTTCGGTTTCATTCGTTCAGCATTTTCAATTTGGCAGCCCACCACGGGGTGATGGCGGGCAGCAGGGTCAAGGTCCAGATGACCACCCAGGCAGTCAAAGGCATCAGCAAGGTCATGGCGGGAAACTGCGCCACGGTGATGACAGCCAGCACCACAGGAATGACACCGGTTTCACGCACCACGCACAAAAACAATTTTTCCTTCAAACTGATGTTGGTCACCAACAGCGAAGCAAACACCGCCACCGGCCTGGCCACCAGCATAAACAGCAAGGCCACCAGAAATCCGGACACTGCCGTATCGGCCAGCATTTGCGGCGAGACAAACGGCCCCACCATCATGAAGATCACCGGCTTGGCCAGGCTTTCTATGTGGGTTTCCATGTGATGCAAACCGGTTTGGAAATAGCTTTGCTTGTAGTTGAAATTGGCCAGCAACCCGGCCACAAACGCCGCCAGAAAACCATTGCCGTGCAGCATTTGCGCCAGCAAAAAAGTCGCTAAAGGTATGAACAGCAGCAGCGCGAAATCAAACGCCGGATGCGCCAAACCGCGTTGGTGCTCACGCTCTCTGAATTTGCCATACGCCTGCATCAACAACCAACCGGCGATGCCGGCCGCGCAACCGAACAAAAACTGCTGACCCAGGTTGATGAGGTTGTGCGGGCTGAACAAGGTTTGCGACAACGCTTCCACACTGTCCATGGGCGATTTGTCCAACACCATGTCGGCCACGGCGGCGGTAAAGATGGCGCCGACGGCATCATTCAACGCGCTCTCGGCCACCGACAGATTCACCACGCGCTGGTACACGTGTTTGAACATCAGGTGTTTCAAAGTCGGTATCAAGGCCGCCGGGTCGGTCGAACCGATGATGGCCGACAGCAAAGCGGCTTGCTGACCGCTCAAACCCAGCAAGACCAACAACGGGAACATGACAAAGAAAGTGATGCCATAGCCGACCACGGCAATCATCAGCGTCGGCCAGGCGATGGCAAGAAACTCTTTGCGGTCGATTTCATCGCCGCCGGATTTGAGTATCAAGGCCGCCAGCGCGGTGCAGACCACCACAGCCAGCACCAGTTGCAGCGACAGCGGCTGCAAGGCATCGTGCAACACAATGCCAATCAGCAATTGCAGCGTGAAGCTGGGAAACACAGTGCCGGAGCACAGCTTGCTGCACGCCCAGCCAAAACCCAGCATCAGTGAAATGCACCAGAGTGATGTCGCCAGAACCGCCTCGGCGATTTCCATGCCCTCCATTTGCACCAGCAACTCAGGTGCGGCCAGGTTGACCAGCCAGGCGAACACAAACAAAGCTAAGAGTTTCAAGTAGTTCATTTATGGCGATGAAGATGGAGAGGTGGAATTGGCAGGTTGCGCAATGTCAAACACCTGGCGCAAATAGGCCAGGTAATTCGCATCGTCGCACATGTTCTTAGACGGAGTGTCAGACAGCTTGGCCACCGGCTGACCATTGCATTCCACCATTTTGATGACGATTTGCAATGGCTCGTAGCCAAGGTCATTGGTGAGGTTGGTGCCTATGCCGAAAGCCAGTTGGCAGCGGCCACGAAAGCGTTGGTACAGCTCGATGGTGCGCGGCACGGTCAGGCCGTCGCTGAAGATCAGCGTTTTGGTCAAGGGGTCGACCCGGTTTTGCTTGTAGTGCTCGATCATGCGTTCGCCCCAGCTGAACGGGTCGCCGCTGTCATGACGCGCACCATCAAACAACTTGCAGAAATACATATCGAAGTCCCGCAAAAACGGCTCGATGCCGTACACATCGCTGAGCGCAATGCCTAAGTCGCCTCTGTATTCACGCGCCCAGGTCTCAAAGCCAAACACCTGGCTGTCGCGCAAACGCGGGCCCAGCGCCTGACAGGCTTGCAGGTATTCATGCGCCATGGTGCCCAGCGGCGTCAGACCCAGGGTTTTGGCAAACAAGGCATTGCTGGTACCAGCGAAACGCCCGGCCTGCCCGGCACCCAGTTTGGCGGTCAACACCCGCAACACTTCTTCATGCCAGGACTTGGAAAACCGCCTGCGCGTGCCGTAGTCGGCAATTTTCAAATCGCCCAGATCGACGGCTTGCAATTGCGTGATTTTTGTCTCCAGGCGCTTGCGGCCCTCGACGTAATCCGGCACCGGTTGGGTACGGCGGAAATACACCTCGTTGACAATGGCCAGCACCGGTATTTCAAACAAAATGGTGTGCAGCCACGGGCCTTTGATTTGTATGTCGATGGCACCATCAGGCAATGCACTGACTGTTATGTATTTTTCGTTCAGCCTGAACAGCCCCAGAAAATCGACAAAGTCGCTTTTGATGAAACGCAGGGCTCGCATCCAGGCCAGTTCTTGTTCGGAGAATTTCAGCTGGCACAGCGATTTGATTTCGCTGCGTATGTCGTCCACATAGGGCGCGAGTTGCACACCGGGCGTGCGGCATTTGAATTTGTACGACACCTGCGCACCGGGAAACTGATGCAGCACCGCTTGCATCATGGTGAATTTGTACAAATCCGTGTCGAGCAAACTGGTGATGATCATGTCGGTGTCCGCATCAATCCAGCCAGCGAGTGAAAGACTCCACCGGTTCGCGCGGTGTGCGAAAGGTGTTGACGATGTCGCTGTCATCCGCATAGCCCAGTGCCATGCCGCAAATCAGCATTTCGTTTTCCGACGCACCGATGTGCGGCAAGATGATGTTGGCAAAACCGTTCCACGCGGCTTGCGGGCAGGTATGCAGCCCCATGCCGCGCGCGGCCAGCATCAGGGTTTGCAAAAACATACCGTAGTCCACCAGCGAGCCGCGTCCCATCACTTTGTCCAGCGTGAACATCAAGCCCACCGGCGCATCGAAAAAACGGTAATTGCGTTGGTGCTGTGCATGCATTTTGTCTTTGTCGCCCTTGGTGATGCCAAGCAGTCCGTACAAACTCCAGCCGTTTTCACGGCGACGATCTATAAACGGGCTGACCCATTTTTCCGGGTAGTAGTCGTAGGCCTCGCGGTAATCGGCGGCTTTCTCGGGGTGGGCTCTGACCTCGTCGTGTGCGGCACAGACTTTGTCAACCAAGCTGTCGCGGCTATGGCCTTGCAACACATAGACCTTCCACGGTTGGGTGTTGGTGCCCGAGGGCGCGCGCGCGGCTTGCGCCAGCAACCCAGTCAGCAGTTCGCGCGGCACGGCTTGTTGCGTGAAAGCGCGTGCCGACATGCGCGTGTCAATGGCTCGGGCGATGGTCGAAGCAATGGTCATGTCAATTTTTCTAAAACGTTTAAAAGAGCGGCAGGCAGTTGCGACACCGGCCTGCGCGTGAGTTTGTCTACATAGACATGAATGAAATGGCCGTGCGCGGCAGACAAAGGCGCGTCTTCGGCAAAGATACCTACCTCGTAACGCACGCTGGAAGCACCGATGCGTCCGACTTTGATACCCGCTTGCACGGTTTGCGGAAACGCCAGAGAAGAGAAGAAATTGCAATGCGTTTCCACCACCAGTCCGATGGTCTCGCCTGCATGAATATCCAACGCACCGTTGTCTATCAAATGGGCATTCACCACGGTGTCAAACCATTGGTAGTAAACCACGTTGTTCACATGGCCGTAAGCGTCGTTGTCCATCCAGCGGGTGGAAATGTTTCTAAAGCTTTTGAAGGCTGAGCGCTCAAGCGCTTGCGGGCGGGGGGATGTCATGGCTAGCGATTTTGCCAGTGTTGCCAAGACGCATAGGCCAGCGCAAATGTGTTGATCTGTACTTGCACCGTGTCGGCGATGTCTTTGCCGTAACCACCCGCCATGGCCATGGCCAGCGGAATGCGTTTCTCACGCGCCCATTGCAGCACCATTTGGTCCCGTTGACGAAGTCCTTCAAAGCTGAGTTTCAAGCGACCGAGTCGATCGCCTTCGTGCGGATCGGCACCGGCCAGGTAAAACACCAGTCCGGGTTGGCAGCGCTGCTCCAGTTGTTGCAAAGCGGTCTGCAATTGCGCCAGATAGTCGTCGTCGCCGCAACCGTCGGGCAATTCAATGTCTATGTCGCTGCTTTCCTTGCGGAACGGAAAATTTTTCGCGCCGTGCATGGACAAGGTGAACACGCTGTCATCGGTTTGAAAAATATGCGCTGTGCCATTGCCCTGGTGCACGTCCAAATCAATCACCGCGACTTGCAAAGCTTTTCGTTGATGACGCGCGGTTTCGGCTTGCAGCAAACGCGCCGCCACCGCCACGTCGTTGAACACACAAAACCCACCGCCCTTGTCGGCATAAGCATGGTGGGTGCCACCGGCCAGATTGGCCGCCACACCTTCTTTCATGGCGGTGCGCGCCGCGCTGATGGTGGCGCCGACCGAACGGCGGGCCCGCTCCACCATGCCCTCTGACCAGGGAAAGCCGATTTCGCGTTGTGCTGCATCGCTCAAACTGCCTTGCGCCACCGCATCTATGTAAGACGGCGTGTGCACCAAGGCCAGTTCCCCGTCGCTGGCGGGTTCGGCCAATTGCAATTGCAGTTGCGCTAATTCAGCCGCCAGGCGTTGTCGAAGCAACTCGTATTTGCCCATGGGAAAGCGGTGACCTTCGGGCAGTTGTTGTATGTGCGTGGCAGCGAAATAAATATGCATCACGGATTATTGGTGACTTGGCAAAACCTGCGCCTGGCAGGCCCGGCTATCGCCATTCAGCCCAATAAGCGGCAATTACGTCCGCCAATAGAAGTCGTTTTCTGACGCAAACCTGCAACAAATTGTATTTAGTAGTTAATTATTGAATTTATCGTTTTATTTTTTATTAACATTTAATTCATGATTTTTTATTGTTTTTGTTGAATTTCCCATGATCCGCATGCTGCGCCATCCGCGCATGGCCTCGAATTTGGCTTGGTTGTTTCCGTTAACACTGGCCAAGCTGGTTGAAGCCGCCCCGCAAGGTGCACAAGTGGTCAGCGGTCAGGCGGTGATCCAACAATCCACCCAAACTGGGAAATCTGTCACCACGGTCAGCAGTTGGAACTTCACCACGCCTTGGATCATTTACAGCGGCTATACCGCGCCCTTGCTTCGCGCATTTATGACGCCGCTGACCATCACCGCCATTGCTTCAGGCAGCCAGACTTATGACGGCACCACCACGACCACGCTGGCCAGTTACACAGACCCTGGCAGCTTGAGCAAAACGCTGTCGGGCAGCGTCAGTTTTGTGCTGGACGGCTCGGACGTGGGCACACATTCTGCGGTGGCCAGCGGTTTGTACTCGGACCAACTGGGTTACCAAATCAGCTATGCATTTACGACCAACAGCGTCAGCATCACCAGTTCCATCAGCACCGCTGTGCCAAATATCACCACGGTGCTGAATACGACGGCAAGCGGCCTGAATGATGTATTGACGCCTGCGTCTCTGGTTGTCGCCACCGATGCTTCACAGGACTCAAACATCAGTCAGGATGCAATGGCCAACGATGCACTGATCTCAATCACAACGGCAAACCAAATTGACTTCTCGAACACGCCCAGCGACTCCACAGACAGCTCAGCTCTACCAGTCGTCCCGGCCTTGAACAATCCCCAATTCCAAATCACTCAGCCGGAGACGCCACAGCTGTTACAGCCTGCCTTGGTCAGTTCAGAACAAGTGACCGCCTACCCGCAAGCGCAGCACAGCTTGCCGGGCATACACGACAGCATCAGTCGCCGACCTGTTCTGTTGCAACCGGAAGATGCCAAGCCCGGCAACCGGACTTGGACTGCCGAATTCAGCCAGGACAACCACGGCAGCAGTTACAGCGGCGAGGGGCAAACCGGCTGGCACCAACAACACCGCCAAGTGTTCAAAGCGGATGATTCGCTGGATGTCAACCTGCTGATCAGCTCAGGACGCATGCAATTCGCCCGCTGGGCCTATGAGTTTCCCTGGCAAGACAGTGGTGGCCTGCGGATCGGTGTGGCCAACAGTTATTTAAGCTACCACTTGGGCGGCAGCGCCGCTTCCTTGAATGCCTATGGCAGCGCCAAACAACACAGCATCTGGCTGGAGCAGCCGGTGTTGCGAACTCCGCAGTGGCAACTGCTTTGGCGCAGTCAATATGACCGACAGACCATGCGCGACTTGGAAGACACCAGCGGCACCGACAACGACCGCCAAGCGCAAGTGCTGCATTTCGATCTGGGCATGATGCACACCAACCTCTCAGGCGCTGGCCAGCAGTGGCTTAATCTGGATACCGGGCTGGGTTATGTGGATTTCAACAATGCCACAGCACTGGCGTTGGACAGCGCAACCGCCGATACCCAAGGCCGTTTCTACAAGTTCAACCTGAATGCCGGCCTGCAACTGCCTGTGGGTGACAGCCTGTGGTCGCTGAACTGGCAGTCGCAATGGACAGACCACAACCTGGACAGCACGCAAAAAATGTCCATGGGCGGCGCGCACAGTGTCAGAGCCTATGCACCTGGGGTGTTATCGGGAGACGCCGGACACTTGTTGACGGCTGAGGTCAAACACCGGCTGGGCCCGCCCGGCCCGGCATTCCATGTCAGTGGTGATTTTTATACCAGCTTGTTTATCGACGCGGGTTGGCTAACGCTCTACCAATCACCTTACACCTCAGACAGCAACCAAGCCCACTTGGCCGGTGCTGGAATCGACCTGTATTGGGAAGGCCCGGATCAATGGCGTGTGAATCTGGGCATCAGTAGACGCATAGGCAGCGTACCTTCACAGTTGTCGGGTAGCAGTTACAACCACGAAAATGTCTGGGTGGAACTGGTGAAAGGCTTTCGTTGACAGGCTCAACACTGTATATCCACCCATTAAATAGGTATTAAGTATTTAATTATTTGAATTTAGCAGTTAGGCAGCCCGCTCTAATATGCTGCAATGCAACAAAAATCACTTGATTACGCTAGTACAAACCCTATACTTCGAATCATGCTGCGGCGCAACATGAAAGCACGCAGTCCCGAGTGAATCTCTTAACCACCTTGAAGGAAACCACCATGATGACCGCAGAACAAATGATCGCCGCCCAAAAAGCCAATATGGAAACCCTGTTCGGCTTGACCGAAAAAGCCTTTGCAGGCGTTGAAAAAATGGTTGAACTGAACATGGCCGCAGCCAAAGCCGCGATTGGCGACACCCAGTCACAAGCCCATGCAGCCATGAACGTCAAAGACGTGCAGGAACTGATGGCTTTGCAAGCCGGTTACCTGCAACCCCTGAGCGAAAAAGCCGTTGCTTTCAGCCGCCACGTCTACGAAATCGCTTCGACCACCAGCAAGGAATTCGGCGAAGCTGTCGAAGGCAAAGCTGCTGAAGCACAAAAATCTGTTTTCGGTCTGGTTGACTCTGTCTCCAAAAACGCCCCCGCCGGTTCTGAAAGCGCTGTTGCCATGATGAAGTCAGCCATGACCGCCAGCCAAACCGCTATTGAAAGCGTGCAAAAAGCAGTGAAACAAGCCACTGAAGCCGCTGAAGCCAATATGCAAGCCCTGGCCACATCAACCGTTGCCACAGCCACTGCCAAGCCTGCTTCACGCAAGCGTTAATCCGCATGTAAAGATTGTCTCCTCGGATCCTCAGGAACACTGGTTCAGGGATTCGTTTACAAGGCCCGCTCACAAGGCGGGCCTTTTTTTATAGCCCACCTTCTACTGAAGACTGTGGGCCTTTTTTACTGCGCCAGCAAAGCCCGCAACTGCGGCATGGCCTGCTTCATGGCCGCACGTCCGGCCTCTATGCTTTTCTTGCGCGCCGAAAATTCGGTGCTGCCTATATCCGGCAAAGCGGGTCGCACCACCACATCGGCCTGCGCCAATTCCAACTGGCTGATGCTCTTGCCCATGATGCTGAAAGTTTGCAACAGCACTTTGAGCATGTCCGTGGTTTTGGCATCTTCGGGGCGGCTGGAAATGTCAACCGCCAACACCAGATCCGCGCCCATTTGTCTGGCGAAGCGCACCGGTACCGGCGATACCAGGCCGCCATCGACATAGTCTTTACCCGCAATTTGCACCGGCTCGAACACCGAAGGCACGGCGCTGGAAGCGCGCACGGCGGTGGTGACGTCACCGCGCCTGAACAAAATACCCTCGCCGGTACGCAAATCGGTGGCGACGATGCCCAGCGGCATCTTCATATCCTCAATCTTCATGCCGTTCAACTGGCTGTTGATGTATTTACCCAGTGCCTCACCGCGCAATATGCCCCGACCGCTGAACGGGTTGGCCCAGTCGGTGAACTGGGTTTCGTCCATGGTGTCGGCCAGCCATTGCAACTGTTGGCCGGTTTTGCCGCTGGCATAAAAAGACGCCACCACGCTGCCGGCCGAGGTTCCAACCACGAGCGAGGGCTTGATGCCTTCTTCTTCCAACACCTGCAACACGCCTATGTGGGCAAAGCCGCGCGCGGCCCCGCCGCCCAGCGCCAGACCCAGCCTGGGGGTTTTTTTAGGCGGCAGCGATGTTGTGGGCGCCACCGGCGGTGAGCTCTCGGTGACAGGCAGCACGGGTTTGACCGAGGGCGGCACTGTGGCGCAGGCCGCCAGCAAGACAAGCACACAGGCCAGTTGAAATCGCTGCAAGTGCTTCATATAGACCTAGATCAACTTAGTAAGGAATAGCCGGATTGTGGCAGGCCGTCACTGCCATAATCTTTGAGTTAGCGGCTGCAGGTGCAGCCGGATGTTCATTGAAAGGCTCTTATGCAAATTAAAAACAACGTATTCATCGTCACCGGCGGCGCTTCCGGTCTGGGCGAAGGCACGGCACGCCTGCTGGCGCAACACGGCGCCAAGGTGGTGATTGCCGATATGCAGGATGAAAAAGGTCTGGCCATTGCAGCGGAACTCGGCGGCGTGTTTATGCACTGCGACGTCTCCAACGAAGAACAAGCCGCAGCAGTTGTCGCCAAGGCGCAGACCTTGGGCAAACTGTCCGGTTTGATCAACTGCGCGGGCATAGCCACCGCCGAGCGCACCGTCGGCAAATCCGGCCCGCACGTGCTGGCCGGCTTTCAGCGCACCATCAATATCAACCTGATCGGCAGTTTCAACATGATCCGCCTGGCCGCACATGCCATGAGCACCAACACCCCGGAAGACACCGGTGAGCGCGGCGTGCTGATCTCCACCGCCTCTGTCGCTGCCTATGACGGCCAGATCGGCCAGGCAGCTTACGCCGCATCCAAGGGCGGCATCGTCGGCATGACGCTGCCGATTGCCCGCGACTTGTCCAAACTCGGCATCCGCAATATGACGATTGCCCCCGGCATTTTCGGCACCCCCATGATGTTCTCGATGCCCAAAGAAGTGCAAGAAGCTTTGGCAGCCGGTGTGCCCTTCCCGTCGCGTCTGGGAACGCCTCAGGATTACGCCAAGTTGGTGGTGCACATTCTGGACAACGACATGCTCAACGGCGAAGTGATCCGCCTTGACGGTGCCATCCGCCTGCCCCCTAAATAATCACTTAGAGACAAACACACCATGACCCATACCTCACTTCCTTTTGCCTTGCGCCTGAGCGTGCGAGCCGCCTGCGTATTGCTGCTCGGCAGTTCTGTCGCTTTCGCTAAAAACAAAGCACCGCAAGCACCGGCCAAAGCCGATACAGAGAAAGCCGGCACGCCGTTTCAACACCGTGGCGTGGCGTCTGCCAACCCGATGGCCAGCGCCGCCGGTTTGCAAATTCTCAAGGCAGGCGGTTCTGCGGTTGATGCAGCGATCGCGGTACAACTGGTACTGACGCTGGTCGAACCGCAGTCCAGCGGCATCGGCGGCGGCGCGTTTCTGGTTCACGACGACGGCAAGCAACTCCAAGTGTTCGACGGCCGCGAAACTGCGCCTTTGCTGGCACCCTCGGACATGTTCATGTTGAACGGCAAAGCGCTAAGTTTTAACGAAGTGGTGGCAGGCGGACGCGCGGTTGGTGTGCCCGGCCTGTTGCGCATGCTGGCGCTGGCGCACAAACAACATGGCAAATTGCCTTGGGCCGCGCTGTTCAAACCGGCGATACAAATCGCTGAAGCAGGGTTCCCCATCAGCCCGCGACTGCACGCGTTGCTCAAGAACGAACCCACTCTGCTCAAAGACCCGCAATCGGTCGCTTACTTTTTCAAACCCAATGGCACGCCGCTGCCGGTCGGCCATCGCCTGACCAACCCCGGTCTGGCCAAGGTCTACAAATTGATCGCCAAGGAAGGCGCCGATGCTTTCTACACCGGAGCGCTGGCGCAAACCATCGTCAACCGAGTGCAGCAGTACGCCAACAACCCCGGCCTGCTGACCATGGCAGACATGCAGAAATACCGTCCCGAAGTGCGCGAAGCCCTGTGCTTCTCGCACAGCAGCACGCAGTCTGACGGCAAAACCGTGCAAATCTGCGGTGCCGGTGCGCCTTCTTCCGGGCTGATCGCCATGGGCCAGATCTTCGGCATGCTGTCGGCTCAGGCGCGCCCCGCCGACGATATGCAAAGCGTCGACTGGCTGCACAACTACAACGAAGCCGCCCGCCTGGCCTTCGCCGACCGCGCCCAGTTTGTCGCTGACCCGGCCTATGTGGCCGCGCCCGGCAAAGACTGGGGCAGCTTGCTGCAACCGGCTTATTTGAAACTCCGCGCTGAATTGATTTCACCGCGTCGCATGGCCGATGCACCTGCGGGCAACCCCGGCAACACGACCACCAGTTATGCGCCCATGGCTGACCAGCCTGAATACGGCACCAGCCACATCAGCGTGGTCGACGGCCAGGGCCGCGCCGTGTCCATGACCACCTCCATCGAAAGCGGCTTCGGCGCGCGCCTGATGGTCAGCCCCGGCCTGCGCGGCGGTTTTTTGCTGAACAACCAGTTGACCGATTTCAGCTTTGCACCGCGTGACGCCAATGGCGTGCCGGTGGCCAACCGCCTGCAAGCCGGCAAACGCCCGCGTTCATCCATGAACCCCATCCTGGTCTATGCCAGCGACGCCGGCGGACAACGCGGCCCGCTGATGGCCAACTTGGGCAGCCCCGGCGGCCCGATGATCATTCACTACACCAGCCAGACCCTGTGGGCCATGCTGAACAACGGCCTGGATGCGCAAACAGCCATCAAGCAACCACACTCAGGTATGACCGCCACCAATGGACCGCTGATGCTGGAAAGCGGCCGCTTCCCTGCGGCCACGGTCGACGGCCTCAAAGCCCGCGGTCACGAAGTGCAGCAAACAGAGATGCCAAGCGGTTTGCAAGCGATTCAACGCAAAGGTGAAGGCTGGTTGGGTGCCGCCGATCCGCGTCGCGAGGGTTCGGTCAGCGGCGACTAACAGCCATGGCGATTCCCCAGTCTTTCATTCAGGAGTTGATAGCGCGTACCGATGTGGTTGAAGTGGTCGGCCGCTATGTGCAACTGAAAAAAGGCGGGGCGAATTACATGGGCTTGTGCCCGTTTCACGGCGAGAAATCGCCGTCGTTTTCCGTCAGCCCGAGCAAGCAGTTTTTCCATTGCTTTGGCTGCGGCAAAAACGGTAACGCCATCGGTTTTCTGATGGAGCACAGCGGCATGAATTTCGTCGAAGCGGTGAAAGACCTGGCCCAGTCCTACGGCATGCAAGTGCCCGAGGACGAGGCCGATCCGCAAGAGCGACAACGCGCTGCGCAACAGCGCCAGCGCCAAGCCACGCTCAACGACGTGCTGGAAAAAGCCGGTGAGGCTTACCGCAAACAACTGAAAACCAGCCCGCGTGCCATCGACTATTTGAAAGGCCGTGGCTTGTCCGGCGAGATCGCCAAGGCCTTTGGCCTGGGTTACGCGCCAGAGGGTTGGCGCAGCTTGGCCAGTGTGTTTGCCGATTACCAGGACCCGCTGCTGGTCGAGTCCGGCTTGTTGATCAGCAACACCGAAGACGGCGGCGAAGAAAAGCGCTATGACCGTTTCCGCGACCGCATCATGTTTCCCATCCGCAATGTCAAAGGCGAATGCATAGGCTTTGGCGGACGCGTCATGGGAGACGGCACGCCCAAATACCTGAACTCGCCCGAAACCCCGGTGTTCAGCAAAGGCCGCGAACTCTACGGTTTGTTTGAAGCGCGCACCGCCTTGCGCGAAGCCGGTTATGTGCTGGTCACCGAAGGCTATATGGACGTGGTGGCGCTGGCGCAATCGGGCTTTGCCAATGCAGTGGCCACATTGGGCACGGCTTGCACCACTGACCATGTGCAAAAACTTTTTCGCTTCACCGACGCGGTGGTGTTCAGCTTTGATGGCGACGCCGCCGGCCGTCGCGCGGCGCGCAAAGCGCTGGATGGCGCGCTCCCGTACGCCACCGATGTGCGCAACGTCAAGTTTTTGTTTTTGCCGGCTGAACACGACCCCGACAGTTACATACGTGAGCACGGCAGCGAAGCGTTTGCGCGACTGGTATCGGACGCCACGCCTTTGAGCCGTTTTCTGGTGGATGTGGCGCGCGACGGCTGCGACATAGACAGCGCCGAAGGCCGCGCCATGCTGGCCTCGCAGGCCAGGCCGCTGTGGTTGGCGTTGCCCGACGGCGTGTTGAAAACGCAGTTGCTGAATGAGCTCGCCGACCTGGTCGGCATAGGCACGCGTGAATTGCAAAGACTGTGGCTGGGTGACAGCAGCGCCAAAACGCAGCGCACTGCTACACCCGCACAAAACGGCGGCAAACCGCGCGAAACAAGCGCGCCGCGCAGACCATCAAGTCCCGTCAGCATGCGCCGCAAAGCACCGGCACGCCAGGACCGGGCTTTGCAAATCCTGTTCACCGACATGGCGCAATGGTCAGCGCTGGCTTTGCCGCAGCAACACATGCTGATGGATTTACCGGCACCGCACGGACGCTTGTTCAGCTGGCTGGACAGTCAATCGCAGGAGCACGGCGTGCAACCGCTGGCGGCCTTGCGTGAAGGCTTGCGCGGCCACGAAGACGAGGATATGTTGATGCAATTGCTCGCCAGCGCCCCGGTAGATATGGACAACGATGTCAGCGAATTGCAAAGCATCATGCTTGAGTTGGAGAAAGCGCATGTGTCCACGCAAATCGACGAACTGACCCGGCGCATGGCCAGCGACCCGGCGGCTTACGCGCAGATCAAAGTGTTGAATAGTCGTTTGGCGAGTTTGAAAAAAACGCCTCTGGTACAATAGCAACCACTGACAAGCGCGACAGCAACACCTCCGGGCCCGGCCAACCGTGACACACAGCTCACGACCCGCCATTCACCGCAAGGACTGCATTCCAAATGTTCGCCCCACCAGCTTGTTTGCCCTCGATGATCAGCCTTCACGCGCTCTGCCTGCGCGTGTAACTTTTTTTATTGCCTGAGGATTGACATGACTGCCAAAAAAACCGCCAAACCCGTCGCCAAGTCTGTAAGCAAAGCTGTCCCCAAGCCAGCGCCCAAGACCACCGCCAAACCTGCGACCAAGCCCGTTGTGAAAGCCTCAGTCAAAACGGCGGCCAAACCCGTTTCCAAAACCCCTGCTAAACCTGTGACCCATCCCGTGACCAAAGCCTCTTCTGCCAAACCCGACGTGAAATCTGCCGCCAAACCTGTGGCAAAAACCGCAGCCAAGCCGGTTGCAAAAACAGCGGCCAAACCGGCTGCCAAAAGCACAAGCAAACCCGCCGCGCCTTCTGCCGAACGCGCCAAACCGCCCAAGGCTGCTGCCAAACCGGCTGCCAAAGGCAAGGCCGCTAAAAAGGCCATCCCTGAAGACGAAGATATCGTTGACCTCGAAGCCGAGTTCGCCGAGGAACCTGTTGCCGGTGGTGAAAAGGTCAAGCCTTTGCGCATGAAAATCAGCAAGGCCAAAGAACGCGCCTTGATGAAAGAGTTCGGTTTAGACGAAGCCGTGTTGTCCGAAGAAGACCTGGCCAAGCGCCGCTCGCGACTGAAAACCCTGATCAAGCTGGGCAAGACGCGCGGCTACCTGACGCACGGCGAAATCTCCGACCACCTGCCCGACAAACTGGTCGACGCCGAAACCCTGGAAGTGGTCATCACCATGTTGAACGACATGGGTGTGGCGGTGTTCGAGCAAACGCCAGACGCCGAGATGCTGATCATCAACAACACCGGCCCGACCGTAGCCAGTGAGGAAGAAGCCGAAGAAGAAGCCGAAGCCGCTTTGTCTACGGTGGACAGCGAGTTTGGCCGCACCACCGACCCGGTGCGCATGTACATGCGTGAAATGGGTACCGTTGAACTGCTGACCCGCGAAGGCGAAATTGAAATCGCCAAGCGCATCGAAGGCGGCTTGATGGCCATGATGGAAGCCATCAGTGCGTCTCCTGCCACCGTCGCAGAAATCTTGCGCATGGCCGGTGACATCCGTGATGACAAAGTCGTCATCTCCACCATCGTTGACGGCTTTACCAACGCCAACGAAGCAGATGACTATGTGGCCGAAGAAGATTTCGATGAATTCGACGACTCAGACGACGACGACGGCAAAGGCGGTTCTAAAGCGCTGACCAAAAAACTGGAAGAACTCAAGAGCGAAGCACTGACGCGACTCGACCGCATTCAAGTGTTGTTCGACAAACTGCGCAAGAGCTTCGACAAAGAAGGCTACGGCACACCTGCCTACACGAAGATTCAAAAATCCATCAGCGAAGAAATGATGACCGTGCGCTTCACCGCACGCACCATTGAAAAGCTGTGCGATCTGGTGCGCTCACAAGTTGATGATGTGCGCAAAAAAGAACGCGAACTGCGCCGCATCATCGTGGACCGTTGCGGCATGCCGCAAGAAATGTTCATCAAAGAATTCCCTGCCAATTTGCTCAACCTGAAATGGGTGGAAAAGCAATCAGCCGCAGGCAAAAACTGGTCTGTCACCATGACCCGCAATATTCCTGCGATTCAGGAATTGCAAACCAAACTGACTGACATACAAACCCGCGTGGTCGTGCCTTTGGCTGAACTCAAGGACATCAACAAGCGCATGAACGAAGGCGAACGCGCCTCGCGCAACGCCAAAAAGGAAATGATCGAGGCCAACTTGCGCCTGGTCATCTCTATCGCCAAAAAATACACCAACCGTGGCTTGCAATTCCTGGACTTGATTCAAGAAGGCAACATCGGCTTGAAGAAAGCGGTCGACAAGTTTGAATACCGTCGCGGCTACAAGTTCTCCACTTACGCCACATGGTGGATTCGCCAAGCCATCACTCGTTCTATCGCCGACCAGGCGCGCACCATCCGTATTCCGGTGCACATGATCGAGACCATCAACAAGATGAACCGCATCAGCCGCCAACACTTGCAAGAGTTTGGTTTCGAGCCGGACGCATCGGTGCTGGCCGAAAAAATGGAAATGCCGGAAGACAAAATCCGCAAGATCATGAAGATCGCCAAAGAGCCGATTTCGATGGAAACGCCGGTCGGCGATGATGACGATTCACACCTGGGCGACTTCATTGAAGACGGTGCCAACACTGCACCTATCGAAGCTGCCATGCAAGCCGGTTTGCGCGACGTGGTCAAAGAAATACTCGACGGCCTGACGCCGCGCGAAGCCAAGGTGCTGCGCATGCGTTTCGGTATCGAGATGGACAACGACCACACCTTGGAAGAGGTCGGCAAACAGTTTGACGTGACACGCGAGCGTATCCGCCAGATCGAAGCCAAGGCCTTGCGCAAACTCAAGCACCCCAGCCGCTCGGACAAACTGCGCAGTTTCATCGACACCCTGTGATCCCGCATCACCACCGGCGTGGCGTGATCGCCATGTCGGCGGGTATGGTCTCGTTTGTCTTGAACGACACGCTGGTGAAATTTGTCAGCCATACCTTGCCCGCTGCCCAGCTGATTTTTTTACGCGGCCTGTTATCCGTTGCGGTCTTGCTGTTGTTGGCACGACTGACCGACCGGCAGACACTGTCGCGTGAGTGGCGACAACATCTGATGCAACGCTGGGTGCTGGCGCGGTCCTTGTTGGATGGTGCGGCCAGTCTGGTTTATTTGAGCGCCTTGTTCAATATGCCGCTGGGTAATGCCACCGCCATCAATATGTCAACGCCCTTGCTGATTGCATTGTTATCCGGACTGCTGCTTGGAGTGCACGTGAGTCTGCGCAACTGGCTGATCATTGGCCTGGGCTTTGCCGGGGTCTTGCTGGTGGTGCAACCGCAAGCCGAGGGCTTTAACGCCTGGGCCTGGGTCGCGTTGTGCGGCACCTGTTTGCATGCCATGCGCGACATGTGTGTGCGCTTTATTCCGCATCAAGTGCCCTCTAATGTGATCGCCACGGGTACTGCGCTGACCGCCACTGTCATGGCAGGTATCTGGAGCTTGGGGGTCATTTGGGTGCCGGTGTCGCCATTGCATTGGTTGATGATGGCCGCAGCGTCCGTGTTTTTAAGCAGCGGGTATTTCTGCCTGATCCTTGCAACGCGCATGGCCGACATGAGCGTGATCGCGCCGTTTCGCTATATGGGTTTGCTGACCGCAGTGCTCAGCGGCTTTCTCATTTGGGGCGATTTACCCAATGCCGTGGCCTGGTGCGGCATGCTGCTGTTGGTCGGCGCCGGCCTGTTGATGCTGCGCCTGAACCGGCAGTTACCCGAACCGGTTTAAGCGCAACAGATGTTGGTATTTCAGTGCGGCAGCTTTAAGAAAGCGCCCATCGAACGATTGAGCCTTTGACAGATGCGCTTGCGCGGGCCGCTTTAAAAACACTCAGTATCGACTTCTTTGGTGACCGCTTCGTTGTAGCGGTTGCCGCTCACGTTGTCGTGGTTGATGGCTGTGTCCAGACGCGCCAGAATGTCCGCCGACAGTTGAATATTCGCCGCGCCCATGTTGTCTTTCAAATGGTCAATGCGCGAGGTGCCGGGAATGCTGACGATGTGCGACGCCTGGTGCAGCACCCAGGCTATCGCCAGCTGCGCCGGTGTGCAACCGATGTCGCGCGCAATCTGCAAATAGCTGTCCAGCAGTTGCAGGTTTTTGGCGTAATTCTCAGCATGAAAACGCGGCGAGGTATGGCGCCAGTCGGTGGGCAGCAAACTGCTGATATCAAGCAAATCACCGCACAAATATTTTCTGGCCAGCGGGCTGAATGAAACAAAGGCAACACCCAGTTCGCGGCAGGCATCCAGCACCGAGATTTCAGGGTTGCGCGTCCATAGTGAGTATTCGGTTTGCAACGCGGCAATCGGATGCACGGCAAAAGCCTTGCGCAAGGTGGCGGCAGACACCTCGGACAAACCGATGCTGCGTATCTTGCCAGCCTGTATCAAATCACTCATGGCACCCACGCTGTCTTCGATGGGCACTTTTTTGTCCCAGCGGTGCAGGTAATACAAATCAATCGTTTCGGTTTTCAAGCTGCGCAAACTGTTCTCGCAGGTCGCGCGTATGGTTTCGGGCCGACCGTCAATGACTCGCACTTTCTTGCCGTCGCCGTTCAAATCAACGCCGTGCAAACCGCATTTGCTGGCCAGTACAAACCGGTCGCGCTGCGAAGACAAAGTTTTACCGATGATGCGTTCGCTTTCGCCAAAACCGTAGAGCGCGGCCGTGTCCAGAAAATCCACGCCCTCATCCAGCGCCGTCAGCAATAGGCGCTGCGCGTCGGCTTCGGGCGGCGGCGGGCCGTAGACCGGGCAAATATTCATGCATCCCAGGCCGATGGGATTGACGCGGAAAGGGCCGACTTGACGTGTTTTCATGCCCGCATTCTAGGCCTTGAAAAAGACTGATGTTTGATGCAGAATCATCAAACATCTTGAGGATTCGACCATGCGCACCACCTTAGACATAGACGACGACGTGCTGTTTGCCGCCAAGGAAATCGCCAGGCGCGAGAAAAAAACCATAGGCAAAGTGGTGAGTGAGCAGGCGCGCCGGGCTTTTCATATGCCAGCCCATCCCTTGCAAGCCAATGAACCTGCACTGCTTGCCGAGAGGCCGTTAGCCAAATACGGTTTTCATCCGCTGCCGCACAGAGGCGTCATCATCACCAATGAAATGATTGACCGTATCCGTGACGAGGAAGGCATTTGATGCGGGCTTTGCTGGATGTCAATATCCTGATTGCCCTCAACGACGAAGGACACATACATCACTTGACCGCCAGCAGGTGGCTGGCACAGCACATGCATTTGGGGTGGGCAAGTTGCCCGTTGACGCAAAACGGCATGCTGCGCATCATGAGTCAAGCAAGTTATAAAAATGTCCAGGAATTGTCTGTTTTGTTTGAAAAATTACGCAACGAAACCAGCCAGCCGAATCATGTGTTCTGGCCTGACGACATCAGCCTGTTAGACCAAGCCTTCATCGACGCGGACAAACTGCTCAGCCCGCGCCAACTCACCGACGCTTATTTGCTGGCACTCGCGGTCAAGCACGGCGGCAGATTAATCACCTTGGATAAACGCATACCCTTGAACTCCGTCAAGGGTGCCAAAGCCATGCATTTGGTCAGCTTATAAACCTCAAGCGCTTAGCTGCTGCTCCAAATCGTGCAGTACCTGGTAACAAGGCAATACTTGCGCCACACTGCCGTTCGGTTCGCGGCCTTCGCGAATGGCTGAGAAAAATTCTCTGTCCTGCAACTCGATGCCGTTCATGGATACCGCCACTTTGGACACATCGAGTTTTTCGTCTTTGCCGTTGAACAAATCGTCATACCGCGCGATGTAAGTGGCGTTGTCACCGATGTACCTAAAAAACGTGCCCAGCGGCCCATCATTGTTGAAGCTGAGTGATAGCGTGCAAATCGCGCCATTGGCCGCTTGCAACTGAATGCTCATGTCCATGGCAATGCCTAGCGTCGGGTGAATCGGCCCTTGCATGGCATTGGCCTTCACCACCGGACTGCCGGCCTGATAAGCGAACAAATCCACCGTGTGGGCCGCGTGATGCCACAACAAATGGTCGGTCCAGCTGCGCGCTTGACCCAGCGCGTTCATGTTGGTGCGGCGGAAAAAATAGGTTTGCACATCCATCTGGTAAATGTTGAACTTTCCCGCCTGAATTTGCTGGTGCACAAACTGGTGGCTGGGGTTGAAGCGGCGCGTGTGGCCGCACATGGCAACCAGACCGGTTTGCTTTTGCAGTTCCACCACTTGAGCGCCGTCGCGGTACACATCGCACAGCGGAATTTCAACTTGCACATGCTTGCCTGCATTCAAACACGCGATGGACTGCGAAGCGTGCATTTGCGTCGGCGTGCACAAAATCACCGCGTCCACCTCTTTGATGGCGAGGCTGTCGTTCAAGTCGGTGGTGACATGGGAGACGCCGTATTTGTCGGCCACCTCTTGCGTCTTGGATAAATCGCGCCCGATCAGCGACACCACTTCCACGCCGTCGATCAGCTTGATGCCGTCAAGGTGTTTGATGCCGAATGCGCCGGCACCGGCCAAGGCTACTTTGATGGTCATGGGAATCCTTTGATGATATTTTGATGTTTGAAATCAATTAGTTCAGGTCATTTTCCAAAATCAAATGCCCTACCGCCGTATTACTGGCAGGCACATGATAAAAACGGTGCTTCAAAAGCGGCGCCGCACCGCCGCTGACATCGCTCATCGCACCACGGGCGATCAGCCACATCACCAACTCAATACCTTCGCTACCTGCTTCCCGCACATAGTCGATATGCGGCATTTGCGCCAGGCCTGCGGGGTCGGCAATCAAGCGGTCTAAAAACGCGTTGTCAAACTCTTTGTTAATCAAACCTGCACGTGGGCCTTGCAGTTGGTGGCTCATGCCGCCGGTGCCCCAAATCTGCACATTCAAATCGGCATCAAAACTGTTGACGGCCTTGGCAATGGCTTTACCCAGGTTGAAACAACGCTGGCCGCTGGGCACGGGGTACTGCACCACGTTGACCGCAAACGGAATCACCGGGCAAGGCCATGCTTGCGGTTGGCCGCACATCAATGACAGTGGCACGGTCAAGCCATGGTCGACATCCATTTTGTTGACGATGGTCAGATCGAAATCTTGTTGAATCACCGACTGCGCGATATGCGCGGCCAACTCAGGATGGCCTTGCACCATGGGCACGGGGCGCGGGCCCCAACCTTCGTCGGCAGGTGTGTATTGCGCTGCCGTGCCAATGGCGAAGGTGGGAATCATGTCCAAACTGAATGCCGTGGCGTGGTCGTTGAACACCAGAAAAATCACATCTGGTGTGTTTTGCTTCATCCATTCTTTGGAGTATTCGTAACCGGCGAACACGGGCTGCCAATACGGCTCTTGCGTTTTGCCCATGTCCAGCGCCGCGCCGATGGCGGGCACATGCGAAGTGAAAACCGATGCGGTGATGCGTGCCATGTTTAAGCCTTTCCAGCCTTGCCTTGGGGTTGTCGGTGGGCTTGCGCGCTACCGTCTTCGCCGATGTAGCGGTTGCCCTCGACCGAGCGGCCGCCGCCAATCATCATGTTGCGGTATTCGTCTTCGCTCATGCCGGTCATGCTGCCTGCCATTTGCTGAAAGCTTTTGCCATCTGTCGCGCCTATCTTGGCCAAAAAATAAATATTGCCGCCGGTGCGAATGCACCAGTTCAAATCACGTGACAGCACAGCTTGTTTTTGTTCTTCGCTCATGTCCCACTCATCCAAGTACGCGCGTTCATTGGCTTTGAATCGGGCGCGGTTCTCAGCCTTCATCAGCGACATGCAAAACTGATTGAGCCCATAGCCTTTGCGTGATTGCTCCATGTCAAACACCGTCGTACCCGGTACGTCAAGGTAAGGTTTATCGAGTGCCATGCGGTTCTTTCTTTTCTGTCAAGACCAATACAAACGTGTCGGGTTGTCCACCAGCAACTTGCGCTGCAACTCCTGTGTGACCGCAATCTGTGGAATGAAATCGACCAGCAAGCCGTCATCCGGCATATGGTCTTTCAAATTCGGGTGCGGCCAGTCGGTGCCCCACAACACGCGGTCAGGAAAACGCTCAACCACCTGACGCGCAAACGGCAGCACGTCTTGGTAAGGAGCAGCTTCGCCGTGCAAAGCTTTGGGGCCGTTGATGCTTAAACGTTCAGGGCAAGACACTTTGCTCCACACATTGCTGTGCTCTTGCATGAACTGCATGAACAAACTGAACTCGGGGCCATTCAATGGTTTGGACACATCCGGCCTGCCCATGTGATCAACCACCACCGTGGTGGGCAAGGCAGTGAAGAAGTCCCACAACTCGGGCAAATCCACGGCTTCGAAATAAATCACTACGTGCCAACCCCAGGCTTTGATGCGGGATGCAATCTCCATCAATTCATCTTTGGGCGTGAAGTCAACCAAGCGTTTGACGAAATTGAATCGCACGCCGCGCACACCCGCATCGTGCATGCTTTGAATCTCTGCATCGCTGATGCTGCGCTTCACCGTAGCCACACCGCGTGCTTTGCCATTGGCACGCCGCAAAGCATCTACCAACGCGCGGTTGTCTGCACCGTGACAAGTGGCTTGCACGATGACATTTTTGTCAAAGCCCAAGTGGTCACGCAAAGCGAAGAGTTGCGCCGCCGATGCATCGCAGGGCGTGTATTTGCGCTCGGGTGCGTAGGGAAAGGTTTCGCCCGGACCGAACACATGGCAATGCGCATCGACCGCACCGGCGGGCAGCACAAAGCGTGGTTTGGCGGGGCCGTCATACCAATCCAGCCAAGCGCTGGTTTTGGTGAAATCGCCTGATGTGGGTTTGCTCATGGTGTTTGCTTCTTATGAATCGAATGCGATTGCAATAAACGGTCGGCTTCGGTGCGCCAATCTGCGCTGCGTGCAAAACCTGCTTCACCGCGCGTGCCGAATACCCCCGTATCGCTCAAGTCGGGCATATGCGCTTGACGTTGTGCACTGGCCAATGCCAGCCAAGGTGTCAGCCCTGCCTCTTGCACAGTCACCGCGACTTCGCGCATTTCTTCGCTGCGGCGACGACCGTGTTCAATCACGCGCTGAAAAAAATACGTCGCCTGTTTTTCCCAATCGATGCCGGGGAAAGTCTCATAGAGCGATGCCATGACCGCGTCTTCCACCCCGTAATGCCGCGCGGTGCTGAGGCTCTCAATCACCATGGCTTCCATGCCTTTGACCATGATGCTGCGCGACATCTTGGTAGCGGATGCCACGCCCAAAGTTTCACTGGCAACCTTGGCCTTGAAGTCAAGTTGATTCAATACAGTTAACAAAGCAGCTGCGTGCACACCACCGAGCAACATAGGCACTTGGATGCGGTAAGGCGGCAAACTGGTCATCACCGCCGCTTCGACATAACGCGCACCTGCGCCGTCAATCAAAGCCGCCGCTGCCTGCTTGGTGCCGGGAGAAGCAGAATTCACATCCATAAAAAAAGCCTGCGGCAACAGATGCGGCGCACACGCTGTGGCCGCTGCCAGTGTTTGACTGGCGGTGACCGCGCAAATCACCCAATCGCTGTTCGCACACACTTCTGCATGCGATTCATGCAAAATCACAGAAAAACGCTGCGCATGATCGCGCATGGCTTGAACAACAAGCGCTGCATTTTTAGCAACCGCCGTTTGCTCATCAGATACAGCCGGGACAAGAAGCTTGCTGTCATACGCGCACACTTGCAAGTCTTGTGCATGCAAGTCCTCTGCCAATATGCGACCGACTTCGCCATAGCCAATCAAGCCCACACGCCAAGTCTGCGGCAATGGCGAAGCAGATGAAGTCACGCCTTCACCTCACAGCAAATACTTGCTGACCATGGATGCGCTGGGCGTGAATGCAAGGCGAATACTGTCATGCGGGTTTTCTCATCAATCGATGTACTTGAGTCCGGCCTTCTCCAGACCTTCACGCATCTTGTACATGTCCAAGCCCAACACACCCGAAGCCAGCTTGGCACGCTTCTCCCCTTCAAGCGCTTCGCGTGCAGCAGCCGCATCAGCTACTTGCTGAGCAATCGATGCAGGCACCACGACCACGCCGTCATCGTCAGCCACAATGACATCGCCGGGGTTGACCGCTGCGCCTGCGCACACCACCGGCACATTGGCCGAACCCACCGTGGCCTTGATGGTGCCCTTGGCGCTGATGGCGCGGCTCCACACCGGAAAGCCCATTTGTGTGAGTTCAGCCACATCTCGCACACCCGCATCGATGATCAAAGCACGCGCACCACGCGCCATGAAAGAGGTGGCGAGTAAATCCCCGAAATATCCATCGGTACACGGCGCGGTGATGGCAGCCACCACGATGTCACCGGGTTGAATCAATTCAGCCACTACATGCATCATCCAGTTGTCGCCGGGGTGCAGCAACACCGTGACCGCAGTGCCACTGACGCGTGCGCCTGCGTAAATCGGGCGCATGATGGTGTGCATCAAACCCAAGCGACCCATGGCTTCATGCACCGTGGCTACACCAAATTTGCCTAGCTTTTCAACTGCTGCTTTATCTGCGCGAACAATGTTGCGCTTCACTGTTCCTAAGGGGTAATGCATGTCACTTACCTTTCTGTTTCAAACGCGCATCCAGGCGCGAGAACACACGCCGTGAATTGGCTTCGAAAATTTCGTGGCAGTCTGCCTCTGACAGCAATTTGCTGTTGGCGATATAGCGCTTGGTGTCGTCGTAATAGTGACCGGTTTGCGGGTCTATGCCGCGCACCGCGCCAATCATCTCAGACGCAAACAACACGTTCTTCACGGGTATGACGGTGTTGAGCAAATCGATGCCGGGCTGGTGGTAAACGCAGGTATCGAAATAAATATTGTTGAGCAAGTGTTCTTCGAGTAAAGGTTTTTTCAGCTCTTGCGCCAAGCCGCGAAAGCGACCCCAGTGGTAAGGCACGGCACCACCGCCGTGTGGAATCAAAAACTTCAGCGTAGGAAAGTCTTTGAACAAATCGCTGGTCAGGCACTGCATGAAGGCCGTGGTGTCTGCATTCAAATAATGCGCACCCGTGGTGTGAAAGCATGCATTGCAACTGGTGGACACATGGATCATGGCGGGCAAGTCGTACTCCACCATTTTTTCGTAAATCGGGTACCAGTGTTTGTCGCTCAAGGGCGGGCTGGTCCAGTGGCCACCGGACGGATCGGGGTTTAAGTTGATGCCGACCGCGCCGTACTCTTTGACGCATTTCTCTAACTCGGGAATGCACGTCGCCGGGTCCACACCCGGCGACTGGGGCAGCATGGCCACAGGCACAAAATGGTCTGGAAACAAAGTGGACACGCGAAAGCAAAGCTCATTGCAAATCGCCGCCCAGGTGGAAGACACCGCAAAGTCGCCGATGTGATGCGCCATGAAAGACGCGCGCGGCGAAAACAATGTGATGTCGCTGCCGCGCTCTTGCATCAAGCGCAGTTGGTTGGTCTCAATGCTGTGGCGCAACTCGTCATCGCTGATCTTCAACTCTGACGCGTGCGGCATAAGCGCTGCATCCTGTATGCCCGCGATCTGGCGGTTGCGCCAATCGTCAAGCGCCTTGGGCGCGGTGGTGTAGTGACCGTGACAATCGATGACCAGGCTCATGATGGCTTAACTCCAGAAAGTCGCAACGAATAAATCCAAAGGCATTGTCTGCCAGACTGCTGAGGCCGCGCCCGCTGCGGCCAGTTGCGGCCCGAAAGGCATGGGCTGACCGGCTTGCAAACGGCCACGCCAACGCCACAACATGGCCAACAGCACGCCGCTGACCGAGGCGATCAACACCACGGCAGGCAAGGCCATCCAGCCCAGCCACGCGCCCAAAGCCGCCAGCAGTTTGTAGTCGCCCTCGCCCATGCCTTGTTTGCCGGTGACAGCTCCGAAAACCGTTTGCACCAACCACAACACCGCGTAGCCGAGTGCAGCGCCCCAAACACTTTGTTCTAGCGACAGATTGATCACACCGGCTGAGGCCAGCAATATGCCGGCCCACATCAGCGGCAAAGTCAAACTGTCCGGCAACAACAGGGTGTCTGCGTCAATCAAAGCCAAAGCCAGCAACGTGGTGGCAAAACCGGCCCAGGCCAATGCGCCCCAGCCCACGCCCCAACGCCAGGCGCAAAACGCCCACAACAAAGCAACCGCTGATTCGACCAAAGGGTAACGCCAGGACACCTTGGTGTTGCAATGCGCGCAACGGCCTTTGAGAAACACAAAACTCAGCACCGGTACCAGATCGCGCGAGCGAAGCGGTGTGGCGCACGAGGTGCAATGCGAACCGGGCGTCGCCAGATTGAACACAGGCAAGTTTGTCACTGTCTGCCCTTGAAGTTCAGCGCATTGCTGCTCCCATTCGCGCTGCATCATTTGCGGAAGCCGCCACACCAACAGGTTGATGAAGCTGCCGATTTGCACACCTATCAAAGCCGCCACGCAAGGCCATGTCCACACAGATGAGGTCAGCGCATCACGCAGGCCGGACAACTCAAGCATGGTTTTTCACACCCAGCAACTGGTCAAGCAATGCTGTTTGCTGCAACAAAGCGGATGCAATGCCGCTGTGAATCACCTGGCCTTGGTCCAACACCACGGCTTGGTGGCTGATGGCCAAAATGGCTTGCGGGTGTTGCTCAACGATGATGGCCGACATGCCTTCTTCGCGTGTGATGCGGCGTATGGCCTGCAACAACTCTTCCACAATGATGGGGGCCAAGCCTTCCAGCGGTTCATCCAATAACAACAACTTAGGGTTCAACACCAGAGCACGACCGACGGCCAGCATTTGCTGTTCACCGCCTGACAACTGGTTGCCCATATTGGTTTGACGTTCAGCCAAACGAGGAAACATCTGAAACACGCGTTGCGCTGTCCATGCACCGGGCCTGGCCACCGCCGTCAGGTTTTCCAACACGCTGAGAGATTTGAAAATATTGCGCTCTTGCGGCACCCAACCTATGCCTGCGGCCGCGCGGGCATGCGAAGCCAAGCGGTGCAAAGCCACACCATCCAAAGTGATGCTGCCTGCGTGTTGGCGGGTGGCACCAGCCAGCGTGTTGATCAACGTGGTTTTGCCGGTTCCGTTGCGCCCCAAGAGCGCCAAGGTTTCGCCCGCCGCCAAAGAAAAACTGACCTGGTTCAACACCACCGCTTCGCCATAACCAGCGGTCAGATTCTCCACATGCAATAAATCAGTCATGTATGTCTCCGTGGCCAAGGTACACCTCGCGCACGCGCGGGTCGGCTGCAATTTGCGCTGGCGTGCCTTCGGTCAACACCGCGCCGTTCACCAGCACGGTCATGCGATGGGCAAAGCTGAACACCAAGTCCATGTCATGTTCAATCAACAAGACGCTGACATCGGCGGGCAAATTGGCGACGGTTTGCAGCAACTCTTCGCGCTCACCAGCGGGCACACCGGCCACCGGTTCGTCCAGCAACAACACGCGCGGTTCACTGGCCAAGGCAATCGCCATTTCCAGCAAGCGGCGTTTGCCATAGGCCAACTGCATGGTCGCTTGGTTCATCACTTCGCTCAAATGGAATTGATCCAATAGTTTTTCGCAGCGCTCTGCGACACGGCTATCGCGGCCTAGCGCTTGCCACAAAGCTGCACCCAAACCGAGTTGTTGCGAGACCGTCATCGCCAAAGTTTGCAATGGTGTTAGTCCATCAAACAATTGGTTGATTTGAAAAGTGCGAACCAAGCCGCGTTGCACTCGCTGGTGAGGTGGCAAGTGGCTGATATCTTCACCCAGCAATTCAATGCGGCCAGCGGTCGGTGTCAACACGCCCGTGAGCAAATTGATCAAGGTGGTTTTGCCCGCACCATTTGGGCCGATGAGTGCATGACGCGCACCACGCTGCAATTGCAAACTGACGTGGTCGGTTGCGGTGATGCCACCAAATGTTTTCAGCAATCCGCTGCAAGACAGCACGGTGTCTTGGTTCATGAGCGCCGCCCCCAAGTCCAGGGACGCAATAATTTTTCACGCCCGACCAACATCAACAACACCAAAAACAAACCTATCCAGAAAGTCCAGTACTGTGGTGTCAACGCAGACACCAGGCTGTGCAAGGTTTTGAACACCACCGCGCCAATGAGACCGCCCCACAACCAACCGGTGCCGCCTATCACCAGCATCAACAACACATCGGCGGAACGGTCAAAGCCAAACACATCCAGCGAGGCAAAACCGGTGGTCTGCGCTTGCATGCCACCCGCCAAACCCGCCACAGCCGCTGCCAAGGTGTACACCGTGATCAGCCGTGCGTGCACGGGAATACCAATGGCCTGCGCACGCAAGCGGTTATCACGTATGGCTTTCAAGCTGAAACCAAACGGCGAATACACCAAGCGACGCAATAACAAAAACACCAACAGCGTGATGACCAGTGCATACCAAGCCGCTGTTTGACCCATCAAATCAAATTCAAACCGACCCAGCACCGGCCCCATGAGCACGCCTTGCAAACCATCAGCACCGCCGGTGATGTGGTCCATTTTGTTGGCCAGTTCTTGCAATATCAACGCAATGCCCAGTGTCACCATCAAACGGGTGAGGTCTGAGCCGCGCAATATGCCGGGGCTGCACACCAAGCCAAGCAAAGCCGTGACCAAGCTTGCAAACACCAAGCCTGTTAACGGGTCTGGATTGATGTGTTTGGCAAACAGCGCGGCCGCATAAGCGCCTGTACCGAAAAACGCCGCGTGTCCTAAAGACACAATGCCGCTGTAACCCAAGACCAAGTCCAGCGAAATAGCAAACAAGCCGATGATGGTGATTTCGCTGATGAGTTGCGAATGACCGGGCAAGGCCCAGGGCAAAGTGAACAGCAACAGCCACACGATGGCTTCCCATAAACGCGGCTTCGAATACGCCCGCAAACTGCGGCTGACCGCGTTCATGTGTTACCCCGGCTGAACAAGCCTTGCGGTCGCCACATGAGTATCAACACCATCAAGCTGTACACAATGAATGCGCCGAGTTTGGGCACATAGTATTTACCGGCCACATCGGCAATGCCTAAGAGCAGTGCCGCCAGCAACGGGCCTGTGAGCGAACTGGTGCCGCCCACGGCCACCACAATCAAAAAATAAATCATGAACTTGAGCGGGAATATCGGGTCAAGGCCCAGTACCTCTGCGCCCAATGCACCGCCCAACCCTGCCAGCCCTGAGCCGACAGCGAACGTCGCCATGATGATGGTGTTGACGTTGATGCCCATGCCTGCTGCCACGCGCCGGTCATCCACCGAAGCACGCAATTGCGCCCCGAACCGGGTGTGCACCAACAACCATTGCAAACCCAGCGCCAACAATGCGCACACCGCAATGATGGCCAATCGGTAATGGCCCATGCCCAATGCGCCGTCCCAGAGTTCGGTGCGGCCTTTTAAGAATTCAGGCAGTTGCACCAGCTGCAGGGTAGAGCCGACAAAATAATCCACCGCCGCCACGGCCATGAAGGTCAAGCCGATGGAGAACAACACCTGGTCTAAATGCGGTTTGTTGTACATGCGTCTGTAGAGCGTGACCTCGAGCAACAAACCCAATACCGCGCTGACCAAAAACGACATCAGCAAACAAGGCACAAACGGCCAGCCCGCTTTTTGCATCAGAAGCACCAGCGTATAACCACCGGCCATGGCAAACGCGCCGTGCGCCAGGTTGATGAAGTTCATCAAGCCCAGCGTGATGGACAAACCAATGGCCAGCACAAACAGCAACATGCCGTAGGCGACACCGTCAAACAGCAGAGTCAGCATGCGATTTACTTGGTCTTGCCGGGGTCTTTGACTTCTTTGATCACATCGAACTCGACGTTATAGAGTTCGCCGTCTTTTTTCTCGACGCGTCGCAAGTAAATGTTTTGCACGATGTCACGGGTTTGCGCATCAATGAATATTTGACCGCGCGGGCTCTCGAAAATCTGACCTTTCATGGCTGCCAGCAAGGCGTCGCCGCCGCCCTGTCCGCCTTTGGTGTTTTTCAAGGCTTCGTAAATCACGCGCATGCCGTCGTAACCGCCGACCGCCATGAAGTTGGGGCGCATGCCGTGGTTGGCTTTCTTGAAGGCTTCGACAAATTTCTTGTTGACCGCGCTTGGATGCATGGCCGAGTAATGGTGGCTGGTCACCACACCCAAAGAACCGTCGCCCATGTCGTTGAGCTGGTCATCGTCTGTCATGTCACCGGTGCCTATCAATTTGATACCGGCCTTGTCCATGCCGCGCTCAAGAAACTGTTTCATCACAGCCGCGCCCGCGCCCGAGGGCACAAACACAAACAGCGCATCGGGTTTGAGGTCGCGCACTTTTTGCAAAAACGGTGCGAAATCGGGGTTGCGCAAAGGCACACGCAGGCTTTCAATCACCTGGCCGCTATTGAGCAAAAAACGTTCTTTGAAGAAGCGTTCTGCGTCAATACCGGGACCGTAATCGCTGACCAAGGTCACCACACGCTTGATGCCGTTTTTCGGTGCCCAGTCGCCCATGGCGACAGAACATTGCGCCAAGGTGAAACTGGTGCGAACAATATAAGGAGAAGCCTCAGTGATGATGGAAGTGGCCGCAGCCATCACCACCATCGGCGTTTTAGATTGGGTAGCGATGGGCGCGGTGGCCAGCGCCAGCGGCGTCAAGCCGAAACCGCCCAACACGCCGACTTTGTCATTCACCACCAACTCTTGCGCGATCCGCTTGGCTGCATCCGGAATGCCGCCGTCGTCTTTGATGATGAGTTCAATCTTGCGGCCCGCCACCTTGTCGCCGTTTTGCGCCATGAACAAACGCGCGGCGGCTTCAATCTGTTTGCCGGTGGTTGCCTGTTGTCCCGTCATGGGCAGTATCAGTCCGATTTTGAAAGCTTCCTGCGCTTGCACAGACAAAGCGCACATGCCCAAGGCTATCAACAGGGCGCGCAGATTCAACAATGTTTTCATTCAAATACTCCAAGGCAATCACAAGGGATAAGCTTAACTGAGAGAACAATCAAAAACGCCTACTGCACAAGGGTCAAAGCGGGCGCAAACTCAGGTGCAGGCAAGAATTTTAGGCGGGCAGGTAGTCAGCCCCGTCGGCGGATCAAGCGCACGCCAGGCATTTGATTGAAATCGGTGTTGCGCAAAGCCTCGCTCAGGTTGCGCTGGGCCAAGCGCGAATGCTCGCGCATGATGGCCTCTGCGCGCGCGCCTTCGCGCCGCTCAATCGCTTGCAGCACCTGGCGGTGCTGATCCTGGGCGACGATCAACATATCCCGGGCTTGCGGACTGTGGGCCTGGCTGACAACAAAACCCGATGGCGAGGCAAACGGCAAACCGATGACCCGCTCCCATTCGCGGCGCAACACGTCGCTGCCGGCCATTTCTCCGAGCAAGGCGTGAAACTCTTCGTTGTGGGTCACGTAAGCGCTGAAAGCGTCTTCATTCAAACTGCCGGTGGCCAGCAACTGGTCGATTTTTGACAAGCACTCGCGCGCTTCCACCAGCAGAACAGGCGCACAACCGCGCTCTGCGGCCAAGCGGGCCGCCAAGCCTTCGAGCGTGCCGCGCAACTCGATAGCGTCTGACACATCGCGCTCAGTAAAGGTACGCACCGCGTAGCCGCCATTGGTCAATGACTCGAGCAATCCTTCTTGCTCTAGCTTCATCAGCGCGGTGCGAATCGGTGTGCGCGAGACGCCGAGTTTGTCAACCAGTGTGAGTTCCGCAATGCGCGCCCCGGCCGGCAATTCAGCCGCCAGAATCATTTCTCGCAAACGCAGTTGCGCGCGCACGGCCTGTGAGTGAGCCGGGTTGTCGTTGGCGGGCGAGCTTGGTTCAGAAGACATGGTCAGGAAAAGTCGTGCTGCATGCATACGTATTGTATACATTAATGCTTAAAAACCTTCAAAATTCGGCTATTTTCTTGTAAATCAAGGTTTTTTGTATACTTAAATCAAATCAGAACGCCATAAACCCTACAGGAGACCTCATGACCGCGCCACACATACCTGCCCGCTTCGACCATGTCGGCAGCTTTTTGCGCCCCGCTTATTTGCTGGAGGCGCGCGAACAAAAAGCCAAAGGACAGATCACGCCCGAACAACTGCGTGTGGTCGAAGACAAAGCGATTGCCGAGATCGTCAAGTTCCAAGAAGACGTGGGCTTGAAGTCCATCACCGACGGCGAATTCCGCCGCACTTATTTCCATATCGATTTTTTAGAGCAAATGGGTGGCGTGAAAACCGACATACCGGTCACCATCGAACGGCCTGACGGCACCCAGGAACTGGCACCGCCCGTCATCCGTGTGATCGACAAAGTGCGTCATGTGAAAGACATTCAACTCGCCGACTTCAACTACCTGAAGTCACAAATCGCCTTGGGCAGCACGCCCAAGGTGACTATTCCTTCACCGACCATGCTGCACTTTCGCGGCGGCCGCGCCGGTATCAGCAAAGACGCATATCCCGAACTTGACCCTTCTTTTTACGACGATGTGGCCAAGGCCTATGGCGATGAATTGCGCTCGCTGGCCGCCGCAGGTTGCACTTATGTGCAAATGGACGACACCAACCTCGCCTATTTGTGCGACGACAAAATGCGCGAAGCCGCACGCGCCCGCGGTGACGACCCCAACGAATTGCCGCACCGCTACGCGGCGTTCATCAACAAAGTGGTGGCGCAAAAACCGGCCGGCATGACACTGGCCATGCACTTGTGTCGTGGCAATTTCAAAAGCACGCACGCTGCTGCTGGCAACTATGAACCCGTGGCTGAAGCGCTGCTCTCAGAGATGAACATAGACGCGTATTTCCTGGAATACGACGACGACCGCAGCGGTGACTTCCGCCCTTTGCGCTACTTAGCCAAAGACAAACTGGTGGTCTTGGGTTTGGTGACCACCAAATTCGGTGCCATGGAAACCAAAGACAGCTTGAAGCGTCGCATCGACGAAGCAGCCAAATATGCGCCCCTGTCGCAACTGGCTTTGTCGCCGCAATGCGGTTTTTCCAGCACTGTGCACGGCAACAATATTGCGGTGGAAGACCAGCGCAACAAATTGCGTTTGGTTGTTGAGACTGCGCAAGAGGTGTGGAGCAACAACTAAAGCACTTGAGCAGGAGCAAACCGGCGCAGGTTACTTAAGTATCTGCCCCGCGATAGCGGTGGCAGCCGATCGGGTTTCCACACCGAGCTTGACAAAAATATGCTCCAAGTGTTTGTTCACTGTGCGGTGACTCATGCCCAGTATGTCAGCGATGTCCCGGTTGGTCTTGCCCTTGGCCAGCCAGGACAAGACCTCGGTTTCGCGCGGCGTCAGTGGCACCTCCGGCTGACGCGCCGCGCTGGCGTTATGTGCAGCTGTCTGGTGCAGCACCAGCATGGACTCTGAAATACCACTGGCCCCCAAATACCTCGCGACCAACAAGTTGTTTTCTGTTGAAACGGTACTGACTTCACTGCTTGACAAGGCCGATTGCAGCCAAGTCTGAGCCTGCTGCCCGCCTTCTTCGCCGAACGCCGCTTGCAACCAGCGCATGGCCTGCGGTGACCGCCAAGCCACACGCCCCAGGCTGTCAAGCACCACAGTACCCAATCCGGCCACGTCCACGGCTTCGCGCGCTAATCGACCGGCTCGCGCATTGCCTACGTGCGTGGCCAGGCGTACCAGCACTTCCGGCAAACGCAAAGGCTTGACCACGTAATCAACACCGCCGCTGGCAAAGCCCTTGAGGATTTGTTCTGTCTCGGATAAGCCGGTCATGAACACCACAGGAATATGCACCCAGTGAGGATTGACTTTGAGTGCGCGACACAATTCAAACCCATCCATACCTGGCATCACCGCGTCAAGCAATATGCCGTCGGGAATGACAATCTCCAGCCGCTGTAAAGCCTCTTGTGCATCTCGGGCAGCCAGCACCGTATAGCCCTCAACACTCAGTGCATCAGACAACATGCGCAATGAATCAAGATCATCATCCACCACCAGAATGGCGTGGCGTTGAGCAGCGGCAGACGGCTTAGCTGGGGTCATGGTCAGCCCCTGTGTGGTGTTCGGTGAGTTGTTCAATCATGGCAGGAAAATCAAAACGATTGGCCAGCGCTTGCAAAGACTGCAATGCCGGGCTGTACGCCGGGTAAGTAACCAAGGCTTGGCGCAATGCCTGCTGCACACCGCTGGCAAGGCCTTGCCTGGCAAGACGGGTCAGTTCTTCACGTAAGCCTTCAGGCAGGTCCACAGGCGGCAAACCCGCCTGCGGTAACAGCAGATGCGGATCAGCCAAAGTGGCAGGTCGCAAGGTGTTGTCGCGCACCCATTCAATTTCCAACACGCGCTCCAAAGCATGAATCAATTCAGACTCGATGATGGGTTTACCGACAAAACCTTGACATTTGAAACTTTGCAATCGCTGAGGCTGATCGTCAAACAGATTGGCTGAGACAAAGACGATTGGCAGCTTGTCCGGCGGCATCAACTGGCGCAGCAAGGCGGTTGTTTCCCAGCCGTCCAAGTCATCCATGGTGATGTCCAACAACACCATGTCGGGTGGATCGCGCAAAACAATTTCCAGACATTCGCGCCCGCTGGCGGCTTCCATCAACATAAAGCCCAAAGGCAACAACAGACTGGCCAACAACTGCCTTTGCAGCGGTTGATCGTCCACAATCAGCAATGTGCGGCGCGGCCCCAGATAGCCGATGGCCGGTCGCAATGGTTTGTGGTTGGGGCTGTTGAGAAGTTGATCAGGCTCCACCCCCGGCAGGTACAAACGCACGGTGAAATTGCTGCCTTTGCCTGGCGTGCTGTCAACCTTTAATTCGCCGCCCATCAAATGCGTGAGCAAATGCGTGATGGTCAGGCCCAGGCCGGTACCTGAATCACTGGCTCGCCGCCCGGCACTGCCGCGCTCGAAGGGCAGAAATATGCGTTCCTGGTCTTGCGGTGCAATGCCTATGCCGGTGTCTATTACCTCGATGCGGGTGACATGATGACGAAAATCCAAGCGAAGCAACACCTCTCCGCGTTCGGTGAAACGCACCGCATTCGACAACAGGTTGATCAAAATTTGACGCAAGCGCTTGGCGTCGACGCGAATACACACCGGCGCTGCACCCAGTGTTTGCAATGAAAAATGCAATCCCTTGGCTTGTGCCTGCGGGCGCAGCATGCCCTCCACATCCTCAAGTAAATCGGCCAGCAACACCGGCGCCGGGTCCAGGCGCAAGCGCCCTTCTTCAATGCGCGCCAACTCCAGCGAACCGTCAATCAGTGCATGCATGTGCTGACCGCTGTGCTGCACGGTGACCAGTGTTTCGCGCAACCAGCCGTCAATGCGGTTGTTCTTAAGCAATATTTGCGTGTAGCCCAAAATGCTGTTGAGCGGCGAGCGCAACTCGTGCGTCATGCCCACCACATACCGCGTCTTGGCCAGGCTGGCTGATTCGGCCTGGTCCTTGGCTGCTTGCAAAGCCGCATCGGTGCGGCCATGCGCGCTGATTTCCTCCAGCAAACGCTGGGTCTGGTGTTCCGACTCGTCCTGCGCCATGCGCCGACTGGCGGTGCTGAGCACCACCCACCAAGCACACACTGCGGCAAACAAAGCCAGCAACGAAAACACCTTGATGAATGGCATTCGCAAGTCCTGGTAGGGTGAGCTCATGCTTTCCTGCAAATACACCACACCCACCAGAAATGCCATCACAGCGCTGAGTGCCAGCATCACAAAAAGATACTGACCGTATTGGAAATTGACTTTCAATACCCAGTTTTTTGGCAGCAACAAAGCCGCCAGGGCTTTGAACTGGTCACTGGCGCGCGAACCTGTTTTGCATCTGTCATGGCAGCGCGATTCCAATGAACAGCAAAGTGAGCAAATCGGTGCTTCGTAGGCCGGACAATGCGACATGTCCTCGGATTCAAACTGGTTATCGCAGACTGCACAGCGCACGATCTCACCCGCTTGCCAGTGCTGGGCCGGGGTACGCGCCAGGTAATAGCGCCCCTTGGTAAGCCAAGCCAGCATGGGGGCAAGCACTATCGATAAGACCAAGGCGATGAACGGCGAAAACGCGGCTGCCATTTCACCGAACACGCCGGTGAATGCGACACAAGCCACCGCTGCGGCCAATCCCATGGCACCCAGACCTACCGGGTTGAAGTCATACAAATGGGCACGCCTGAACTCAATGCCCGCCGGACTCAAACCCAGCGGTTTGTTGATCACCAAATCCGCCACCAAAGCGCCGACCCAGGCGATCGCCACATTGCTGTAAACAGCCAATACTTTTTCAAGCGCGCCGAAGACGCCCAGCGTCATCAGCAGCGTGGCAATCACCACATTGAACACCAGCCAAACCACGCGCCCGGGATGACTGCGCGTGAGCCGGGCAAAAAAATTGGACCATGCCAATGAACCGGCATAGGCATTGGTCAGGTTGATCTTGACCTGCGAGACCACCACAAAAACCACCGTCACGATGACAGCAACGCCCTGGTTGCCAATCGCTTCTTTGAAACCGGCGAGAAACATTTGCGTAGGCTCGGTCACGCGTTGCGGATCCACTTCAAATTGCAAAGCGGCAAACGCCAGAAATGCGCCGCCCGCCATCTTCAACATGCCCATGGCAATCCAGCCCGGGCCTGCGGTCAACACCGCGCCCCACCAGCGCCAATGGTTAGCAGATGTCTTTTCCGGGAGAAAGCGCAAAAAATCCACTTGCTCGCCAATCTGCACCACAAGCGAGCAAATCACAGCTGCCGCCGCACCAAACATGAGCGGATCAAAGCCACTGCTGCCGCTGCGCAGGCCCGACATGCCGACGAAGTCGCGATAGAGCTGCGGCTTTTCAAACGCTATCCAGACAAACGGCAAGACCAGCAAAAACAACCACACGGGTTGCGTCCAAGCCTGCAAACGTGAAATCAAAGTGATGCCTCGCATGGCCAAAGGCAGTATCAGCAACGAGGACACCACATAGCAAAGCTCCAAAGGCCAGGGCAAAACCATTTGCAACGCCAGCGCCATGATGGCCGCTTCCAACGCGAAAAAAATGAAAGTGAACACCGCGTAAATCAAGGAGGTGATGGTCGAGCCCAAATAGCCGAAACCCGCGCCGCGCGTGAGCAAATCCATGTCCAATCCGTAGCGGGCCGCGTAATAAGCAATCGGCAAACCGGTTAAAAAAATCAGTATGCCAACCGCCAGAATGGCCCACATGGCATTGGAAAAACCGTAATTCAAGGTGATGGCCCCCCCTATGGCTTCTAAAGCCAAAAAAGACAGCGAGCCGATGGCGGTATTGGCTACCCTGAATTCACTCCAGCGCCTGAAACTTTTAGGCGTATAGCGAAGTGCGTAGTCCTCCATGGTTTCGTCCGCCACCCATGCGTTGTATGCGCGGCGAAAGCGGTAAATAGGCTGGGTATTTGTGTGCGCGGTTGGGGTGTGCGATGCATGCATGTATTTGCATAAGCAAGAACCATTCACATTCATTTTTAACAACATACCCAAGAGACTGCGTCAATTGACGTATGGCTTAAAGCAAGGGTTAGCCCTAATCTTCCTACCAGCGCGGCGATTCCCGCCGTTCGTTTCAACCCAAGCCGCAAGGAGCCTTCAATGAACCACGATTCCGATGACAAATTCAGTCAAATCGCCAACACGCACATAGACCGCCGCCGCATTTTGCAGGCCATCGGTGCTGCCTCCGTCGCAGGCCTGCCCGGCATGTCGTTTTCTCAATCCACAGCCAGCGTGAACACTACCAAACTGGCCATCACTGACACTGAAGTGACCGTGGGCCAGTTGCACTCCGCCACCGGCACCATGGCGATTTCAGAAACCGGTGCCATACAGGCCGAACAACTGGCCATCGACCAGATCAACGCCATGGGCGGTATTCTGGGCCGCAAGATCAAAGTCATCAAAGAAGACGGCGCATCCGATTGGCCGACATTTGCTGAAAAATCCAAAAAACTGTTGATCAACGACCACTGTGCCGCCGTTTTCGGTTGCTGGACTTCCGCCTCGCGCAAAGCGGTGTTGCCCGTTTTCGAAAAAGAAAACGGCTTGCTCTACTACCCGACTTTCTATGAAGGCCTGGAGCAGTCCAAGAACGTGATCTATACCGGCCAGGAAGCCACACAGCAGATTTTGTACAGCCTGGACTGGGCGCAAAAAGAAAAGAAAGCCAAGTCTTTCTTCCTGATTGGTTCGGACTACATCTGGCCGCGCACCTCAATGAAGATTGCCCGCAAGCACATCGAGAACTTCCAAAAAGGCACGGTT
>CAISPG010000088.1 GCA_903887325.1 uncultured Burkholderiales bacterium | reverse complement strand
GCAAGCACATCGAGAACTTCCAAAAAGGCACGGTTGTCGGCGAAGAGTACTACCCTCTGGGCAGCACGAACTTCGGTTCGCTGATGAACAAAATCAAACTGCAAAAACCCGACTGTCTGTTTGTCGCTGTGGTCGGCGGCTCCAACGTGGCTTTCTACAAAGCACTGAAAGCCGCCGGTATCACCGGTGATAAACAGTTGCTGGTGACCTTGTCGGTGACCGAAGACGAAATGACTGGCGTAGGCGGCGAAAACTTCCAGGGCTTTTACTCGTCCATGAAGTACTTTCAGTCACTGAGCAACGACAACAACAAAAAGTTTGTCGCCGCCTTCAAAGCCAAGTACGGCAAAGACGCGGTCATCGGCGACGTCACACAGGCCGGGTACCTCGGTCCCTGGTTGTGGAAAGCAGCGGTTGAAAAAGCGAAAAGCTTTGACGTTGACAAAGTGGTCGCCGCGTCTGAAACCGGTATTGAGTTGAAAACAGCGCCCGAGGGCTACGTCAAGTTAGACGCCAACCACCACCTGTGGAGCAAATCGCGCATCGCCATGGGCATGCCTGATTCCACTTTCAAAGTGGTGTCCGAATCGCCTGAGTTGATCAAGCCTGATCCCTTCCCCAAGGGCTACCAGTAATCCCTGACTGAGTCAGTCACAGCCTGGCGCAGCACTGCGCCGGGCTGGTTTCAACCGCCTTTTTATTGCTTTGGGATACGCCATGTCATTTTCTGAATTGCTCAATATTGGACTCATGCAAGGCTTTGCCGGTCTGAGTCTGTTTGCTGTGTTGCTGCTGATGGGGCTGGGGCTGGCCATCATCTTCGGCCAAATGGGCGTGATCAACATGGCGCACGGCGAATTCATGACCATAGGCGCTTACACAATTTACTTAGGTTCGACGCTTTCTACCAAATTCGCTCCCGGGTTGACGCCTTACTATTTTCCTGTTGCCATATTGGCTGCGTTCATGTTTTCTTTTCTAGTTGGCTGGTTGACCGAGTGGGCTTTGATACGTCACCTCTACAAGCGCCCGCTAGACACCTTGTTGGCGACCTGGGGCATCAGCCTGGCTTTGCAGCAAATGTTCCGTACCTTCATCGGCCCCAAAGAAGTCAGTCCGACGTTGCCAGACTGGTTACTCGGCTCCTGGGCGCCTGTTGAAGGCCTGGACATTCCAATCAACGGCATGTTTGTGCTGGCCCTGACCTTGGTAGTCACCGGCGGCGTATTGATCGCCTTGCACAAAAGCCGCTGGGGTTTGCGTGTGCGCGCCACGGTCAGCAACCGCATGATGGCCAACGCCATCGGCATTGACACCAAAAAAACAGACCGGCTGACATTCGCTATCGGTTGCGGCATTGCAGGCGTGGCAGGCGCCGCCTTCACCACCATCGGTTCCACCGGTCCTACCTCGGGTTCGCTGTACATCGTCGACGCCTTTTTAGTAGTGACCTTTGGCGGCGCTGCCAGTTTGCTGGGCACCGTGGTATCGGCCTTTGGTATCGCACAAACCCAATCCATCACCGAATTTTTCCTGGCCGGCTCCATGGCCAAAGTGATCACCTTGTCACTGATTGTGCTCATTCTGATGATGCGCCCGCAAGGCTTGTTCGCCAGCAAGATCCGTCGCTGATTTCCCTGACTTTCAACCGAGAAAACCACCATGAACACCCTCAAAGTCTGGATACATCGCTACCAACTCGCCAGCATGTTGCTGCTGTTGGTATTGCTAGCGGTCGTGTTGCCGCTCACGCTGGATATTTTCCGGCTCAACCTGGTCGGTAAATACCTGACCTATGCCTTTGTCGCCATCGGCCTGGTGATGGTGTGGGGCTATGGCGGGGTGCTGAGTCTGGGCCAAGGCGTATTTTTCGGCCTGGGCGGCTACGCCATGGCCATGTTTCTCAAACTCGAAGCCTCCGACGCAGTGAGCACCGCGATTCAATCAACCCCCGGCATTCCCGACTTCATGGACTGGAACCAGTTGACCGCGCTGCCCACGTTTTGGGTGCCGTTCAAAAGCCTGCCGTTTGCGCTGGCTGCAGTTGTTGCGGTGCCGACCTTGCTGGCGTTCATCGTTTCCTTTGCCATGTTCAAACGGCGCGTGGGCGGGGTTTACTTTGCCATCATCACGCAAGCCGTGGCGCTGATATTGACAGTGTTGATCATTGGTCAGCAAGGCTATACCGGCGGTGTCAATGGCATGACCGATTTGAAAACCATGCTCGGTTGGGACACCCGCACCGACAGCGCCAAATACATTCTTTACTACCTGTGTGTGGGCCTGTTGATGGCCTCCATGTTGTTGTGCCGCTGGGTGCAAACCTCCAAGCTCGGCACCTTGTTGCTGGCCATGCGCGACAAAGAAGACCGGGTGCGGTTTTCCGGCTACGACGTGGCCGATTTCAAGATATTCACTTTTTGCCTGGCTGCTGCGCTGTCGGGCATAGGCGGTGCGTTGTTTTCGCTGCAAGTTGGTTTCATGTCGCCCAGCTTTGTCGGCATCGTGCCATCCATCGAAATGGTGATCTTTGCTGCTGTGGGCGGTCGCATGAGCCTGGTTGGCGCGGTGTACGGCACCTTGCTGGTCAACGCAGGCAAGACCTATTTCTCCGAAAGTTTTCCCGACATGTGGCTGTTTCTGATGGCCGCCCTGTTCATTGGCGTGACCATGGCGTTTCCGCTCGGTCTGGCAGGTGTCTGGGAAGAACGCATCAAGCCCTGGTGGAACGCGCGCAAACCAACTGGTCGCGCTGATTCAACGGCCGTGTTTGCCAAAGGAGAAAAAGCATGAGCAACACAGACTTTGCTTTGGCGGTAGAAGACCTGACCGTGTCTTTCGATGGCTTCAAGGCGATTGACGCTTTGACGCTTTACATAGACCGCAATGAACTGCGCGTCATCATCGGGCCCAACGGCGCAGGCAAGACTACTTTGCTAGACCTCATCTGCGGCAAGACCCGCGCCACCGGCGGCAGCATCAAGTTCAAGAACGAAGAAATGACGCCGCTGGCCGAGCATCAACGCGTGCGGCGCGGCATTGGCCGCAAATTTCAAACACCGTCTATTTACGAAAACCTGTCGGTGTTCCAGAACTTGGAAGTGTCCTATCCCAAAGGACGCTCTGTTTTCGGCGCCCTCGCCTTTCAATGCGACGCTGAAGTCAAAGGGCGCATACAAACCGTTGCCGCAGAGATATTGCTGTCCGACAAATTGGACATGGAAGCCGGTTTGTTGTCGCACGGCCAAAAGCAATGGCTGGAGATAGGCATGTTGCTGATGCAGGAACCCGAGTTGCTGATGCTTGACGAGCCCATTGCAGGCATGAGTGCGCGTGAGCGCGAACTGACCGCAGAGTTGTTGCAGCGCATTTGCAAAAACCGCGCGGTGATTGTGATCGAGCATGACATGGAATTCGTCAAACGCATTGCGCAAAAAGTGACGGTCATGCACCAGGGAAAGATCCTGGCCGAAGGCCCCATGGACAAGGTCCAAGCCGATCCCAAAGTGATTGATGTTTACCTCGGTCACTGAGCCGTTTTTTTACAGGAGTCCACCATGTTGGAAGTCAAGAATGTGTTTGTCGCCTACGGTCAAAGCCAGGCATTGCACGGCATCAGTTTCCAAGGCCACGCCAACGAGACCGTTGCCATCATGGGACGCAACGGCATGGGCAAGACCACCGTGTTCAAAAGCCTTATGGGCATATTGCCTCTCAAAAGCGGCCAAGTGTCGGTGGCCGGACAAGACGTGTCTACAGACGAAAGCTTTCGCCGCGTCGCCAAAGGCATTGCCTATGTACCTCAGGGCCGCATGATTTTTCCCACCTTGTCGGTGGAGGAAAACATACAAACCGGTTTGGAAAACGCCAAACACAAACGCATACCTGAAGAAATCTATGCCCTGTTTCCGGTGTTGTGGGACATGCGTCACCGCAAAGGCGGCAACCTATCAGGAGGTCAGCAACAACAGCTCGCCATAGCCAGAGCGCTGGTCACCGACCCCAAGGTATTGCTGCTGGATGAACCCACCGAAGGCATACAGCCTTCCATCATCAAAGACATTGCCAAAGCGCTCAATGAGATACGCAAGATGCGCGAGATCACCATCATCGTGTCCGAGCAAGTGCTGTCGTTTGCCATGGACGTGGCAGACCGTTTATTTGTGATCGAAGGCGGTCGGTTGGTACACGAAACAGCGCGTGCCGACACTGACCAGCAGCGCATCAAAGCTTATTTGTCCGTCTGAATTTCCCCTCACCACCTCAACCAAACCAGGAGCAAACCATGGCTGAAACTCTGATCAAAGTCGACCTCAAACAGTCGGCCTACCAAAACGAACAAGTGCACAACCGCTGGCACCCGGATGTGCCCATGGCCTGCTGGGTCAAGCCGGGCGATGATTTCATTCTGGAGACCTACGACTGGACCGGCGGCTTCATCAAAAACAACGACAGCGCCGACGATGTGCGCGACATCGATTTGTCCATCGTCCACTTTTTATCCGGCCCGGTTGGTGTGCACGGCGCCGAACCCGGCGACTTGCTGGTCGTCGATCTGCTGGACATCGGCACCAAAGACGAAAGCCAGTGGGGCTTTAACGGCTTTTTCAGCAAGAAAAACGGCGGCGGCTTTTTGACCGACCACTTCCCGCTGGCGCAAAAATCGATTTGGGATTTCAACGGCATGTTCACCAAAAGCCGTCACGTGCCAGGTGTGGAATACGCCGGTTTGATCCACCCCGGCTTGATCGGTTGTCTGCCCGACAAAAAAATGTTGGACGCCTGGAACACGCGCGAACAAGAGTTGCTGGACACCGACCCGACACGCGTGCCCGGGCTTGCCAACCCGCCGTTTGCCGCCACCGCCCACATGGGCAAACTCAGCGGTGATGCCAAAGCCAAAGCAGCAGCTGAAGGTGCACGCACAGTGCCGCCGCGCGAACACGGCGGCAACTGTGACATCAAAGATTTGTCACGCGGCTCCAAAGTATTTTTCCCGGTGTACGTGGATGGCGCCGGTTTGTCGGTCGGTGACCTGCACTTCAGCCAGGGCGACGGCGAAATCACTTTCTGCGGTGCTATTGAGATGGCCGGTTGGGTGCACATGCGCGTCAACCTGATCAAAGGTGGCATGGCCAAGTACGGCATCAAAAACCCGGTGTTCAAACCCAGCCCGATGACGCCTAACTACAAGGACTACCTGATCTTTGAAGGCATCTCTGTTGACGAACAAGGCAAACAGCATTACCTGGATGTGAATGTGGCTTACCGCCAGGCCTGTTTGAACGCCATTGAGTACCTGAAGAAATTCGGCTACAGCGGCGCTCAGGCTTACTCCATTCTGGGAACAGCACCGGTGCAAGGCCATATCAGCGGCGTGGTCGACGTGCCCAACGCCTGCGCCACCTTGTGGTTGCCGACCGAAATCTTCGACTTCGACATCAACCCGACAGCAGCCGGGCCGGTCAAGATGCTGGACGGCAGCATTCAGATGCCGATCTCGCCAGACGTGAAATAAACCACAAGGCCACGCACATGCCAACCTATGACTATGCGTGTCCGGACTGCGGAGGGTTTGACGCCCTTCGCAGCATGTCCGAACGCGATCAACCCTGCCCTTGCCCGCAATGCGACACAGTTTCACCCCGGGTGTTTGTCAGCGCGCCAAGCCTGGCCTGCATGTCGTCTGAACAACGAAATGCCTATGCCACCAACGAGCGTTCGCAGCACGCACCGCAAACCTCACGCAACAGCGACGGCTATGCGCGCTTGCGTCACCCCTCAGGCTGCGGATGTTGCAGCACCGGCAGCAAACGCGGCGCCACCGTCACCGCGCCCAATGGAGCCAAGGCGTTTCCCAGCAAACGGCCTTGGATGATCAGTCACTAGCCCCCGGAGAAATCGATATGTACCACGGAGATATTTCAAGTAGCAACGACGCCGTCGGCGTGGCTGTGGTCAATTACAAAATGCCGCGTTTGCACACTCAAGCAGATGTGCTGGACAACGCACGCAAAATCGCCGACATGCTGGTCGGCATGAAGACCGGCCTACCCGGCATGGATCTGGTGATCTTTCCCGAGTACAGCACCCACGGCATCATGTATGACGCCAAAGAAATGATGGACACTGCCGCCACCATTCCAGGCGCGGAAACAGAAATTTTTGCAGCTGCCTGCCGCAAGGCCAAGGTCTGGGGCGTGTTTTCTTTGACCGGTGAACGGCATGAGGAACACCCGCACAAAGTGCCATACAACACCCTCATTCTGATGAACGATCAGGGCGAGATCGTGCAAAAGTACCGCAAGATCATGCCGTGGACACCGATAGAAGGCTGGTACCCGGGCGACACCACGTATGTGTCTGAAGGCCCCAAGGGTTTGAAGATCAGTCTCATCATTTGCGACGACGGTAACTACCCCGAAATCTGGCGCGACTGCGCCATGAAGGGCGCCGAACTCATCATCCGCTGCCAGGGCTATATGTATCCGGCCAAGGAACAGCAAGTCATCATCTCCAAAGCCATGGCCTGGGCCAACAACACCTATGTGGCCGTCGCTAACGCAGCCGGTTTTGACGGCGTTTACAGCTACTTCGGTCACAGCGCCATCATCGGTTTTGACGGACGAACACTGGGCGAATGCGGCGAAGAGGAAAACGGTGTGCAGTACGCTGCTCTTTCCAAGAGCCTGATCCGCGACTTCCGCAAAAACGGCCAGGCACAAAACCACTTGTACAAACTGCTGCACCGCGGCTACACCGGCTTGATCAATTCAGGCGAAGGCGATCAAGGCGTGGCTGAATGCCCGTTTGATTTTTACCGCCAGTGGGTCACCGATCCGAACGCTGCGCGCGTCGCGGCCGAGAAGATCACCCGTTCGACCGCCGGCACGGCCGAATGCCCGATTGACGGCATTCCGAACGGCTCATAGTCTCTTTACAAGGGGAGAAGAAGAGGGGTCTGTCTGCTGTGGCGCGCAAGGCAGGCATCGGGCAGACCCTTTGGATTTAAAGGCTCCTGTGTTACTTGACGTGCGCTGCCTGAAGCGCTTTAAACTGATCCGCAGCACACACCAAGGATCATCCATGTTGCAACCAGACATCAGTCGCCAGGAACAACTCTGGCGGCTGCAACAGGAAAACAAGTCGCTCTTTGCCGAGATAGACCAATGGCGACTGGCCGCTGAACTCGCGCGCGACCAGTCGGCCATGTTGATCAAGTCGCTGGACATCCTGACCAGCGACTCTCCCTTGGATACGTTTCTCGGCCACGTGCTCAAAACCACGGTCGACCAACTCGAAGCCGTGGGCGGCACGCTGTGGTTCCCCGACCAAGCCAGCGGCACCGCACGTTTGCATTTGGAATACGTGCAAGGCCACATGGTGAACGCACGCAACTCCAGCCACCCGGCGGTCTTGTTTCCGCCGCCCATAGGCGGTGTGCCGCTGTCCACCTTCCCCGACCGGCGCGCTGAAACTTATTTGCTCTGCTACGAAGTGGCCGGTATGCCGGACGAAAACCGCGCCTACATCATGTCGCTGGGCGTGAAATCTTTGTTGACCGTGCCCATGGTGCTGGGCCAAGAAACCGTGGGTTGGATTTGCATACGCAGCACCCGCGTCGACCACAACACCATGAAAAGCCAGATCCGGGTGGCCGAGGCGCTGGCAGGACAAGCCACGCTCGCCATGCAAATGGCTCGGCTGTCTGAAACCGCTCGCCAAAGCGCTGTACTGGAAGAACGCAACCGCATTGCACGCGACATACACGACACGCTGGCCCAGGGCTTTACAGGAGTGGTGGTCAACTTGGAAGCCTCCTCACGTGCTTTGAAAAAAGACGATCAAGCACTGGCCGCCGTTCACATAGAACACGCGCGCGAACTGGCACAACACGGTCTGGCCGAAGCACGCCAATCGGTGCAAGCGCTGCGCCCGCACCCGCCGGACGATGCTTCCATACAAACCGAGTTGCGGGCGCTGGCCGCACTGTTGCAAGAAACCGGTGCGGTACAAGCGACGTTCGAATGCACAGGCGAAGCCCGCACCATTTCGCCTGAAATCTGGACCGAGATGATTCGCATCGCGCAAGAGTCCACCACCAATGTGCTGAAACACGCGCAAGCAGAACAAGTGCAAATCACACTCGCTTATGAAAAAGACAGCCTAAGTTTGTCGGTCAGCGACGACGGCTTAGGCTTTGAGCTCAAACCGGATGCACATGACGGCTTCGGTTTGATCGGCATGCAAGAACGCGCCAAACGCATAGGCGCACGCTTGCAAATACAAGGTCGACCGGGCCAGGGCACACGCATTCTGTTGTCGGTGCCGCTGGACTGACAACGCCCGCTGTTAGAGTCGTACCCATGCCTTCATCTAAATCGATACGTGTACTGATCGCCGACGACCAGTCTTTGGTGCGGCGCGGACTTGTCGCTATTCTCAATATGGAAGACGGTATCCAAGTGGTCGGCGAAGCCGGTAACGGTCTCGAAGCCATAGAGCTTTGGCGCAAGCTCAAACCCGATGTGGTGCTGATGGACTTGCGCATGCCCGAGCTCGGCGGCTTGGACGCGCTGCGCAAAATGCACGTCGAAGACCCCAAGGTCGCCGTGATTGTGTTGACCACGTTTGACCATGACGAAGACGTGTACTCGTGTTTGCGCGCCGGGGCGAAATCGTATTTACTCAAAGACGTGCAGCCCGAAGAACTGTTTCGCTGCATACGCGCGGTCAAAGCCGGTGAAGGTTATTTGCAACCCAAGATCGCTGCCAAGCTGGTGCAACGCGTCGGCGAAGGCACGCCGACCGAGCGGGAAATTCAAATCCTGCAACTGCTGGCCGAGGGCAAGAGCAACAAAGCCATAGGCCTGAGCCTGCACATCAGCGAATCCACGGTCAAGAGCCACCTCAAAAGCCTGTTCGCCAAACTCGATGTGACCAGCCGCGCAGAGGCGACCGCGCTGGCGGCCAGGCGTGGCTTGGTGCATTTCTAGGGTCTACCCCCTCCCCCATTAGAGGGATCCCCGCCTCACCCTTGAGGCAGCCCTAATTTCATCTCTCTGCCTGATGCGCCGCACGGCATGTGTTCCCACAATGGACGACACCGGCTACCAAACCGGCGGACCCCGATTTCTTGCAAGTCTTTACTTCACAGAGGAACACCATGGCGCAACATTCGATCAACGGGCAAAGTTACTTTGCCGATGCCCCGCCCGACACCCCTTTGCTTTGGGTGCTGAGGGAAGATTTACGACTGACTGGCACGCGCTTCGGCTGCGGCAAAGGTTTGTGCGGTTCTTGTACCGTACACATCAACGGTCAATCTGTGCGTTCATGCCAAGTGCAAATCAAAGACGTGGCGGCTGATGCGCAAATCACCACCATCGAAGGCCTGAGCACCACCCACACGCACGCAGTGCAACAAGCCTGGATCGAACACCAGGTGCCGCAGTGCGGGTACTGCCAATCGGGCCAGATCATGCAAGCCGCTGCTTTCCTGGCGCTCAACCCGAACCCGACCGAAAAAGAAATCGTTGACGCAATGAACGGCAACATTTGTCGTTGCGCCACTTATTCACGCATTGTCGGCGCCGTCATGCGCGCTGCCGAAATCGCACGCGGAGGTGCTAAAAATGTCTAAAGTCACACTCGACAACGAATCACGCCGCAATTTCCTGGTGCGCTCTGTCGCCACCGCAGGCGGTGCGTATTTCAGCATTGGCCTGGGCGCCGGTTTGATGGGCGAAGCCAACGCGGCTATCGCCACCTCGGCTTACACACCGTCCATTTGGTTCACCATCACGCCCGACAGCAAGGTGACCATGCACATCGTCAAAACCGAAATGGGCCAGCACATCGGTACCGGTTTGGCGCAAGTCATCGCCGAAGAACTCGAAGTGAAATGGGAAGACGTGCGCTTGGACTCTCCCTTGGAAAGCGTGGAGAACTTCGCTATTTACGGCTTGGCCTACACCGTCAACAGCGGCAGCATGACGACAGAGTTCGACCGCATTTCACGCGCCGGTGCCGCCGGTCGCATGGCCTTGATCGATGCCGCCGCCGGTTTGCTCGGCGCGTCTGTCAGCAACTGCACCGCGTCCAACAGCCGCGTGACAGATTCTGTGTCGGGCAAGTCTTTGAGCTACGGTGAAATCCTGCAACGCGCCAAGATCAACCGCCAGTTCGCCTACCCGAACGATTTCAAAAACATACCGCTCAAAGCACGCGGTACGTACAAAATCATTGGCAAATCCATTCCCGCTTTGGACATCCCGGCCAAGACCAACGGCTCGGCCAAATACGCCATGGACGTGTTCTTGCCCAATATGGTGTACGGCGCATTGGTGATGCCGCGCACACGCTATGCGTCCAAAGCGCTGAGTGTGGACGACAGCGAAGCCAAGAAAATCCCCGGCTTTGTGAAGGCCGTCATCGTCAACGACGGTTTCGGTAAATGCACAGGCTGGGTGGTAGCAATTGCCGACCGTTTCCCCACCGCCATGAAAGCCGCCAAAGCGCTGAAAGTGGAATGGGACAGCGGCCCTTACGCCAACCTGGATTCAGCCGGTCTGCGCGCTGAGTACAAAGCCTTGGCCAAGGACGAAAGCAAGGGTGCCAACTGGGTGCTCGAAGGCGATGTGGTCAAAGGCTTTAAGGCTGCGGACAAAGTGCTGGACGTGGAATACACGACAGAAATGGTGGTTCACGCCACCATGGAACCTTTGAATGCGACCGCGCAATTTGTGGGTGATGAATGCCACATCTACACCGGTAACCAAAGCCAGTCGTTTGCCCGCATGACCTTGTCGGCCTACTTGTCCAAGATCATGAAGATCGAAGCCAAGGTCTATATCCATCAGCATCTGGTGGGCGGTGGCTTTGGCGGCAAGCAGGACTTTGACGAAATTTTGGCTGCTGCGTATTGCGCCCACGATGTCGGCCGTCCGGTCAAGCTGATTCAAACACGCGAAACCACCTTCGCCACCAGCTTTGCCCGCACACCCACCTACCACCGCATGCGCGCCGGCCTGAAAAACGGCCAACTCACCGCGGTCAACCACGACATCGTTTCCGGCTGGATGGGCGACCGATTTGCGGTCGGCAAAAAGCATGGCTCTGATTGGTTGCAGCTCGATTCTTGGGACGAGAAGAAACAAGACATAGACCAATGGTCTATCGGCGGCAGCGACCACTGGTACGACATGCCCAACCACCGCGTGCGTGCCTGGAACCACGAGAAAACCACTTGGGCGGTACAAGCCAGTGCACTGCGCACCGTGTCCAACTCGTACAACATCTTTGTCGTTGAATCGATGTTGGATGAGATTGCACACGCCGCTGGTCGCGACCCGCTGGACATGCGTCTGGCCATGTTGAACGGCAAAGGCGGTAACCGTGGCATTCCCAACACCGGATACGCGCCCGGCACACCGTCCGACTACTACCTGGACCGCTTGTGGATTTCTCTGCCTTGGGCCAAGGAAGACTCTTGGATTCCTTACGAGTCAGCCACGGTCGGCGGCGCTTTGCGTCTGGCCAACTGCCTGCGCGTCGCCGCCGGTAAAGCCGGTTACGGCACCAAGGTGTTGCCACCGAACACGGCCATGGGCGTGGCGGTCACTGCGGCTGAAGAACGCCAAAGCCCGACCTGGGTGGCGACTGTGGCCGAGGTCACCGTGGATCCAACCACAGGCATCTTCAAAATCAACCGCCTGACGATTGCCATGGACTGCGGCACTATTGTCAACCCGGTCAACGTGGACGCACAAATCAGAGCGTCTGCGCTCTGGGGTGCCAGCCAGATCATGCAAGAGCAGATCACTTTGAAAGACGGTGCGTTTGCCGAAACCAACTTCGACACTTACCGCCCCATCCGCCTGGCCGACATACCCCAAATCGATGTGCACCTGGTGCCGTCCGAACACCATCCTTCCGGTGTCGGCGAACCTGCATCGACCACGGTGGCGCCTGCGGTTGCCAACGCCATCTTCAAAGCCACTGGGGTGCGCGTGCGTCACATGCCATTGCATGCTGCGACTTTGCTGGAAGGCATTCGCAACAAAAAGGCCTGAGGCTTTCAAGCGCTTTAAGCGCTTGTGACACACACCTCTGCCTGGCAACAGCGCAGAGGTGTTCTCCGATTTGATTGAATAAATAAATAAAAACCGGTTGCAACCGGAGTCGCATTGCCTTGGAAAAATTATGGTGAAGAACGATTTGCTCTCCCTGTCGGCAACGCGTTTGCTTGAGCTTTACCGCACGCGCGAGGCTTCTCCGGTGGAAGTCACGCAGCAGGTGTTTCAGCGCATCGCTGAAGTCGATCCAGTGTTCAATCTGTTTTGTGTCCACGACGAAGAACGCGCCATGGAAGCGGCACGTGCCAGCGAACAACGTTGGCTCACAGGCCAACCCGCAGGTTTGGTGGACGGCATTCCCACCACGGTCAAAGATTTGATTCTGGCCAAAGACTGGCCGACCTTGCGCGGCTCATTGACCATAGACCCGAACCAAGCATGGACAGAAGACGGCCCGCCTGTGGCTCGCATGCGAGAGCACGGTGCCATCATCATCGGCAAAACCACCACGCCTGAATTTGGTTGGAAAGGCGTGACCGACAGCGCCTTGAGCGGCATTACCCGCAACCCCTGGAACCCGGCCATGACCACCGGCGGCAGCAGCGGCGGCGCGGCGGCGGCGGCAGCCTTGAACGTCGGCCCCATGCATATCGCTACCGACGGCGGCGGCTCTATCCGTATACCGTCGGCGTTTTGCGGCGTGTTCGGATTCAAATCCACTTGGGGGCTGGTGCCGGTGCATCCCCATTCGCCCGCACTGAGTTTGTGGCACCAAGGCCCCATCACCCGCAACGTGGCCGATGCCGCTTTGATGCAAACCGTGATCGCCGCGCCCGATGCGCGTGATTGGTACCACACACCCATGCCGGGCATGGATGTGCAGACTGGCTTGAACGACGGCGTGCGCGGTTGGCGCATCGCCTACAGCCCGGACATGGGCTTTGCCAATGTGGACAGCGCAGTGGCAAGTGCCATTGAAAAACAGCTGGATGTGTTTCTTTCGCTGGGCGCGCAAGTAGACACCATTGAGTTGGGCTTGCAAGACCCGATCAGCATCATGCAACCGCTGTGGGCCGTGGCACTCGCCTTAGCGATTGAACCCATGTCAGACGCGCAACGTGCTTTGGTTGAGCCCGCCATGCTGGCCTTGGCCGAGCCGGGCTTTGGCCTCTCAGCTTTGCAATACCGCCGCATAGAACGCGATCGTGAAATTCTGGGACGGCGCATGAACCAGTTGCACCAGACCTACGACTTGCTGATCACACCGCAAATGCCGATCACCGCGTTTGAAGTCGGTCACGAAGTACCGCCGGGCGGTCCGCGCAAACGCTGGTGGGAATGGTCTCCGTTCACTTACCCGTTCAATCTGACGCAACAACCAACCGCCACCGTGCCCTGCGGTTTTGTGGATGGCTTGCCGGTGGCCATGCAATTGGTTGGCGGCAAATATGCAGACGCCAAGGTGTTGCGCGCCGCGCGTGCCTATGAGTCGGTGCAACCGTTTGTGATGCCTGAATTCCAACCGAGCAACTGATACTTTTGAATTTCTGACTAGGATCTCCGAATGACAACTCCTCGAACTGCTGTCTCAGACAGCCTTGGCAGCGCATTGCCCAACCGTTGGGCACAGCTGGCTATTGGCGTGATTTGCATGGTCTCGATTGCCAGCCCCCAATACGTATGGGCTCTGTTGACCAAACCTTTTATGCTTAAGTTGGACGCGAGCTTGGCACAGGTGCAAGTGGTGTTCTCCATCGTCGTGGGTTTGCAATGTTTTCTGTCTCCTGTAGGCGGATACTTGATTGAACGCTTTGGCATCAAAAAACTGGTGTCTTTGGGAGCTGTGCTAGTGGGTGCAAGCTGGGTCATTGGCGCGTATTCCACTTCATTGCTCAGTCTGTACCTGACTTATGGTTTGTTTGCCGGTGTAGGAACAGGCATTGTGTATATCGGCATTGTCGGCTTGATGGTCAAGTGGTTTCCTGACCGAAGGGGATTGGCTGCAGGCATTGCAGCCTCTGGCTATGGCATGGGCGCATCCTTAACTACCTTTCCTGTGGCCAACAGTTTGGCATCGGTAGGTTTGGAAACCACACTTGCCACATTCGGAATTATTTTTGCCATCGTAGGCATTGCGTGCGCCTGGGTATTGAAAACGCCGCCGCCGGATTACCAAGCTTCAGTTCACTCAGATTTACCTGTGTCGCATATTCCTGATATTGGTCCGTCGCAGTTGTTGCGTCAACCTATCTTCTGGATCATGTTTCTGATGATGACCATGATGTCAACTTCCGGGCTGATGGTGGTGTCTCAAATGGGTGCGTTCGCCAAGGACTTTGGTATCACCGATGCCACTGTCTTCGGTATGGCGGCCTTGCCACTGGCCATGACCATAGATCGAGTGATGAACGGTTTAACCCGACCGTTTTTCGGATGGATTTCCGACAAGATTGGCCGTGAGAACACCATGCTGATTGCCTTCGCACTAGAAGGTGTAGCAATGACAGTTTGGTTTTTAACCAGCAGCAACCCGGTGTTGTTTGTCCTCTTGTCCGGTATAGTTTTCTTCGGTTGGGGTGAAATATTTTCGCTGTTCCCCTCCACATTGACCGACACTTTTGGTTCGAAATTTGCATCTACAAACTATGGCTTTTTGTATGCGGGCGCAGGTATTGGTGCAATTTTGGGCGGCCCATTGGCAGCCTTGATGTTCCAAAGCAGCGGCAGTTGGACTCCGGTTTTTGTCACTGCGATCGCGGCAAATTTTCTGACAGCTTTGTTGGCTATTCTGGTTCTCAAACCAATGCGGCAAAGTTATCTGACCAAGGCATGATGCAATTCAAGGGACGAATCAACGTCCCTTGAATTGCGCTGATCTGCGTTCTTTGAACGAAGCCAAACCTTCTTTCAAATCTTCAGTGAATGCCACGTCTCTGAATGAACGTGATTCCCATTGAAGCGCCTCTGACATGTGCATGCCCACAGAGCGGCGCACCACTTCTTTGGCAAACCGCTGCGACAGTGGCGCACGGCTAGACAGCATCTGCGCGTAGTCCATGGTTTTGGCCAACAACTCGTTTTGCTCATAGACACGGTTGACCAGACCTATGCGGTATGCATGCTCTGCATTGACACGCTCGCCTGACAAGATGATTTCCATGGCGTGGCCCATGCCCACAATTTGCGGCAAACGGATCAAGCCGCCGTCGCAGGCATGAAAGCCCCATTTGGCATCTTGCAGCGCAAACTCTGCGTTGACTGAGCAAAACCGCAAATCACAAGCCAAGGCCAATTCAAAGCCGCCGGAGATGGCAAAACCATTCACCGCAGCAAGTATGGGTTTGTCGATGTCAAGGTTGCGGGTGATGCCGCCAAAGCCAGGGCCGTTGGTGAAGCGGTTGCGGAATTCAGGCGCGGGTGCTTGTGCGAAATTCAAGGTGTAGGTTTTCAAATCAGCACCGGCACAAAAAGACTGCTCACCGGCCCCGGTGATGACGGCAACTCGGGCATGGTCATCCTGGTCAAACTCATGCCAGATGGCCACCAATTCATCGTTGGCCGCAAAGTCCAGCGAATTCATTTTGTCCGCCCGGTTGATGGTGATCAGTCTCACATCGCCGTGTTTGTCATAAGAAATATCAGCCATTGCGTACCACCTTGAAAGTAGGAAGGGTTGTTGATGCGTTGGTTTCCACCAGAACAACCCGCTCGCCGATGCTGTCACCGGCTTGCGGAAGAAATCTGCCGGTGACCCGCATGCCATTGTCCAAATCAAAAACGCCCACACAGTACATGCCGTCGGCTTTGAATTGCAAAGGTGGTTTTCGCACTTGGGTCCAACTGGCCAAGGTTCCGGTGGCCACGATCTGTTCGGTGTGAAACTCCCGCCCCAAACATTGTGGACAGACTATGTGCAAGCCTTGCATCTGCGTGCGGCATGACACGCATTGAAACACTTGAAAACGGGCTATCTCGCCAGCCGCACTCATGCGTCTCTTCCCAAGATATGCACCGTGCAAGCCACCCCGGTTCCGCCTAAGTTATGCGTCATGCCAACAGCTGCGTTGGCCACTTGATTGGTATGCATGCCACGCAATTGAAGCACCACTTCGACGACTTGCCCGACACCCGTGGCACCGACCGGGTGGCCTTTGGCGAGCAAACCGCCGCTGGGGTTGATGACGATATCGCCTTGCATACCGGTTTGCCCTTGTGCGGCCCAACGTCCGCCCTCGCCTCTGGGCACCAGTCCCAAGTCTTCGCTGTCAATGATTTCGGCGATGGAAAAGCAATCATGCAGCTCAACCAGATCGATATCCGCAGGCTGCAAACCGGATTGTTGGTAGGCCTGTTGTGCAGCCAACACTGTCGCATCGAACGAAGTCAAATCGGGATGGTGGGCAATGCGCGCCGAGCCGCTGGTTTGCACGCTGGCCATCACGCGAATGCGTGGCTTGGTGGGTTGTGTAAGCAATTCTTTCGTGCACACGACCACAGCGGCCGCGCCGTCACTGGCCGGACAGCAGTCAAAGAGTTGCAAGGGATCGGCAATCATGGCGGAGCCGCAGATCTGCTCCAGCGTCAAATCGGCACCCATTTGAGCCAAGGGATTTTTCAATCCATGGGCCTTGTTTTTGATCACCACGGCGGCTATGTCTTCACGTGTCGTGCCGTATTTTTGAGCATGGGCCTGCCAGGCCAAGCCGAACAGTCCGGGGAATGTCAGTCCCACCATGCCATCCGATTCGTTGTCCATGGCGCAATTGAGCGCCGTGGTGACTTCGGCGGTGCTGGCATGGGTCATTTTTTCCACACCTACCACCAACACCGCATCACACACGCCGCTGGCCACCATCAAGCACGCATGTCGCAAAGCGATGCCGCCCGAGGCGCAGGCGCCCTCCACTTTGGTGCAAGGAATGCCCTGCAAGCCGAGTTGTTCGGCCACCAAGCCAGCCAACACTTCTTTGCCGTTTAACGGGCCGCTGACGAAGTTGCCCAGGTAGACCGCACCGATGCGGGAGCGCTCAATGCCTGAATCCACAATCGCTTGCGCAGATGCATCAACCGCCAATGCCTCTATCGTCGTGCCGCTGTGTTTGCCAAAGGTGGTTGAACCGGTGCCGGCCACGTACACGCTGCGCATCATCGGCCGCCTTCTTTGAGTTGTTGTCTGAGCACTGTTTTCAAAATCTTGCCGTAATTGTTTTTCGGCAAATCAGCGGGGAAGAAATACTCGCGTGGCCGCTTAAACCGAGCGAGGTTGTCCAGACACAGCGCATCAAGTTCTTGAGCCGTCGCCGCCATACCGTTTTTCAGCACCACAAACGCAACCGGTTCTTCGCCCAGATCAGCGCTGGGTGTCCCAATGACCGACACCTCTGCCACGGCTGGGTGGTGCAACAACAACTCTTCAATTTCGCGCGGGTAAATATTGCTGCCGCCACGGATGATCAAATCTTTGGAGCGGTCACGCAGCGTCAAATAACCCAGCTCATCGACAGAGCCTATGTCCCCCGTCCACAACCAGCCGTCGCGAATCGCCAATGCAGTGGCAGCCGGGTTGTTCCAATAACCCAGCATACGGGTGGCGCTGCGTGTGATCACTTCGCCAGGCTGACCCGGCGGCAATTCGACACCCGACTCATCCACCACACGCACCTCCACACCCGTGCGTGCTGTGCCACACGAAGCCAGTCGCGCCAGGTGTGCGGCATCTTGGTGACCTTGGTGGTCCTGCCTAGATAAAGCCGTGATGGTCATCGGGCTTTCACCTTGACCAAATATTTGCACCATGCGCGGCCCGAACAATTCCAGCGATTGCAATAAGTCGGCCACATACATGGGCCCGCCGCCATAAGTGATGGTGTGCAAATTGCCCGCTGCATTGGTCAAGCCCGTGCTGGCGCGCAGCATGCGGGTGAGCATGGTCGGGGCAGCAAAAAAAGACACGCGCGGATAGCGTTGCAATGCATCAAACACCACCTCTGGGTTGAACGCAGCTTCAATCACTTGATGGCCGCCATTGAACAGATGCGGCAAGCTGTACAGCCCTGAACCATGGGTCAAAGGTGCCACATGCAAATGGGTGTCGCCCGCTTGCACGCAGTCAATGTCTGCGCCATATTGCAAGCACATGTTCAACAAATTGAGGTGCGACAACATGGCACCTTTGGGCACACCGGTGGTGCCACTGGTGTAAAAAATCCAGGCCATGTCGTGGGCTTGCATGCTGGCGGCATCCATGGGATAGAGCTTCATCAAATCCATGTACACGCCGTCATCCACTGACACCAAGCGGGGGGCGGGCGACATGTCTGATAAGGCTTCTATCAAGCCGGGCTGCAAAGTGGAACTGCAAAACAAAGCGCTGGCCTGGCAGTCAATGGCGATATGCCGCACTTCCTTGGGATGCAACTTGGCATTCACCGGCACCGGGCAGACACCGGCGATCCAGCAGGCAAACAAGGTCTCAAAAAATGCTGCACGGTTTTCCATGCAAATGATGACACGCTGTGCAACTTGCAAACCCAATGAATGCCGCATGCCTGCAGCCAGGGCCTGGCTGCGTAAGGCCAATTCACCATAAGACAAGCTGTGTCCGTCGGCACTGACCGCAGCCAAAGCCGGGTGACTGCGTGCTCGGTTCAAAAATGCCTGAACGATACTCATAGCTTGTTCACAGCAGGTCGCGTGGCATAGAACGCGGGCACGAGGTTCAAAGCCGCGAGGGTGAACGCGAGTGCCAATCGGTCACCCGCTGGAACGCACTGCCGGCACGAATCAGCGTGGCTTCGTTCAAATGCGCCGACACCAGTTGTATGGCGACCGGTGTCTGCTTGGCCGTGAACCCGGCTGGCAAGGTAATGGTTGGGTTGCCGCTCATGTCAAACGGCGCGGTGTATTTGATCAACCGCGCGAGCTCAGACGGCACCGTGCCGATGACCGACATCTCTTGGCTGGTGGGTGAAGCCATGGGTTGCGCCGGGATCAACAACATATCGCAGTTCTGGAAAAACCCGCGCACCGCACCGGTGAAGGCGCGTCGGCGCAACCAGATTTTTTGCATCTCCACCGCAGAAATGGAACGACCGAATTCAATCAAGCCGCCCAAGCCCGGGCCGTACAAATGTTTGTTCTTAGGATGCCAAGGCTCGTGGGCCACTGCGGTTTCGGCGGCACATGCTGTGCCCCAATCAGCGACGGCATCTGACACATCGGGAAAACGCACATGGCGCATGTCTGCGCCCAATGATTGCAACACCTCAAAAGCAGATTGCACGGCTTGCTGCATGACCGCATCCAAGCCGCTGCAATAGTCCGGGTCAAAGCCTATGCGCAAACCGCTTAACTGTGTGTTGTCGCCACACACATAGTCGGGCACGGGGGCATGCAAGGCCACGCTATCGTCTGCGTCTGCGCCTGCCATCAGGCCCAGCATGTGACCGCAGTCCATGGCGGTACGTGCCATCGGACCGATGTGGTCTAACGAAGCGGCCAACTCAAACGCGCCGTGCACAGGCACACGTGCCCACGTAGGTTTCAGACCAGTGACACCGTTGGCAGCCGATGGAAAACGGATGGAGCCACCCGTGTCTGTGCCAATGGCTGCAAAACACAAACCGGCTGCGACGGCCACGCCAGAGCCACTTGAAGAGGCACCTGACCAATGGTCGTCATGCCACGGGTTGATGGGTGGCGGCACATCCGGGTGGTGGTCGGCAAACGCCGCTTCAGTCATGGTGAGTTTGCCCAGCATCACCGTGCCTGCTTCGCGCAGGCGCTTGACCACGGTGCCGTCATAGCTGGGTTTGAAGTCGCGCATCATCGGCATGCCAGCGGCGGTGGGGATGTCTTTGGTGTAGCACAGGTCTTTGAACGCGATGGGCACGCCGTGCAAGGGACTCAAAATCTGGCGACGCATGATCATGGCTTGTGCGTCTCTCGCCTGCTTCAAAGCCGTGTCATGTGTGATGGTGGCATAGGACAACAAACGCTTGTCGATGCGCTCTATGCGGCTCAGCATCATTTGCGTGAGTTCAACGCAGGACAGTTTTTTACTGTGCAACAACCCCGCCAATGAATAGGCATCTAAAAAGGCAAGTTGGTCTTCAGTCACTGTGTGCTCTGTGTCGATGCGGTTCAGGCGGTTTGCGGTGAGCGCAAACCGAGCTCTTCAACCATGCGTTGGCGCATGACAAATTTTTGCGGTTTGCCAGTGGCAGTCAGCGGAAATTCACCGACCAAACGCACATGGCGTGGTGTTTTGTAATGCGCCAAACTGGAGCGGCAAAAGTCGATGAACTCTTGTGCTTCGGCTGACTGGCCGGGCTTTAACACCAACCAGGCTGCAATCTCTTCGCCGTATTTGGCATCTGGCACACCGAACACTTGAACGTCCAGCACCTTGGGGTGCTGCATCAGAAACTGTTCAATCTCACGCGGAAACACGTTTTCGCCACCGCGAATCAACATGTCTTTGACACGACCGACGATATTGCAATAGCCTTGCGCATCAATGGTGGCCAGGTCGCCGGTGTGCATCCATCCGGCCTGGTCAATCCCATCTGCCGTTTGCTGCGGGTCTTCCCAATAGGAACGCATCACCAAATAGCCACGCACGCACAACTCGCCTGGTGTGCCCACCGGGACCATGCGGCCATGCTCATCCACCACCTTGGCTTGTACATGCGGTTGTATGCGACCCACCGTAGACACACGCCGTTCAACCGGGTCTGACACATGCGACTGGAACGACAGTGGCGAAGTTTCTGTCATGCCATAGCCGATGGTGATTTGCTTCATATTCAAAGTGCGAATCACCGCTTGCATAGTCTCAATCGGGCACGGGGCACCGGCCATGATGCCGGTACGCAAGAGGCTGAAATCCATGTTCGCCACACCCGGCTCGGCCAGCATGGACACAAACATGGTGGGCACGCCATGCAAGGCCGTGCATTTTTGCTTGACCACGGCTTTGAGCGTGGCAGCTGCATCAAAACCTTCACCCGGAAACACCATGGCCGCGCCCGCTGCCGTGCAAGTCAACACACCCAGCACCATGCCGAAACAGTGGTAGAGCGGCACCGGAATACACAGGCGGTCGTCCTGGGTCAATGCCATGGACTTGGCCGCAAAACGCGCGTTGTTGACGATATTGAAATGCGACAAGGTGGCCCCCTTGGGGTGGCCGGTGGTGCCGCTGGTGAATTGGATGTTGATCGCATCATCCGGGTCCAGCGCCGCTGACAAATCTTTCAAACGCGCGTGTTGTGCGGGTCCGGCTTGTTGCAACAATTCTTTGAAGCGCATGGCACGCGGCGGCACAGCCTGCTTGGCTGCCTCATGCGCAGGCAAAGACAAATCATCCAACACAATGACATGCTTCAAATGCTCAAGCTTTAACGAAGTCAAATCGCCTGCTTGCCCGGGTCGGTCAATTTCCGGGGCAAGCTGACGCAAGCTGTCCAAGTAGTTATTGGTTTTGTAGCCACGCGCCATCACCAACATGCGGCAACGCACTTTGTTCAATGCATATTCAAGTTCACTGCTTTTGTATGCCGGGTTGATGTTGACCAACACCGCACCGATGCGGGCAGTGGCGAACTGGGTCAGCAACCATTCCAAACGGTTCGGTGCCCAAATGCCGACTCGGTTGCCACGGCGTATGCCCATGGACAACAAAGCAGCCGCCATGTTGTCAGCCTGTTGTTGCAAGTCATACCAACTTAAACGCTGGTTTTGCGCCACAAACACCGCTGCGTCCCGAGAACCGTGCCTGGCCACCGCGCGGTCTAACAACTGCGGGATGGTCATGAAATGCAAAGATGCATCGGTCGGCCCGGCCACATAGGACAGCGAACCGGGCGGGCTCAAGCGTTGATCTGTTCCGCCTTTGACCCAATCTGACAGAAATGGATTGTGGGACACCTTGGTCTGTTTCCTGCTGTCTGTGTTTGAGCTGATGAATTAGAAATTGCGCCAGTCACCGGCTTGCTCAAATGCATGGGCAGCGCGGTAAATGGTGGATTCTTCCCAGTGCTTGGCCATCAATTGCATGCCGATGGGCAAACCATTGGACATGCCGCAAGGCACGCTCATGGCGGGGTGACCGGTGACATCCATGGGGCAGGTGTTGCCCAACATTTCCAAGGCACGTTGAATATAGAGTTTGAGCGATGCATTGGCCGGAGGCAATGGCGTGGCTTTCATGGGCAAGGTTGGCAACAGCAACAAGTCGTAACGGGATAAGGCGTCGTCGTAGGCCTTGGCCAACACACGGCTTAAGTTTTGCGCTTTGGCGTAAAAATGGCCCCGGTAGTTTTTCATGAAATATTCACCGGCCATCATCGACACTTTGAGCGAGGGGGACAACTCATCGGCACGCGAGCGCCAAGCGGAATGCGCGTCGAGCAAACTGGTGGTGTACATGCCTTTCCAGTTAAAGCCCATGCCGTTGCCGTGCATCATTTGCGCTTGCAAACCTTCCACAGCAATCGCGGTCCAAATGGCCGGGCCGTCCATGTGCATAGGCACTGACACGTCTTCCACAATCGCACCCATGTTGCGCAAACGGTCAGCTGCTTGACGCACTTTCTGGTCTACATCGGGCTCGCTGTCAGCACGGTTGAAACCTTCCAACAACACACCAATGCGCAAACCGGACACACCGCGTCCCAAGGCTGCGGTGTAACGGTCCACACGCGGGCTGTACTGGCGCGGATCCAAACCATCGGCACCCGCGATCACCTCGAGCAACAAAGCGTTGTCAGCCACAGTGGCTGTCATGGGGCCCGCATGGTCAATCGTGGCTTCGATGGGCATCACACCGGTGTAAGGCACCAAGCCGTGCGTGGGCTTCATGCCGTAAATGCCGCACCAGGAAGCTGGCATGCGGATGGAACCGCCTTGGTCACCACCGATGGCCAAATCGAGTTCACCTGCGCCCACCAAGGCGGCAGAGCCTGATGAAGAGCCGCCTGCTGAATAGCCATAGCGGTAGGGGTTGTGAACCGGGCCAGCGGCGTTGGTGTGGCTGCCGCCGGACAAACAAAAATACTCGCAGTGCGCTTTGCCAGCGATGGTGCCACCGGCATCCAGAATGCGTGTGACCAGAGTGGCATCCACATCCGGCACATAACCTTCCAGTGAAGATGCGCCGTTCATCATGGGCACACCCGCCAGACACACATTGTCTTTGAGCACCACGCGTTTGCCGGACAAGGGGCCGTGTGCTGCACCGCGCACTTCACTCTTGACCGCCCAGGCATTCAAAGGGTTGTCAGCCGCACTGGGCTTGGTACCGGGCGTGCGCGGGTAACGCACAGGCGGCAAGTTGTCGGGCAACTGGGTCAAACGGTCGTAAGACTGAAACGTGCCTTCCATGATTTCAAGGTACTCGGCCACTTCACGTGAAGACATGTTCATGTGCAGTGATTCGACGATGGCGTGCATCTGATCGACAGTAGGACGTTTGACAGTAGACATGATTCCCCCGGGGCCGGTGGCCTTTGCTTCGATGGCGGTTGACTGCGACCGCTTGTTGGTTGATGTGGTGTTTGCAGGCCGACGCTGGTGGGTGGCTGCATGGTCTGGGCTGGTCTGCGCTGAAGGCGAGGCAGCGGCTGTATGCGGATGGCTGGCTTGGCGCGAGTTTGTTGCTGCGGTTTTGGCCTGCGCTGAATGCGGACTGTGCGTCATGCGTGCTGAACCCATGCCCAGCAATTCGCTCAGGCCGCCGCCGCGCAATTCGCTGGCATGCATTTCTTTCAAGATGGTGCCGCGCTCAAACACCACAATGCGGTGCGCCACATCCAGCACCAAGTCCAGGTTTTGTTCAACGATGATCAACGCCAATCCGAATTCATCACGCAAGCGGGCCAAGGTGCTGCCTATCTCTTGCACGATGGACGGTTGTATGCCTTCACTGGGCTCGTCCAACAACAACAACCAAGGCTTGGGCACCAAAGCCCGTGCCAAGGCCAAAATTTGTTGCTCACCGCCAGAGAGTGAACCCCCTTTGCGGTCCAGCAACACGCGCAAGCGCGGAAATTGATCGACCACCCGCTCCACCGCTTGTTCTTCGGTTTCGCCTATGTCTTCACGCCAGGCCATGCGTAAATTTTCAAGGGCCGTCAGACCCGGCAGAATGCCGCGACCTTGCGGCACATAGCCTATGCCCATTTGCGAGCGCTGGTGCGCAGCAGAACCGGTGGCCTCTGTGCCATCAAGTTCAATGCGCCCGCCCGTGGAAGGCATGAGCCCCATGATGACTTTGAGCAAAGTGGTTTTGCCCATGCCGTTGTGGCCGACGATACCGACGGCCTCGCCTTCGTGGATTTGCAAATTGACGCCGTGCAGAACAGGTACGCGGCCATAGCCTGCACGTAAGTCGGCGACTTGCAGCACCACATCGGCCCGCTCAAAATGGTCAGCATTAGTGTTGTGTGACTCAGCCATGCTCATTTCGCCCGGTTACCAATGTAGACCTCACGCACTTTGGCGTTGTTCATCACCGCATCGGTGTCACCCTCCATCAGCACCGCACCTTGGTGCAACACGGTGACGGAGCCGCCCAACATGCGGACAAAATTCATATCGTGGTCAACCACCACCACTGCGGCTTGCTGGTTGATGCCGTGAATCAACTCCACCAAGCGGTCGGCTTCAGCGCCGGTGATGCCCGCCGCCGGCTCGTCCAGCAACACCAGTTTGGGACGCTGACACAAGACCAAACCGATTTCGACAATTTGTCGTTGACCATGCGCCAGTTCGCCAACGCTGCGACGCATATGGGTTTGCAAACCCAACTCTTCGATGACACGGTCAACCTCGGGTGAAGCACCGCTTTTGCCATGTATGCGACGGGCTGATAACCACAGGTTTTCCCAAACGGTCAAACCGTTCATGACAGACGGTACTTGTGTTTTGATACCAACGCCGAGTTGCACAATTTCATGCGGTCGCCAACCGGTGACATCGTGACCGCGAATAAACACGCGACCATTGCTGTGGTTGATTTGATGCAGCCCGGTCATACATTTGAACAAGGTGCTTTTGCCTGCCCCGTTGGGACCGATCAAACAACGCAACTCACGTTCACGCAAATTGAAATTGACGTTGTTGACGGCCAGCACGCCGCCAAAGCGCATCGACAAGTCACGGGTTTCAACAATCATTTCACTCATGATCCCTGCCCCGGCTTGTCTGTGGCCTGCGCTGTGCGTTGTTGACGACGTTCGCCGCCGCGTCTGCGCATGCTGTTACTGCGGGCACGGCTGACGCTGCGCTGTCCTTGCTGTTTGCGCCAGCCCATGAGTGTGGGCAACAAACCGCGCGGCAACAGCAACACCACCAACACCAAAATGGCACCGATGACCAAAGAGTTGTCGATGAAGGTTTGGCCGCCGAGCAATAACTTCATGGTGCCCAGCAACACCGCGCCAATGACAGGACCCATCAATGTGCCCAGACCACCGACGATCACCCAAATAATGACTTCCACCGATTGGCCCAAACCGAACAAAGCCGGTGTGACGATCTCTGCCCAACTGGCGAATAAACAACCCGCCATACCCGCCATGGCCGCTGACAAAGCAAAGATGGCGGTTTTATAGGCCGGTGCGTTGTAGCCCAGCAGTTCAATACGCGCTTCGTTTTCACGAATGCCCAACAAGACCCGGCCAAAGGCGCTGGACAAGACCCAGCGCGAGACCAAATAGCAGACCACCAAACACGCTAACACCACGTAATACAAAGCAGTGCCGAATATCGGTGTGGAGGGGTCTCCCGGCACATTCAATATGGGGAAGGCCGGAATGCCGTTAAACCCGCCCAGTCTTGCGTTGCCTATGCTGTATGCGTCACCTGCGGTGGCCCCCATGAACTTGGCCATGATGAGCGAGAACACCAAGGTGATCACACCCATGTAGACATCGCTGATGCGCCCGTAAAACATCATGGCACCGATCAAAGCAGCGACAAACGCGGGCAACAAAATCGCCAGCATCCAAGCCGCTGTACTTTCACCTAAGTTCATCGAGGTGATGGCATAGGTGTAGGCGCCCAGTCCGAAATACGCAGCATGGCCAAAACTCAAAATACCTGCATAGCCCCACATCAAGCCCAGCGACAAAGCGAACAATGCCCAGATGCCTAAGAGCGTAGGCGTGTTGGTGTCATACACCGCTGGCAGCAACACCAGCAGCAAGGTGATGGCGATGATCCAGCCCCAGTGGGTGCGCCCTGCGCTGGCGAATTTGGCAGCTTCTCCGATCATGGCGCGTTACGGAAAAAGCGGCCCGTGATGCCTTGGGGCATGAGGCGAAGTAAGACCACGGCAAGTGCCAGCATGGCGATTTCGCCAATCACGGGTGTCGAACCGAATGACACCACTTGGTTAATGGTGCCAAACAAAATTGAACTGGACAAGGTGCCTGTGATGACAGCGGCCCCGCCAGTGATAACCGTGATGAACGCCTTGGCAATATAAGCACCGCCGGAAGAAGGCAGCAAACCGGTCAAAGGTGCGAGTACACCGCCAGCTAAACCGGACAAAGCAGCCCCCACGGTGAATGTCCACATGTACACGCGCTTGGGGTCGTATCCGAGCGCCGAGGCCACATCTGCACTTTGCATCGCACCGCGTGCGATCAAACCCAAACGGGTAAAGCGCATCACCAGCCACATGCAAATAATCAGCAAGGTGGCAATGCCAATGATGAACAGGTTGTAACCACCCATTTGAAAGTCACCCAACTCATAGCCGGGAATGGGAGCTGGCACACTGACCGCCGTGTTGCCAAAAATAAAGGTGACGATGCCGACCATCAGCAGCGACAAGCCCCAGGTAGCAAGCATGGTGTCAATCATGCGGCCATACAACTGTCGCACCACCAAGCGTTCTACCAACAAACCCAAAATGCCAACCACCAGCGGTGCAATCACCAGCATGGCGAAATAAATATTGATATCGGCCTTGGCGCATGCAATCGTGGTGTAACCGCCAATCATGACGAACTCACCATGCGCCAGATTGATCACCCGCATCATGCCAAATACCACTGCCAACCCGGCGCTGGTCAGCACCAAAAAAGCAATCATGTAAATGATTTCAAGAAGAACAACCGCCGCGTAATCCATGTGTACTCTCTGAAACAAAAGCGTCCCGGCTCGCTTGAACCGGGACGCGATCCGACTTTAAATTTTGACTTCGTATTGCTTGTTGTCTTTCGGATTTTTTTGCAAGTCACAGAATTGCAGCGTGTCTGAAGGCTGACGTGCTTTGAACTGTTGCTTGATGGTGAGCTTCTGGTTTTTCACTTCCATCACGTTGATGTCCAAAATGGCGTGGTGGGTTTTCGGGTCCAGGGTGACTGTGCCGCCCGGGCCTTGGATGCTGACACCGGACTCGATAGCAGCCAGCATTTTTTCGCGATCCAGTGAACCGGCTTTCTTGACGCAAGCCGCCCACAACATGATGCCTTGGTATTGAGAGACAGCAATTTCGTGAACCAGTTTGGTGTCGCCGAAACGCTTGGCCCACTTGGCCAAAAAGTCTTTGTTAGACGGGTTGGCGTTTTCCTGGCTGTAGTTTCCAGCGATCAAAATGCCATCGCCTTCTGCGGCTGACAGGGCTAAGTGCTCGTTGCCCACACCGAAAGTGGTGGAACACAGAGGGATTTTTTTGTTCATGCCGGATGCCGCCCATTGACGGAAGAAGGACATGTGCGCACCGCCCACCAAAGCTGCGACGACAAACTTGGGTTTTTCTTGCTGAATCTTGGCGATGGTGGAGCCGAAGTCGGAGACGTCGAGCGGGAAGAAATTGGTTTGCAGCACTTTGCCGCCACCTTTGGTGATGTAGTGGGTCAGCCACTTGGAAGTGATTTGGCCGTAGTTGTAGTCGGCTGCCAGCACATACGCCGTGTTGCCCCATTGCTTCAATGCCACTTCCACAATCGGCTCGACCGCTTGCGCCGGTGTCGTGCCAGTGCAGACTGTGTTGCGGTCACACACGCCGCCTTCGTACAACACGTTGTAGAAGTAGAGTGAATTGGCGCGATTGAAGGTTTGGCGAATCGCTTCACGTGAAGCGGATGTGATGCCGCCGTGGGTGACATCGACTTTGTCGTCACGTGTCAGTTGCTGTGCGTATTTGGTGTAGAGGGCAATGTCAGATTGCGAGTCATATTGCACGACTTGGATTTTGCGACCAAGCAAACCACCAGCGGCGTTGATTTCTTCTGCTGCCAAGGTGGTGGCCATCACCATGGGCTTGCCGTAAGCGTCCAGGTTGCCTGAATTGTCCAGAATCGAACCCAGTTTGATGGGTGCGCCCTGTGCCAAGACCATCTCAAAAGGGATAGTGGCGCCCAGTGCGGTCAGACCGGCTGAACCAGTTCCTGCCAAAAATTGGCGGCGTGAAAAGCTCATGGTGTTACTCCTGAAAATTGAGCGAATCGCTCGTGGGTTGGGGAAACGAAAAGACAAAAACGCTGCGACATCAAGCTTTCTTGTCGCTAGGTTTGCCGGATGCGGCATCAATAGAGCCAGACAAATCAACGCCTATCTGGTCACCAATGCTTTTGAGCGCAGGCAGTTGCAACGCCATGCCCAAAATGCTGTCCATGACTTGCGTGACTGGAGGTTTGCCTGCACCACCGTCGTTGGCACCGGCGGCACCTGCACCACCAGCACCGTTGGTGGCACCAAAGCCGCTGACATGGTTGATGCGAATGCTGTCGATTTTTTCGATAGGCTTCATCATGTGCGACATGATTTCGGGCAAACGGTCTAAGCGGTATTGCTCCAGCTTCATGTGCAGCACCGGGGTGCTGAGAGCGTTTTCAGCATCAATCAATGCACGCGAACCTTCAGACTCAGCCAGCATGCGGGCTTTTTCAGCGGCTGCGCGTGTATGCGTGGCCTCGGCTTCGGCCTTGGCGCGTTTGAGCAACACGGTCACTTCAGTGGCGGCGTTGGCTTCGGCCACTTCGCCGGCTTCTTTCACGCGTTTGACAGCCATTTCCAATGAACGGTCAGCCACGGCGCGTTCACGGTCAGTTTGAACTTTTTCTTGCGCCAATATCACCTCGGTGCGAGCGAGTTCTGCGGCGGCTTGCGCATGCGCTTCTTCGGCTTGCTTAGAAGACAAGGTGATGGAGCTTTCCAACTTACGCACCTCAGAGTTGAGTTGCGCTTCGATTTCTGATTTGCGCAGTTCACGCTGCTTTTCAATCTCGCGCATGCGTGTTTCTTGCTCGCGAGTGATACGCGCGGCTTCAGTGGCGGCTTGGGATTCTTCGCGCGAACGCGCAGTTTCTGCATCACTTTGGGCTTTGATTTTTTCCAACTCCAAACGCTGGCTGATTTGCGCTTCTTCTTCCTGCTGGTTCAACAACAAGCGTTGCTTGGTGGCTTCCAACTGGGTTTGGCGCACAGAGATATCCGCTTCAGATTCAATTTGCACACGCTTTTTGCGGTTGACTGCAATGATTTCTGCCAGGCGACGCATACCGACAGAATTGAACGCGTTGTTTTCATCCAGCGCAGAGAACGAGGTCTGGTCCAAACGGGTTAGGGACACTGAGTCCAGCACCACACCGTTTTCCGCCAAATTGCCCTTGAGCAAGGCAGAAATGTCAGACACAAACTGGGAACGCTTTTCGTGGATTTGGTCCATGGTGCGACTGGCTGCAACCGCTTGCACCGCATCTATGAAACGGCCTTCCAGCAAATTGCGCATGCCTTCAGGATTGAATGCCTTGGAACCGAGGGACTGAGCAGCGGTGGCAACACCTTCAATGGTGGGCTGCACTCGCACATAAAACTCCAGCTCGGCATCCACACGCATGCGGTCTTCGGTGATCAAAGATTTTTCAGCCACCCGACGCACTTCCACCCTGATGGTGCGAAGGTTAATTTCGTCTATTTTGTGTAGGAACGGTAAGGAGAGGCAACCGCCGGAGATAAGCGTTTTTTGCCCACCGAAACCGGTGCGGATGATGGCAACGTCCCGACTGGACTTGCGATAGAAGTGATTTAGAAAAGTCACCAGTGCCGCGATCACGACCACCAGGACAACCACACCAAACAACCAGGCCAGCACAATCATGCGAGTTACTCCAGTACATCATCAGAACCAACATCCCAGTGTAGGGACAAATTCATAATAGCACCCGAGTAATTTCCCTCGCAATCCCCCAAAAGAGGGATTATGAAAAAGCATTCACCTAAAAAAACTCAATCTAATCCGAGCAATCTCACCGCATTTCCCTTCAATATCCCGGGCATCACCTCGGGCTTGAAGCCTGCCACTTCAAAGTCTTTCATCCAGCGCTCTGGCGTGATCAATGGATAGTCGCTGCCGAACAGCACGCGGTCTTTCAGCAAGGTGTTGGCGTACTGAATCAAACTTTTTGGAAAGTATTTAGGACTCCAACCGGAGATGTCTATCCACACATTCGGTTTGTGCATGGCAACAGACAGCGCTTCGTCTTGCCACGGAAAACTGGGATGCGCCATGACAATTTGCATGTCCGGCCAATCGATAGCCACATCGTCTAAATGCATGGGGTTGCTGTAGGCCAATCGCAAACCGCCGCCGCAACGCATGCCACTGCCTATGCCGCTGTGACCGGTGTGAAAAATGGCGGGTAATTTGTATTCGTTGATCACGTCGTAAATCGGCCAAGCCATTTTGTCGTAAGGGTGGCAGCCTTGCGCGGTCGGGTGAAATTTAAAGCCTTTGACGCCCTCTTCTTTGATCAAGCGCTCGGCTTCGCGCGCGCCGAACTTGCCTTTGTGCGGATCAATGCTGGCAAAGGCAATCATCATGTCGCTGTTGTCGCGCGCGGCTTTGGCGATTTCCTCATTCGGTATGCGCCTGCGGCCCATGTGCGATTCGGTGTCCACCGTGAACATCACCAGCCCGAGTTTGCGTTCGCGGTAATAAGCGACAGTTTCTTCAATCGTGGGGCGGCGGTCCGAGCCGAAGTATTTGTCGGCGGCGCGGTCGTACTCTTCGCCGTAGTTGTCAAACGGGTTCCAGCAGCTGACCTCTGCATGGGTGTGAATGTCAATCGCGATCAAGTCTTGGTGTTTCATGGTCGTTTAAGATAGTTTTAATGACTATAACCAGCTCAGACAGCGCCTGCCGCCAGTGCGTCAAGCCTAACCTTCTCAGTAATTACCATCTACCCACTCCATGACAAACCCCGATCTTCATTTTGAAATGCACGACGACGTCGCCGTGGTGCGCTTGTCGCGCCCGGCCAAACGCAATGCTTTGAACGACGCGCTGGTGCTGGCCTTGCGCGATGTGTTCGCCACCCTGCCCGCCCAAGCGCGTGCGGCGGTGTTGCACGGCGAAGGAGAGCATTTTTGTGCCGGTCTGGATTTGAGCGAATTGCAATCGCGCGACGCTGGCGAAGGCATGCTGCATTCGCGCATGTGGCACCAGGCGTTTCATCAGATTCAATTTGGGTCTGTGCCGGTGGTGGCCGCCTTGCACGGCGCGGTCGTCGGCGGCGGTTTGGAATTGGCCGCGTCTTGCCACATACGTGTGGCAGACGATTCCACGTTCTACGCCTTGCCCGAAGGCTCACGCGGCATATTTGTTGGCGGCGGCGGCGCAGTGCGTATTCCTAAATTGATTGGCGTGGCCCGCATGACCGACATGATGATGACCGGACGCGTGTACAACGCGTTCGACGGCGAACGCGCCGGGTTTGCGCAATACCTGGTGAGCGCCGGTGATGCCTTAGCCAAAGCCATGGAGCTGGCCAAACACATCGCAGGCAATGCGCCGCTGACCAACTACGCGCTGATGCACGCTTTGCCGCGCATCGCAGAACAAGCCGCAGACCACGGCTTTGTCACCGAGTCGCTGATGTCCTCCATCACCCAGGCCGCCCCCGAGGCCAAAGCACGTGTCGATGCGTTTTTGCAAGGCCGCGCTGCCAAGGTTGAGAAAAAAACATGAACGCGCCCAAATACCGCAGCATGCGTTATGGCATCACCAGCGTTCAGGTGCAATCACGCGACGACGGTGTGCAATACGTGCTGGCCGATGTGCCGCTGGGTGATTACCCCCACCGCATGACCGACAAACTGCTGCACTGGGCGCGTGTCACGCCAGAGCGCACTTATGTGGCCAGGCGCAAGCGTTTGAGTGACGGCAGCACCGGCGACTGGGAACACCTCACCTATGCGCAAGCGCTGACGGCGGCACGACGCATCGGACAGGCCTTGCTGGACAGAGGTTTGAGCGTAGACAAGCCGGTGCTCATCCTTAGTGAAAACAGTTTGGAACACGCCATGATGGCGCTGGCCTGCATGATGGTGGGCGTCGCGCATTGCCCGGTGTCGCCCGCGTATTCCACCATCAGCAAAGACTACGACAAACTCAAACACATCATGCGCACTCTCACGCCCGGCATGGTGATGGCCGTTGACGCAGACCGCTACGGCGCAGCCATGAAAGCCTGTGTGCTGGATGATGTTGAAATCGTGCTGGGCAACGGCCACATTGAAGGTAGAACACACACGCGTTTTGCCGACCTGCTGAAAACGCCCGACACCCCAGCGGTAGACGTCGCCATGCAAGCCACCGGACCTGACACGGTGGTGAAATTTTTGTTCACCTCGGGCTCGACCAATATGCCCAAAGGCGTGGTCAACACGCACGGCATGTGGTGCGCCAACCAGCAACAAATGTTGCAGTCCATGCCGGTGCTGGCCGAGTCGCCGCCGGTGCTGGTGGACTGGCTGCCGTGGAACCACACTTTCGGCGGCAACCACAATGTCGGGCTCACGCTTTATCACGGCGGTTCCATTTATATCGACGACGGTAAACCCGTGCCCGCGATGATGCATGAAACTTTGCGCAACCTGCGCGAGATAGCGCCCACGGTGTATTTCAATGTGCCCACCGGACTGGAAGCCATTGCCAATGCCATGCACACCGACGATGTGTTGCGCCGCAATTTGCTGAGCAAAGTGCGCATGTTTTTTTACTCGGGCGCGGCCTTGGCGCAACCGATTTGGGACAGCTTGCATGCATCACAAGAGCGCGAGGTCGGCGAGCGCATCGTCATGGGCACGGGCCTAGGCATGACCGAGACCGGGCCGTTTGGCATTTTTGTACCGCGCCCCGAAGTCGAGTCCGGCGACCTGGGTTTGCCCGGCGCAGGTTTGCAGTTGAAACTGGTGCCAGTCGGCGACAAGGTCGAGGTGCGATACAAAGGCCCGAACGTCACGCCGGGCTACTGGCGCGCCCCAGAAGCCAACGCAGAAAGTTTTGACGAAGAGGGTTTTTTGAAAAGCGGCGACGCGGTGGTGTGGCGTGATCCGGCACAACCCAACCTGGGTTTGCGTTTCAACGGCCGCATAGCCGAAGACTTCAAACTCGCCACTGGCACCTTTGTCAGCGTTGGCCCCTTGCGCGGGCGCATCATCGCCAGCGGCGCGCCCTATGTGCAAGACGCGGTCATCACCGGTTTGAACATGAAGGAAGTCGGCGCGATGATGATCACCACGCCGCGCGTGCGCGAACTCTGCGATTTGCCTTTAAGCGCCACTCTCAGTGAAGTGCTGCAACACCCCAAAGTGACAGCGTATTTCCAGCAACTGCTCAACACCTTGGCCGCACAAGCCACTGGCAGCGCCAACCGGGTGGCACGCATGTTGTTGCTGAGTGAACCGCCGTCCATAGACAAAGGCGAAGTCACCGACAAAGGCTCTATCAACCAACGCGCTGTGCTGAAACACCGGGACGCGCTGGTGCAGGCTTTGCACGATGGCAGCGCGACGGGCATATTGACGCCGCATTGATTTAACCGCACTTAAAAGCTTATGTTAAAAATTCAGCATGAAATCATACTTAATATGACTTATTGACTTTTAAAATGCTTTAGCTATCATAAAATCATACTTTGAGATAAAATCATGAGTCAAACCAGTTACCAACGCTTCACCATCACCGTGCCAGACAGCATGGTCTCGCAGATTGAACAAGTCTGCAGGGACGAAGGCCGTAACCGCTCCGAGTTGTTTCGCGAAGCCTTCCGTGTGTATCTGACCCATTCGCAAACCGGCCTGACCGCACCGCAAGTGCTAACTGCACGTGAAGACCCGTTTCGCCTGTTCTGGCCCCAGGGCGCGGCTCAGTCAGGTCAGATTTACGACCGCTTGGCGACAGAGAGCGAGAAAGACCGGTTGCTTGAACAATGGGCGCACATGGTTGAAACCGAGCCTGGGTTTGAAGATGTGCGTGCGGTGTCCGATGCCGCCGACGGCCTGGCCTCTGAGGCGGTCTGATGGACATGGACATACGCCGGGGCGACATTTACCTGATCGACTTCGATCCGCCCAAAGGCGCTGAACTCAAAGCCGGTTCTGAAATCATGAAACGCAGACCGGCCGTTGTGCTGTCACGCGACGCCATCAACAAAGTGCGTCGCACAGTCATGGTTGTGCCCTTGTCCACCTCGCCACAACCCGTGCCAGTGTTTGCGGTTCCCGTACCCTCTGCCGGGCCGCAGTCTGTGGCCGTTTGCGACCAGATCACCACCATCAACAAAGCCACGCGGGTGCTCAAACGCATAGGCAGCTTGTCCAGCGCAGACCTCAGCCTGATAGAGCGCAGCATCATGGACGCGCTGGCCTTGTCCTGAGAGCGCAGGGTAAGTGATCAACTGCTTCGCTGAAGCCTGCTTACATAATCTCCGTATGAACTATCTTTGGCAAAACACACCATGAAGACAGCCCCTTTGGCAAACTCACCCTCACGCCGTCAGGCTTTGCAAACATTGGCGCTGCCAGCGGCCACGGCTGCGTTGTCGCCCTGGTCGGCGCTGGCACAAACCGGCGCGCTGCCGCTGGAACAAGTGAAATTCATTTGCGGGTTTCCGGCCGGCGGCACGGCTGACATCAACTGCCGGCGCATAGGCGACAAAATCACGGGCAGCAACTATTCGCGCAACGGCGCCATGGTTGACAACAAAACCGGCGCAGGCGGGCGCATCGCGGTGGATACCGTGAAAGCCGCCGCCCCCGACGGCAGCAGCCTGCTGCTGACGCCGTATTCCATGATGGTGATTTACCCGCACACCTACCGCACGCTCAGCTACGACCCGTTCAAAGACTTTGCGCCGGTGGCCATGGCCTCGGTGTTGTCCTTCGGGCTGGCGGTTGGGCCCATGGTGCCGGCCATGGTCAAAACCGTGAAAGACTTTGTCGCCTGGTGCAAGGCCAATCCCGAGCGGGCTAACTACGCCTCACCTGCCGCCGGTTCTTCGCCGCATTTTCTGGGCGCGCAACTCAGCCTGAACACCGGCGTCGCCATGCAACACGTGCCCTACCGTGGCTCGGTGCCCGGTATTGCAGACGTCATAGGCGGACAAATCGCTTCCATGTTCACGCCGCACGGCGACTTTCTGGCCAATTACCGTGGCGGTAAATTGCGCATCCTGGCGGTCTCGGGCAAAGCGCGTTCGGTGTTTACGCCGGAAATACCTACGTTCGCCGAGCAAGGCTTTCCCGAGCTGACCATTGAAGAATGGTTTGGCTTTTACGCACCCGCCAAAACGCCGGTAAATGTGGTGGCCGCTGCCAACGCCGCCATCAATGCCGCCTTGAAAGACAAGTCGGTCATCGAAGGCCTGGGCATGCAAGGCCTGACACCGGTTGGCGGCAGCAGCGACGACATGGCCAAGGAAATGCGACGCCTTTACGAGTACTGGGGCCCTATCGTCAAACGTGTGGGCTTTACCGCCGATTCCTGAGGCCGCAGCGCGCGCAATTACACTGCTGCGTTTCATACATACACAGGAACAAACATGCTTACTACCGACAGCGGCTTGCAATATGACGACACCCACACCGGCGACGGCGACCTGGCCGTGGCCGGTCAGTACGTGTCGGTGCACTACACCGGCTGGTTGTGGAGCGACGGCGAAAAAGGCGAAAAATTCGACTCCAGCCTGGACCGCAACGACCCGTTCGAGTTCGGCTTGGGCCAAGGCATGGTCATCAAAGGCTGGGACGAAGGCGTGCAAGGCATGAAAGTCGGCGGCAAGCGAACTTTGCTGATACCGCCGGAGCTGGGTTACGGCGCTTACGGCGCGGGCGGGGTGATACCGGGCAATGCCACCCTGGTGTTTGAGGTCGAGTTACTGGGCGTGGAAGACTGATTTGCTACCCGTATCAGACGGTGAACTGCGGCTTCAATGCCACAAAGCCCGGCGTTTTGAAGCGTCGGGTATTTTTTTATGTGTTGCAAATTCAATTGCAGAGGGTTTTTATTTTCTATATTGAATATCTCAGGCCTGCCAAAAGCTTCAAGGCTCGCGCAGGCTTTCGTTTTTGTATTTCAGCAAGGGGCCGAGGAAGTATTCGTAGGCCTTGCGCTTGCCGATGGCGATGTCGGCGGTGACTGACATGCCTATGCGCAGCGCCGGGTGTTCGCCGTTGACCGCGACCGGCAGTCGGGTGTGGCGCAGGATGATGCGTACTGGAAACACCTGACCGGCTTTGTCGTCTTTGATGGCGTCAGCGCCGGTCCATTGCACTTCGCCGTCGAGCGTGCCGTATTTGGTGAAGTCGAAGGCATCGAGCTTGACCGCCACCGGCAGGCCGGGGCGCAGAAAGCCTATGTCGCGGCTGGGCACTTGGGCCAGCACTTCGATGCCGCCTTCGTGGGGCACCACGACCATCAGGCCTTGGGCAGCGTTGACGACACCACCAACCGTGTTGATGGCGAGCTGCTGCACTACGCCGTCTATGGGCGAGGTCAGCACCTGGTAGGAGCGCCGGTAAGCGGCTTTGATGAATTCCTGGGTGCCGGTTTGCCAGCGGCGGCGGGCTTCGGTCATTTCCAGCGAGGTGCGCGCCACGTATTCGGCACGGGCTTGCGACTGAGCCAGTTCTGCGGAACGTAAAGCGGCTTCAGTTTCGATGAGCTTTTCTTGCAACACCGCTGCTTCGTGCTGCTGGCTGGAGACTTCGAGCCGGTTGTCGATGACCGCCATTTCAGCGACATAGCCATCAAGCAGCAAGCGCTCGCGCATGGCAAGGCGTTGTTGCAGCATTGGCAATGCAGCTTGCACTTTGAGCAGAGTAGCTTTTGTGGTGTTGAGTTCAGCGCGTTTTCTGGCGACTTCTTGGGCAAGTAAGGCCAGTTTTTGTTGTTGCTCTAACGTACGGCTGCGCAGCAAATGGTTTTGTGTCTCAAACGCAGAGGAATGTGGAGTGGTCATATCCGCTGTTAATTGAAGACGACCATCAAGCTGAGCCTGCAAGCGCTGCATATCAAGAGATGCATCAAGCGCATCCTGACGGGTTTTTTCATGATCAGCTTCAGCCACAGTCGGATCAAGAGAAATGAGTACTTGGCCTTGAAAAACACGATCGCCATCATTCACTGAAATAGAAGCCACTCTGGAGACTTCCAGGGCTTGAATCACTTTGGTTCTGGTTGAAGCCATAGCAGTGCCACTGGCAGAGACGCTGACATCAAACTCAGCCCACAAACTCCAAACAACAACAAAAAACAATCCAATGCAAACTACCCAGGTAATAGCGCGAGCTAATGGCGAAGGTGATGATTGCTGAACTTGCAACATGCTAGGTGAAAAAACATGTTGATCACCGCCTTCAAAGGAATTCATTAAAGAGCGCGTAAGGGCTTGGTAAAAGAAAAGTATTTTTTTCTTGATCGACATCATAAAACCGGCTCCAATTCATTTTTGTGTATGCCCATTTGCAAGGAATACAAATAACTGAAGCGGCCATTTGCGGAAATTAATTGTCTAGGTTGACCTTGTTCAACAACTTGGCCATCGTCGCTAACAATGAGGTTTCAGATATGGAGAGCACATTGTCTTCATCAATATATTGTTTCGACATTGGATTTAAAATCACAGGTGCATCATTGACCGCAGCAATACTTAAATCGACAGTTTTAAATACGAAGGGACTCCCCACTTCCAGTAACGGCATCTAGGTGCCAAGATTGGGTTGTTGAACATTCAATCTAAAACTTTTGAAGAGAGAGTCCCATG
>CAISPG010000087.1 GCA_903887325.1 uncultured Burkholderiales bacterium | reverse complement strand
CTTTGAGCAAAGGATTGGCCTTGATCTTGGCTTTGATGGCTTCAGGCTCAAACTCGCTTTTAGGTATCGGTCCGATGATGCCGAAATGGTTGCGTGTGGGTTTGAGAAACACCGGGATCGCGCCGGTCATGATGATGGCGTGCAGCACCGATTTGTGGCAATTGCGGTCAACCACCACCACGTCGCCGGGGGCCACGGTATGGTGCCAGACGATTTTGTTGGAGGTGCTGGTGCCGTTGGTGACAAAGAAACAATGGTCGGCGTTAAAAATACGTGCGGCGTTGCGCTCGCTTTCGCCGATGGCGCCGTCGTGGTCCAGCAACTGGCCCAGTTCTTCAACCGCATTACAAACGTCGGCGCGCAACATGTTTTCGCCAAAGAACTGGTGAAACATCTGCCCGACCGGGCTTTTCAAAAATGCCACGCCGCCCGAGTGTCCGGGGCAGTGCCAGGAATATGAACCGTCTTCGGCGTAATCCAGCAAAGCCTTGAAGAACGGCGGTTGCACGCCTTCCAGATAACTTTTGGCTTCGCGGATGATGTGACGCGCGACGAACTCTGGCGTGTCCTCGAACATGTGAATAAAACCGTGCAACTCGCGCAATATGTCGTTGGGCAAGTGGCGCGAGGTTTTGGTTTCGCCATACACATAAATAGGCACATCGGCGTTTTTACGGCGCACTTCGTCAATGAAGTTACGCAAATTCAACACAGCCGGATCCAGATCCGGGCCGGGGGTGAATTCCTCGTCATCGATGGAAAGAATAAAAGCACTGGCGCGGGACTGTTGTTGCGCAAACTGGCTCAAGTCACCGTAACTGGTGACCCCCATGACCTCATAACCCTCGCCCTCAATCGCCTGCGCCAGGGCGCGAATGCCCAGGCCGGAGGTGTTCTCGGAACGAAAATCTTCATCAATGATGACGATGGGAAAGCGAAATTTCATTAACTGCTCCGTTCGGGTTGCCGACTTCAATGGTGCTAAACCTGAAAGTGTACCCTCCGACCTGACTGCTACAATGACACTCACAGGAGAGGTGGATGAGCGGTTTAAGTCGCACGCCTGGAAAGCGTGTGAGGGTTAATAGCCCTCCGCGGGTTCGAATCCCGCCCTCTCCGCCATAGCAACAAGTTTAAGCAGTCAACCACAGGTGAATCACCATGAAAAAACTTCTCAGCTGTTTGCTGGTTTTATTCGCTTCACACAGTTTTGCAGCAAGCGGTGATGTTGAACTGGTGTTCGCCATACCCGCTTATTCCCCGACCAAAATCGATGCTGATGCTGACAGCTACTTCACTGTCAACTTCAAGCCCATGATCATCATCGACAAGTCGAATTTCGAACTCATTAAAACCAATGACGTGATGGGCGCCAACTGCGTCGGTTGGAGCACCACTGAAGACAAAGCCTCCCATTACGAATCGCATTGCATGGTGAAAGACGTTGATGGCGATACCTTCCTGATCAACTCACAGCGCGCCTCGGCCGGCGGCACCCCGGGTGCAGGCAAGCAGCAGATCAAAGGCATCAAAGGCAAGTACGTCGGCATGACAGGCACTTGCAGCTTCAAAATCAAGACCGTGCAAAACGACGGTTTGTATGTGGCGGCCTTCAGCAACTGCCAGCTGCAAAAATAATGATTCTCGGCATGAACCACTTCACCGCCATCGCCGGTGATCCGGTTGCCACACTGGCTTTTTATGAAAACTTGCTCGGTCTGAAAACCGGCTACAGACCGGACCTTGGATTTGACGGCGCATGGTTATACGCAGGCGAGACAGCAGTGTTACACCTCTACTTCGACAGACCGGTGCCGCAACCCGCTGCCGGAG
>CAISPG010000086.1 GCA_903887325.1 uncultured Burkholderiales bacterium | reverse complement strand
GGCTCAACACCCCATACTCCCTTAGCAGGGGAGCACCTTCGGCCACTCGGTCACGTTTCCAGCAATCTAAATTATGCCTGATTCTGTTCCAGGTCAAAGGCTTTGTGCAAAGCGCGCACCGCCAGCTCCAGGTACTTCTCGTCTATGACCACGGAAGTCTTGATTTCGCTGGTGGAAATCATCTGGATATTGATACCTTCGGCGCTCAGGCAGGCAAACATTTTGCTGGCCACGCCCACATGGCTGCGCATGCCGATACCGACGATGGACACCTTGCAAATCTTGGCGTCGCCGAGTACCTCGGGGTTGCCCAGTTCGGGCAGCACCCGGGTTTTGAGCATGTCAATGGCGCGGGCATGGTCGTTGCGGTTGACCGTGAAACTGAAGTCGGTCAGACCGCCTTTGCTGATGTTCTGGATGATCATGTCCACTTCGATATTGGCCTCGGCCACGGTGCCCAGAATCTTGTAAGCGATGCCGGGCTTGTCGGGCACGCCGATGATGGAAATCTTGGCTTCGTCTCGGGTAAAAGCGATGCCGGATACGATGGCTTGTTCCATTTGTTCGTCTTCCTCAAAAGTGATCAAGGTGCCGGACTTGGCTTCCTCTTTGATATCAATGTCCCAGGGGGTGAAGCTGGAGAGCACGCGCAACGGCACGCGGTACTTGCCGGCAAACTCCACCGAGCGGATTTGCAGCACCTTGCTGCCCAGAGACGCCATTTCCAGCATTTCTTCAAAACTGACTGTGTGCAACCGGCGCGCTTCAGGAACCACGCGCGGGTCGGTGGTGTAAACGCCGTCGACATCGGTGTAAATCAGGCACTCTGCCGCCTTCAAAGCCGCAGCTACCGCCACGGCAGAGGTGTCCGAACCGCCACGCCCCAGCGTGGTGATGTGTCCGTCGGGGTCTACGCCTTGAAAGCCGGTGATGATGACCACTTTGCCTTGCGCCAGGTCTTGGCGCACCCGCACATCGTCTATGGACTCGATGCGCGCCTTGGTGAACGCGCTGTTGGTGCGCACTGGCACCTGCCAGCCCGCATAGCTGACCGCCGGCATGCCCTCGGCTTGCAAGGCAATCGCCAACAAAGCCGAAGACGCCTGTTCGCCGGTGGCGGCCAGTGCGTCGAGTTCACGCAAATGGGCGTCGCTGTGCGCGCTGCCCGCGAGTTCTTTGGCCAGACCGAGCAAGCGGTTGGTTTCGCCGCTCATGGCCGAAGGCACCACCACCATCTGGTGACCGGCTTTGGCCCATTTGGCCACGCGCCTGGCCACATTTTGTATGCGCTCGGTCGACCCCATGGAGGTGCCGCCGTATTTATGAACGATTAATGCCATCTGAGAAGCTAATTATCTGCAGTCAAAGCCTTTGATTGTACCAATGCAGGCATTCGCTCTCGCGTCTGACAAAACCGTTTCCTACCTTGATGTCAATCTGATGACCGCGCGTCGTGCAGGCCTTGATTTGCACGAGCAATGCGTCGATTTGCGCTGAGCTCGCTTGAACCTCCCGGCTAGTGAGCCAATAACGCAGCAAATTGACCTGGCGCGCTTCATCCAATGACTGCACCGCTTTGATACGCGGCGGGTCACCCGCGGTTTGCAAATCTTGCTGCGCCAGTGCGGTCAGCAACTGCTGGGCTTGGGCCGCGTGCCTGGCGCTGCGCGCAAAGGTCTGGCGAAATGACGGGAACGACTCTTGCAAGGCAGGCAGCAAACGCTGGCGAATGCGGTTGCGGGTGAATTGCAGTTCCTGGTTGCTCGGGTCTTCCACCCATGCAACGCCGCTGTCGCGTAACCATTGCCGTATGTCTGCGCCCGTTGCGTTCAACCAGGGCCGGTGCAACACCAGGCCGTGTCTGTCCATTTTTTCCGGCATGGCCGACAAGCCCGGCAAACCCGCTCCACGCGACAAAGCCAGCAACATCGTTTCCACTTGGTCATCTGCATGCTGGGCCAGCGCCAGGTCGCGCACCGTGCCGCCCCAGTGTGTATGCAGCGCGCGCGCTATAGCCAGGTAACGCCCCCGCCTGGCGGCTTCCTCCGGGCTTTCGCCCGGCGCATGTTTGGCATTGATACGTTCGACGGCCAACGGCACCTGAAGTTGTGCACACAGTTTTTCACAATGGCTGACAAAACCGTCGGCTGCAGCCTGCAAGCCGTGGTGCACGTGCACCGCCCTCACCTGCTGCGGCCAGCGCAGCGCACACGCCAGCAGCAGCGCCGTGGAATCAGCGCCGCCGCTCAGGGCAACAGCAAAAGGAAGTTCGGGTTTGAAATGCGCCAGCGCAAGCGTTGCAGGCAAGGCTGCAACAGGTGGAGCCGGGTCAGCTGGCGTCGGCTTTGGTGTCGTTGAATCGGCCATAGCTTTGCAGCCGTTCGTAACGCCTGTCGAGTAACTCTTTGAGTTTGAGGTCGCTGAGTTGACGCCAGGCATCGTTGAGGCCGCGTTTCAGGTGTGACGCCATGAGCTTGGTGTCGCGGTGCGCGCCGCCCACCGGTTCATTGACGATTTTGTCAACCAGGCCCAGCGCCTTGAGCCGGTGCGCAGTAATGCCCAAAGCCTCGGCAGCGTCAGATGCGCGGTCTGAGGTTTTCCACAAAATTGAGGCGCAGCCTTCGGGGCTGATGACAGAGTAAATGGAATATTGCAACATCAACAACTGGTCGGCCACGCTGATGGCCAGCGCGCCGCCGGAGCCGCCTTCGCCGATGATGGTGGTGATGATGGGCACTTGCAGCTGCGCCATCTCAAAAATATTGCGGCCAATGGCTTCGCTTTGGCTGCGTTCTTCGGCGTCTATGCCGGGGAAGGCTCCCGGTGTGTCGACAAAGGTGAACACCGGCAATTTGAATTTTTCAGCGGTTTTCATCAAGCGCAGCGCTTTGCGGTAACCCTCGGGGCGGGTCATGCCGAAATTGCGCGCGGTGCGCTCTTTGGTGTCACGGCCTTTTTGCTGGCCCAGCACCATGCAGGCATTGCCGTTGAAACGCGCCAGACCGCCGACGATGCTCAAGTCATCCGAAAAATGCCGGTCGCCGTGCATTTCGACAAAGTCGGTGAAGATGTCGCTGATGTAGTCCAGCGTGTACGGGCGCTCGGGGTGGCGGGCAATTTTGGTGATCTGCCACGGCGTCAAATCGCTGTAAATGTCTTTGGTCAGCTGTTGGCTTTTTTTGGACAGCTGCTCGATTTCTTCAGAAATATCGACCGCCGACTCGACTTGCACGTAACGCAGTTCTTCAATCTTGGAATCAAGTTCGGCAATCGGTTGCTCGAAGTCGAGGAAAGTTTTCTTGGCCAATCGTTTCTCCTTGTCCGCGGTCGTTCAGCGCATGGCTGTCAATAAGCCACCGGCTGAGGATCCAGCGAGCGCCAAATATACCAAGTCGCCACACTGCAATACGGTGCCCAGGCAGCAGCGACTTCGCGCGCGTCGCTGCGACTGACAGCTTCGCCGGAAAAATAGCTCTTGCTGATGCCGTTGATCAAACCCACATCGTCCAATGGCAAAACGTTCGGGCGCAGCAGATAAAAAATCAAAAACATCTCGGCGGTCCAGCGGCCTATGCCGCGTATGGCCACCAGTTCTTCGATGATGGCCTCGTCGTCCATCTCGGCCCATTTGCGCGTGTGCACCGTGCCATTAGAAAAATGCAAAGCCAGATCGACCAGGTATTCCACTTTGCGGGCCGACAAACCGGCGCCACGCATGTCGTCGAACTTGAGCTTGAGAACAGCCGCAGGCGTCAGCGTTTTACTGAGCGCCGTGAATTTATCCCACACCGATTGCGCGGCCTTGACCGAAATCTGCTGGCCCACAATGCTGCGCGCCAGCGTGACAAAAGCGTCGCCGCGCGACTCCAGACAGGCATCGCCGAATTGCGGAATCAAGCGACGCATGACCCGATCTTTTTTGACCAGATGCTTGCACGCCTCCTCCCAATAGTCCGGGGTGACGCGTTTCACAGGCAGGGGTTTGGCAGCCATCAGGCACGCTCCCACACAGTGCCTTGCGCCGAATCTTTCAGCACCACGCCCATGTCGCTGAGCTGTTTGCGTATGTTGTCTGCCAAGGTGAAATCTTTGGCGGCTTTGGCGGCTGCACGCTCGGCAATCAAGCTTTCAATCTGTGCGGTTTCATCGCTGCCACCATCACCGCTGCCGGTTTGCAAAAACGCCAATGCCTCTGCTTGCAGCAAACCGAGAACGCCACCCAGCGCCTTGAGCAATCCGCTTAACTCAGCGGATTGCGTGCGGTTCACCTCAGCGGCCAAATCAAACAACACCGCCACCGCCTCGGGGGTGCCGAAATCTTCGTCCATGGCCGCTTTGAAACGCGACGCATGCGGCTGGCTCCAATCGATGCTGACCGGCTGCGGCGCGACCGCTTGCAAGGCGGTGTAAAGCCGCTTGAGCGAAGCGCGCGCATCATCCAAATGCTGGTCGCTGAAATTCAAAGGGCTGCGGTAATGGCTGCGCACGACAAAGAAGCGCACTTCTTCGGGCCGGTATTGCTTGAACACATCGCGGATGGTGAAGAAATTGCCCAAGCTTTTGGACATCTTGACGTTGTCCACATTGATGAAGCCGTTGTGCATCCAAAAGCGCGCCATGGGCACACCGAAAGCGCCTTCGCTTTGCGCGATTTCGTTTTCATGGTGAGGGAACTGCAAATCAGCACCGCCGCCGTGTATGTCAAACGACTCGCCCAGCAGGCTGCACGCCATGGCGGAACATTCGATGTGCCAGCCGGGCCGACCACTACCGAACGCGCTGTCCCATTTGGCTTCTGCGGGTTCATCGGATTTGGCGGATTTCCACAGCACAAAGTCCAGCGGGTCTTGTTTGCCATCGAGCACGGCCACGCGTTCACCGGCGTGCAATTCGTCCAGAGATTTGCCCGACAACTTACCGTAGCCGTCAAATTTGCGCACTGCGTAATTCACATCGCCATTGGCACTGCGGTAAGCCAAACCTTTGTCTTCAAGTGTGCTGATCAGCTTCAGCATGCCGCTCACATGGTCGGTGGCGCGCGGTTCAGCATGCGGGCGCTCAATGCCTAAAGCGTCTGCATCCTGGTGCAAGGCGTCGATCATGCGGTCAGTAAGTACGCGAATAGTTTCGCCGTTTTCAGTCGCGCGCCGGATGATTTTGTCGTCAATGTCAGTGATGTTGCGCACATAGTGAACTTGCAGACCCGATTGTTTAAGCCAGCGCTGCACCACATCAAACGCGACCATGGAGCGGGCGTGTCCGATATGACAGAAATCGTATACCGTCATGCCGCATACGTACATGCGCACTTGCCCCGGCGTCAGCGGCTGAAATTCCTGCAATGCACGCGCAAGCGTGTTGTAAATACGAAGTGCCATGTTTGTCTGAATTTAGCGTAATTGCACAGCTAAGGGTGCGTAAATTCTCTCTACTACAATGACCTCAGTATATCGGGGTCCCCCAGTTTGCATCCGATACCGGATGCTTTAATTTTTACAGCCATGCCACAGATACAGCCTGCGTCCCATTGTCTGAATTCTTACAACAGGTTCACCCTGGGGATGCTTGCTTTGCTGCTCAGCCTGGGTTTGCAAGCGCAAACTTCTACCGAGCGCGATTACCGTGGTTTGCCGCATGACGAAGTGCAGAAAAAAATGGTGCAGCGCGATTGGCAGGGTGCCCTGATTGAAATCGACGAATACTTAATTGAGCATCCGCGCGACCCGCAAATGCGCTTTTGGCGGGCACGCCTGCTTGAAACCTTGCAACGCAAAAACGAAGCGCTAGAGGTTTACCAGCAACTTTCCGAGGAATACCCCGAACTGCCTGAAGTTCACAATAACCTGGGCGTGATGCTGGCCTCCAACGGCCAGTTGGATGAAGCCAAACGCGAGTTTGAACTCGCCTTGCGCAACAACCCGCTCTACGCGATTGCCCACGAAAACCTGGGCGACATACTCTTGCATCTGGCGCGCCGCTCTTACTTGAATGCCGAAAAGAACGGCGGCAAATCCGCCCAACTCAACGGCAAAATGCAAGCTCTTCAACCCGTTCTTCAACTCACCCTGCCAAAACCATGATGATCACTTCACGCCGCCTGGCCTTGTGCCTGTTCATTTCTCTGAGTCTTGGCCTGAGCGCGCAGGCGCAATCCAGCCCGCAAGTCAAATTTGTCACCAGCGCCGGAGAATTCGTCGTTGAGGTGTACCCCGACAAAACACCTAATACCGTAGAAAACTTTTTAAGCTACGTGAATGACGGACATTACAACGGCACGATTTTTCACCGCGTGATCAACAATTTCATGATTCAAGGCGGCGGTTACGACACCAAATACAACGAGAAACAAACCCGCCCGCCTATCAAACACGAAGGCGTTGAAGCGGCGGCTAAAGGCGGTTTGCACAACACCGTCGGCACACTGTCCATGGCACGCACCAATAACCCCCACTCCGCGACTGCTCAGTTTTTCATCAATGTCAAAGACAATGATTTTCTAGACCACCGGGCACCATCCGGTCAAGGCTGGGGTTATGTGGCTTTTGGCAAAGTTATCTCCGGCATGGATGTGGTCACCCGCATCCGGCAAATGCCGACAGGCCCCGGCGGCCCCTTCCCTACCGATGCACCTTTGAACCAGGTCATCATCCAATCCGCAACCTTGGTGAAATAAACATGTCAAACCCGCAAGTCGAACTGCATATCCAGGACCATGGCGTGATCACGCTGGAACTCGATGCTGACAAAGCCCCTAAATCCGTGGCCAATTTCCTCGCTTATGTAGAAAAAGGCCATTACGACGACACGATTTTTCACCGCGTCATTCCCGGCTTCATGGTGCAGGGCGGTGGCATGAGCCCCGGCATGAAAGAAAAAAAAGTCGGCACCAAACTCGAAAATGAAGCTGATAACGGTTTGACCAACGACTGCTACACCGTCGCCATGGCGCGCACCAATGACCCGCATTCAGCGACTTCGCAGTTCTTCATCAACGTCAAAGACAACGACTTTCTCAACCATTCATCGCCCACGCCTTCCGGCTGGGGTTATGCGGTTTTCGGCAAAGTCATAGCCGGTACCGACGTGGTGGACGCCATCACCAAAGTGCCTACCGGGCGTAGCGGCTTTCACGACGATGTGCCCAAAGACGACGTGCTGATCAGCAAAGCTGTGCTGCTTTAAAACCATTGCGCCATGGCAGTTGTTGACCACCGGATCAAACCGCTGCCAGCGTCTTTGGATGTAAGCCGACTTTCTAAGCTGGCCTTTTTATCGGATGTGCATTTAGACGCCGCCGACTCATCTACTTTCCAGGCCTGGGCTGACTACTTGCTGCACCTGCAAGCAGATGCTTTGTTCATTCTGGGTGATTTGTTCGAGGTCTGGGTTGGCGACGATATCTTGAGCGACCCGCAAGCGGCTTTCGAGCGCGATTGCCTGAGCCGCATACGCGCCGTCAGCCAACGCATGCCGGTTTATTGGATGGCCGGTAACCGCGACTTTTTACTGGGCAGCGCTGCCTGTGAAGCCGGCGGCATGCAAGCCCTAAACGATCCTTGTGTGCTGCACACTTCTGAATCCACTTGCTTACTAAGCCACGGCGACGCTTTGTGCCTGGAAGACACCGATTACCAGTTGTTCAGAGCCAAAGTGCGCTCATCCGAATGGCAACACGCTTTTCTGGCCAAGCCTTTGCAAGAGCGCATACAAGAAGCCCGCGCTATCAGGGCGCACAGCGAAGCGCGCAAGACCACCAACCATATTTGGGTGGATGTTGACGCGACGGCAGCCTCTGGTTGGCTGACAGACCACAAAGCCAGCTTGCTGTTGCACGGGCACACGCACCGTGCGGCCGTGCATCAGCTAGGCAAGGGATTAGAGCGTCAAGTGCTCAGTGATTGGCACGCTGACTCAGACCCGCCGCGCCTGCAAGGCTTTAGCTGGCAGGCCGGGCGGGGATTTGAGAGAACAGATTTGTCAGCCCTGGCTTAACGCTTGAGCAGCACCCGCAGCACAGTTTGTACCCGCTGCGCGGCATCCGCGTCATAACCTGACTGCAACACAGACGCCACATCCTGCGCCCAGGTTTGGGCCGGTGGCGCATCGTTGCGTTTGGTCAGCAATTGCAATTGCAGATTGCGACGCGCTTGCTGATGGTCTGCAGGCGTGTTTACCTCGGCAGCCATTTCCAGACGCAACAAGGCGGTGGCTGCATCGCCTTTGGCGTCTGTTTGCAAAGCCTGCACCCAGGCCTGGCGTTGCGCCGCATTCACGCGACTGCCCAATTCCTTGGCAGGTGGCAATTGATCTGCTTGCCTTTGCTGCCAGGCGGACAACACATGCACCAGGGTTTCGCCATGCGCTTGCATGGCCAGTTTTTTCAAGACGTTTTCGGCTTGTTCGATGGCGTTGCGTTGGGCGCGGAAAGCGGCGTCGCCCAGACGCGGACCCCGGTCTACAAACGCTTCGCGCTCGCGGCCGCGCCCCGGTGCATCACGCTCGTTGCGTCTGCCGGGTGCGTCGCGTTCGTTGCGGCGCGCGCCGGGTTTGTCGCCGAAACGGCCAGCCACCACAGGTTCGGTTTTCTTTTGACCGGGCCGGTCGTCGCCTCGCACGGCCACCACTTTTTTCGCAGGGGCCGGGGTTTTAACGGGGGCAGGTGCAGGCTCATCGGCGGCTTGTACATCAGCCGGAGCTTCATCGCTTGAAGTTTGTTCAGCGGTTGAATCCGGACTTGATGGCTCGGCTTGAGCAGTCTGTTCGGCGACGGACGTTTCTGTCGCAGGCACATCTTCAGCAGGGCTTGAAGGGCTTGCTTCAGCTTCGACCGGCCTGCTTTCCTGCGAAACTGAAGCAGCCGCCACGGCCTTGCCGGTGATGACCAAATTCAAATGCTGCATGGCCTGACGGATCAGCGCAGCGTCACCTTGGGCAATAGCTTTTTCCAAGGCATTCGAGGCATCAAGCACCGCTTGGTCGTGCGCCGACAAAGCCTGGGTTTGCACCGTGCGTTCCTGGGTTTTGCGCTGAAAAGCTTCGTCAAGCGGTTGTCGGAATGCGTCCCAGAGTTTTTGCGCCAGCTTGCGGTCGAGTGCAATGGATTGCGATTCGGCTTGCCAGCGTTGCTGCAAGGCCTTGACCGCGTCTATGCGCAAGCTCGCCGCTGCCGCCAGTTGTTTGGCCTCTTCGATCATGGCGCGACGCCGGGCAATGCTGGCGTTTTCAGCCTGTTCAAGTTCCGCATGCGCGGCTGACATGGCGGACTTCCACTGGGCTTGCATTTCAGCAAAAGCTTTTTCACTCAAGTGCCCGCTGGTGCGCCAGCGTTCGGAGAACTGGTGCAGTTCACGCGCCTGTTGTTTCCAATCGGTATTGCCTGCGTGGGCCACGGTCCAGGCCGCGACTTCGGCCAGCAAAGCCAAACGCTGATCACGGTGCGCTTGCGATTCGGCCTTGGCTTTTTCCAGCCATTCCTGCACAAACGGGTAAGCCCGGTTGCACGCCTGGTCAAAACGTTTCCACAAAGCGTGGTTAGGTTGGCCGCCTTGGTCGGTTTGCTTCCAGGCCTCACGCAACTGACGCAAGCTGTCTTGCAATTTGCGGCCGGTGACCACCGGTACCCATTCAGTCACTTGTTGCGCTGCAGCCGGGGATTTGCCTTTGCCTTTGATCCGGACTTTGACCGGTGCTTGGGCCTCAGCGGATGTTTCACTAGATGTTTCTGTAGATGTTTCAGCCGTTGCTTCAGTTGCAGAAACAGATGCCGGTGCATCGGTTATTGCTTCAGCTTGGGGCAGAGCTTCAAGCGGTGCGGCCTCGGCTTCGGGCGCTACAGGCACAGTGGCCTCGACTTCGGGCGCTACAGAAACAGCGGCTTCGTCGCTTGCGTGCGACGGTTCAACAACTGATGCAGTTTTGTCTTCTAGAGGTTTGAGCGGTTTGAGCAAGGCTTCGGCTTTGGTCACCAATTCGGTACGGATTTGATCGGCGCGCCAGCGTTGCCAGCCTTCGAGTTCAGCCGCTTTGGTCAAAGCCTGCTGGGCCTTGGTATCGAGCTCGTGGTCAAGTGCCTTGGCGTGTATTTTCAAAGCCTGTTTCAAAGCCGCTGCAATGGTTGTGGTGGCTTTGCTATGGCCTTGCAAGAGTTCTGCCTCAAGCTGTTGCAACAATTCCTGCACAGATTGCTGCGCCTGTTCACGCAAGGCCGGGTCCACCGGCGGACGCGCGGGCGCAGCCGGAGCCGCTTTAACAGCTTCGCCGCGTGACTGCCGCAACTGGTCGGCCCAGGCCGGCACCGCTGGAAGCGGCAGGCTGGCGTCATGCGCTGCAGCCTGAGTTTGCGCCAAAGCTGCTGAGAAGGCATCCCATACCAGCTGAATATGCTGGGCGCTTTCATTCAGCGTATGCGGGTATTTAGGGTCTACGCTTTGCCAGTGGGCGTCGCCGCCCAAGGCCTGCCATTCCTGACGGAAGCGTTCGATGTCGTGGGCCAGCGTGGCCTGCAATTCAAGTGCCTCGGTCCAGGGTTTGGTCGACAGCACTTCAATACGTTGGGCCATCAACAGGGCCGATTCGCGCAACACCTGGGCACGGTGCGCCAGTTCTTCAATGTGCTTCACTCTATCGGCCAGCGCCAGGCGCAAACCTGCGAGAGGTTCACGCGACAGCGGCGCGCCGGCCTTGGCGGTGTCGCGCGCCCAGGCCATGGCGTCGGCCACGTTCAACCGGCTGGTGGCCAGCAAGGCCCGCGCTTTATCAGCCCATTCCTCGGCCAGAGTGTCCTGGGTTTTGGCGCGACGCAGTTCGTCGATTTTTTCTTTCACCGGTTTGGCTGCACCCTTGTCGCGCGCGCTCAATTCTTTGAAAACTGTTTGCAGCACGTCAAGCGCAGGCTCGGTGTTTAACCATTCGCGCACACGCGTCAAACGCTCGCCGGAGGTGGCGGCGGTCAATGCGCCGCAGGTGATGGCGTCCAGGGCGGTCAGGTCAGGGGAACTGTGGGTAGGGGAGTTCACGGCGTTCAATTCGCTAATTTGTACCCGTTCGGGCTAAGCAGCATATTGTGACAGGGTCGAGAGGGTCAAAGCTTAAAATACCCCGATGCAAATAATTGAAACCTTCAAGCAATCGGCCAAAGTATTCATGTCCGACGTGGGCCAGGGCTTTTTTCTGATCACGCACAGCGGCCTGGCATTGCTCGGTCTGGCGGTTTTCTGCTTTCTGGTGGTCTTCAGTTCTCAGCCGGATTTGCGCTCCAACGTCGAGGTACAGCTGATTGACTGGTTGCAAAGCCGCCACGGTCTGGATTTCGGTTTCAACGAAGATGCCAGCGCGGTTGACCGCGCCACCGCCGTCGATCCCCAGGATTTGCCCAAAGAACAGGCCGCCCTGGCCATTTGGCTGAGCCGTAAATACCGGGTCGCACCCGAACCCATCAGTGCGCTGGTGGCTGAAGCTTACGAACTCGGGCCGCAGAAAAAACTTGAGCCCACACTTATTCTGGCGGTGATGGCTGTGGAATCCAGCTTCAACCCGTTTGCCCAAAGCACCATGGGCGCGCAAGGTTTGATGCAGGTGCGTACCGATGTGCACACCGAAAAATATGACAACTTCGGCGGGGAATTTGCCGCTTTTGACCCGATTGCCAATATGCGCGTCGGCGCCAGCGTGTTGCGTGAATCCATAGACCGTAACGGCGGCGTTGAAGCCGGTCTGCGCCAGTATGTGGGCGCGGGCAACAGCGGCGAAGACGGCGGCTATGTGGTCAAGGTGCTGGCCGAACAACAAAGGCTTAAAGACATCGCCAGCGGCAAGCACGTGTCCATACTCGCCAACAAATTACCCGCAGAAGACGGCTTGATTGAACTCTTAGACAAAGCCAGAAGCCTCAGTCCCTTCAAACCCGCCGATGCCAAACCCTGATACTTTCAACGGAGAAAACATGTACACACGCTCGCAATTAATGGCTCAAACAGACCCAGAACTCTGGGCTGCCATACAGGCTGAAAACCAGCGCCAGGAACACCATATCGAATTGATCGCGAGCGAAAACTACGCCTCACCTGCGGTCATGCAAGCCCAGGGCGCGCAGTTGACCAACAAGTACGCCGAAGGGTATCCGGGCAAGCGTTATTACGGCGGCTGCGAAAACGTCGATGTGGCCGAGCAACTCGCCATCGACAGAGCCAAACAATTGTTCGGCGCAGATGCCGCCAACGTGCAACCGCATTGCGGCGCCTCGGCCAACCAAGCCGTATTTTTTTCGTTTTTAAAACCTGGTGAAACCATCATGGGCATGAGCCTGGCCGAGGGCGGTCACCTCACACACGGCATGCCACTCAACTTGTCCGGCAAATGGTTCAAGGTAGAGAGTTACGGCTTGAACGCCAAAGAGGAAATCGATTACGACGCGATGGAAGCCAAAGCGCTTGCCACGCGACCCAAGCTGATCATTGCAGGCGCGTCGGCCTACAGCTTGCACATAGACTTTGCGCGATTTGCCAAGGTCGCCAAAGAAATCGGTGCCATCTTCATGGTGGACATGGCGCATTACGCCGGCCTGATCGCGGCCGGTGTCTACCCCAACCCGGTGCCGCACGCCGATGTGGTGACATCCACCACGCACAAGAGTTTGCGCGGCCCGCGCGGCGGCATCATCCTGATGAAAGCCGAACACGAGAAAGCCATCAACAGCGCAGTGTTTCCCGGCCTGCAAGGGGGCCCATTGATGCACGTCATCGCAGCCAAAGCTGTAGCGTTCAAAGAAGCGCTTGACCCAAGCTTCAAGGTGTACCAACAACAGGTGCTGAAAAACGCAGACATCGTGGCGAAAACCTTGACCGAGCGCGGCCTGCGCATCGTCAGCGGTCGCACCCAAAGCCATGTCATGCTGGTTGACTTGCGCTCCAAAGGCATTACCGGCAAGGCTGCCGAAGTGGCGCTGGGCAACGCCCACATGACCATCAACAAAAACGCCATTCCCAACGACCCGGAAAAGCCCATGGTGACCAGCGGTGTGCGCATAGGCACACCCGCCATGACGACACGCGGCTTCAAGGACGAAGAGGCACGCGCCACCGCTCATCTGATTGCCGACGTGCTGGAACACCCGAACGACGAAGCGCATATCGCAGCAGTGCGCGCCAAGGTGCATGCACTCACCAGCCGTTTTCCGGTCTATGGGTAACCAAGCATGAAATGCCCTTTTTGCAGCCATGTGGAAACCCAGGTCATGGAGACCCGCATGTCTGAAGAGGGCGACTCCATCCGCCGCCGCCGCTCCTGCGGGCACTGCGAAAAACGTTTCACCACCTATGAACGCGCCGATGTCAGCTACCCGGCGGTGGTGAAAAAAGACGGCAGACGCATAGACTACGACCGCAGCAAACTGCGCGGCTCTCTCAATCTGGCCTTGCGCAAACGCCCGGTCAGCACAGAGCAGGTAGATGCGGCGATTGAACGCATCGAAGACAAGTTACTCACGCTGTCACAACGTGAAGTCGCCTCAACGCGCATAGGTGAACTGGTGATGCGCGAATTGAAAAAGCTGGACAAAGTGGCCTATGTGCGCTTTGCCAGCGTCTACCGCAGTTTTGAAGATGTGGACGAATTCAAAACCCTGGTTGACGAGTTCCGCCGTTAACACATCACATCATTTAAGGTTACAGCGCACAGTTTCAGCGTCTGTTTTTTTGCAAGATGGCGGACATGTATCCGCCATTTTTTTTGATTCCATCAAACCGCACTTCAGACGCTACACACTCAGCCAGACTGTGTGCGCGGTGTCAACACAATGGCTTCAGCCTGCCTGAACTCTGCGTGGTTGCCGCACTGATTGGCATTGCAGCTGCCATGGCAGCCCCGGCCATCGGCCAATGGCAGTGGCGTGCGCGCGTGGAAAACACCGCACAGGCCTGGGCCGCAGATTTGCAATCGGCGCGCTTGCATGCCTTGCGCACCGGCCAGGCCATGCAATTGCGGCGTCTGAACAATTGCACCCCCAACAATTTGCCCAATGGCGACTGGCGCTGCGGCTGGGAACTGGTCAACCCGGCTGACAACAGCCAAAGCGCAGTGCTGAACAATGCACTTAACGGCGATCTCCGTCTGGTGCTGGCACCGGCGCAAAACCAGTTAGCCATCAACGCGCAAGGTGAACCAGTGGCCGGCGGTCTGCGTCTGGTCATACAACCCGCCCAGCCCGGCAGCAAGCTGGTACGCAGCATTTGCATCAATACCGCCGGGCGCTTGCGCATGGTCAACGCAAGCAGTTGCTCATGAAAAACCAAAAGCACCGCATGCAAGGCTTTTCGATTCTGGAGGCCATGGCAGCGCTGATGGTGCTCAATCTGCTGTGCCTGGGTTTGATGGCCTGGCAACTGCAAGCCATGCAGGCACAGCGCCAGGCCCTGGCATTGCAGCAGGCGGTAGCCATGGCGCAAGACCTGTGGCACCGCATGCAAGTGCATCCCGGTGCCTGGCAGTGGTACCAGTTGGAAATGGATGGCGCAACGCCCGCAGGCGATTGCAGGCAAGCGGCTTGCAATGCACAACAATGGGCACAGGCCGATCTGGGCGAATGGCTGAATGAATGGCGTCAACGCCTGCCGCAGGCACGCGCGCGCCTGCAAACCACACCCGGCAGCGACCCGGTGGTGGATTTGCTGCTGGCCTGGCCGGGTGTCAGCGAATCAGCAAACCCGGTGGGTGTTCCTGATTGCCCGGCTTCGCACAATTGCTGGCAAACCTCATGGCGACCATGAAGCACAAACAACGCAAGCAGCAGCAAGGCCAGGGGCTGGTGCAATGCATGGTCGGTATGAGCCTGAGCCTGCTGGTGGTCATGGCTGCATTCAGCGCGTTTGCCTGGATACAGCGCGGCCAGTTGATGCTGCAAACACAAGCAGAAACCCAATTGCGCCTGCATACAGCTTTGCAGTTATTTCGAGAGCGTGTACAACGCGCGGGCGCACCGGAACTGTCTGTCGACGCACAAGGCATGGCGGTGCTTAGCCGCTTACCAGTGACTCTGAGCGGCAGCGACACCACTTTGCAATTGAACCAGTGGCGCAGCCTGACACCGGCTGACTGCCAGGGCCATGAAGCCTCCACCCTGCCCTGGCTGCAAGACGATTTCAGGCGCAACAGTCAGCGCGAACTCAGTTGCAAGGACACGGCGCGCAGCAACACCACCTACCAGGCGCTGGCCGAACAAATCGACGATTTGCGCCTGCGTTATGCCGAGCAAACCGGGCCGGCAGGCGCAACCCCCGCCGCACAACAATTGCAATGGCGCAGCGCAGCGCAGGTCAGCGACTGGCAGCAAGTGCGTGCTGTCGGTCTGTGTCTGCAAATACGGCCGGACGGCCTCACGCTCACGCCAGGGAATCTGTCATGCAACACACAATCGCCTTTGAAAAACGGTGCCAGCGCATGGCGCACCGTCTTTTTTCTCAAGCATGCCGGCCCATGAAAGCTCTGAAATTTTTCCAGCAACAAGGCCTGGCGCTGCCAACCGTATTGGCGCTGTCCATGCTTTGCAGTGTGTTGCTGCTGGCTTGCTGGCGCAACATCGCTTTGTCGCAAGGCTGGAGTCGCAGCAGTGTCGAGCGCTGGCAATTGCGGCAAGCGGCCTTATCAGGCATCTGCAAGGCGGCGACAGCCATTTCTTCACCCGCAGCGCAAGCGAATAAGAATATGCGCTTGTCTTATCCGGTGGATGCTGCGCAATGGGCGCAATTGCAAACACGTTTGCCAGTCAACGGCTGTGTGCAAGGTATTTGCAGACCACTGCTGCATCTGAGCAACCACCGCAGCGATTGGCTAAACCGCACATCAGGTGCCAACAGTCTGCCGGCTCAAGGCGAGATCAGTCTGGTGTATTGGGTTGAAATATGGACATCAACAAGCAATGCAAACCAAGTAGGCGGTGCGTTCACCTACCGCATCACTGCGCTGGCGCAGGCCTCGAACCGGAACACGCAGGCAGCCTGGCAAGCGGTGTGGCAACCCGCCACCACCACGGTAAACGACACGGCGATCAGGTTGGCGGATCTGCAAACTGTGCTGGAGTTGCAGCCATGAAATTCAGTCATTCGCAAACCGGCTTCAGCCTGATTGAATTGATATGCGTGATGGCCATCATCGGCCTGCTGACAGCTTTTGCCATGCCGGTTTACCAGACCGCTCAGTCACGCAGCCAGCGCCAGTTGGCCAAAGTGGCATTGATGAAATCCGCGCAATGGCTGGAGCAAGCGGCGACCAGCCAAGGCAGTTACCCTGACACCTTGCCCGAAAGCGTATGGCGCACAACAGAATTACGTTACCGGATTAGCCTCAGCAGTCAGGGCCAGACTTACCTGTTGACTGCGACACCGGCGGGTGCGCAAAGCACAGATACATGCGGCCGGGCAAAGAGGTTCACAAGCCAATGACAGCAGTTGCTGGTCAAGATGAATACACGCTTGTTTGTTTATGGGTATCGCTAAGTATGCAAAACCAGACTGGAGAGCACCCATTTTGAAGTGTCGGCGTTGCGTATTTACGGTGTTGCGACCCGGGCGGAAATCATCTAAAATTAATACTTTTAAATTTAACTATTCAGGAGTTTCTTTCATGTCCCGGATCCATCGGTATATTTCCGTTTTTCTTCTTTCCCTGGGTCTGTTATTCAGTGTGAATGCCAAAGCCGCCGGTTCGGTGGAGATGCAGGTTGAATCCATCATCCGCCAGGCGCTGACCGGTTACAACAATGCCATGGAGGCTGAAGACACGGCCGAGTGGGTGAAATATTTCTCCGACAACGTCACCCGTCAAAGCCCATTGAGTAACCAAAGTGGCAAAAAAGATTTCACCGAATTCTTCAACGCTGAGTTCAAAGCTTTCAAAGCCAAGTACGAGGTCAAGCAAATCATTGTCCACGGCCGCACTGCAGCCATTGTTTACACCTGGGAAGCGCAGCACAAAGCCAGCGGTGACTTCTTCAAAGTACCCATGGTCGCCATTTACGACATGGACACCAGCGGCCGTTTTTCCGCTGTGACTTATTACTTTGACACTGCCAAACTGGGCAAGTTCAGCAAGGACATGGCAGGTAACTGAAGCACTGATTTTCCCTTTCCCCCAACCGGTTTTCACTCATGAACATACTCTCACACCCCGCCTGGCGGGTCACATTGACAACGCTTGCATTGATCATCACCTCAGTGCCTTCTGCTTATGCAGAAGACGGCTTTGTCTGCCCTCTTGAAGATGAAAAAGAGTGCGCCTATGAAAACGAAAGCCTGTCGCTGTTCATCAAAGGCCGGGATGCCTACGACCACGGCCGTGAAATTGGCGATTTGTCTGAGGCCAGAGAAATCGGTTATCAACTGGCTGCGCGTAAAAACAAAAACGGACGCATCCTGTTAAAAATGATTTACATGGAAATTCGCATGGGCGGCCACAAAAATTATGTGCAAGCCTACGACTGGGTAAATGAAGCCATGCAGCGCAACGAAAGCTATGCGCGCCTGGATTTTCAATCGGTTCTGGACAGCTTGAAAAAACGCATGACTCCCGAACAACTCGCCGGTGTGCAAGCCAAGTACCCGGCCAAATAAGCAAACAACTATTTGTAACGGCTATTGACAGCCTATAAAAACAAAGGCCGCGTAAGCGGCCTTTTCATTTGTAGCAAAGTGAAAAAACTTATTCCTTGAGCTTGATCACTGTTTTGACATACGCGGCCACTTGACCGATTTTCTCGTCGTCAATGATGCCTTTGAATGAAGGCATGCCTTTGGATTGGCGGCCATTGGTGACCACGCCAACAACTTCTTCTGCAGTCAGTTTGGTCACGCGCAAATCCGCACCGTAACCACCTTCGTTTTGTCCGCCACGGCCGTCGGGCATGTGACAGGTTGTGCAAAACCTGGTGAAAGTCTCTTTGCCACCCCCACGAGGTACCACAATGACCGGACGGTCATCTTCTTCTGCAACTGCCGCGATGGGCAAACATGTAGCAAAGACCGGGAGACACAGCGCCAGGTTCCGCAGCAAATTTGATGTCAGGACTTTCATCACTTCAACCTTACCTTTATCTTCAGAGAAAACAATCATTTCACAATTTAAACAAAAAAGCGGTCCGGTGTCAGACACCAGACCGCATTCTTTCACACCTGCTTAAGGCAGAGCGAAAACGTAGAGCATGTTGCTAGGAACCTGAGCTTTAAGTTCAGGTGTAGCAGACACGAACCACTGTGGCCATGCGCCGCCGAGGCCGACTTCAATGGCAATGTATTGCTTGCCGTCAGCGCTGAAAGACATGGGAGGTGCGTTGATGGCTGAGCCAGTTTCGAATCTCCACAGTTCTTCCAAAGTGTTTGCATCGTGTGCAACCACTTGGCCTTCAGCGTAGCCAGAGAACACCAGGCCACCAGCGGTGGACAGCAGTCCGCCGAGTTGGGGGTGCTTGGTGTAGGCTTTCTTCACGACCTTGCCGCTGGCCACTTCGATAGCCGTGATACTGCCGCTGATACGGCCGCATGTCGGGTCATCAAATGTAGAGAACGGTGCGCCGCCGAGGAACAGCTGACGGGGCTTGAGGGCACCCGGCTCAGCAACTTCGGCAAAAGCTTTGTTACAACCTTCAATGGTCGGGATGTAGTACAAACCGGTTTGCGGGCTGTAAGAAGTCGGGGGCCAGTTTTTGCCACCCATGTGCCCTGGTTCCAGAACGCCGTCAACAGTGCCGCGACCTTTGGTAGCGGTACCACGGGCAGCAGCTGTGCCTTTCGCATAAGTTTGGACGTCAGACTTGGCGTTGTAGGCCTTAGGCTTGCACTTGGAATCCAAGCCACCGCTCCAGTTCAACTTGTCGACGAACTGGGTTCCCCACAAGCACTCACCAGTTTTACGATCCAGCGCATAGGCGTAGCCGTTGCGGTTGGCGTGCAGTGTGGTGCGGGCAAACTTGCCGTTAACCTGTGTGTCAACGAATGTGTTTTCAGACACAGAGTCGAAGTCATACGGGTCATTGGGAGTGTGCTGGAAGCCCCACTTGATTTTGCCGGTGTCGGCGTCAAGTGCCAGGGTACTGTCGGTCCACAGGTTGTCGCCGGGACGGTAAGCATTGTCCCAGTCAGGACCTGGGTTGCCTGTACCCCAAACGATGATGTTCAGCTCAGGATCGTAAGAGCCGGTCACCCATGTAGAGCCGCCGCCTGTTTTCCAGGCACCGTGTTTGTCTTTCCAAGTTTCATGGCCGGCTTCGCCGGGACCAGGAATGGTGTAAGTTCTCCAACGACGCTTGCCGGTCTTGATGTCCAGCGCTTCGAGCCAGCCTCGCACACCGTACTCGGCACCGGCCATACCTGTCACAACCATGTCTTTGACGATCAGGGGTGCGTTGGTGATGACTTCAGATTTACCGGGATCAGCAACTTGGGCTTCCCAAATCTTGGAGCCGTCAGTTTTGTTCAGCGCCAGGATACGACCGTCGATGACGGGAGAAATGACCATGTTGCCAGCCAACACAGCGCCACGGTTGTTGATGCCGCAACATGCCACGGTAGTGGAATAGTCGGGATCAGCAGCGGGGTTGTATTGCCACACCATGCGCGGTGTACCGCCACGTGTGTCGAGCTTGGTGACCACGCCCCAACCTGTTGTCAGGTACAGGAAGCCGTCTTCAGCCACAGGTGTGCCTTCCAGGCCAGCGTACTGGTACTGAATAACTTCCTTGCCGCCGCCTTGTGTTCCACCCATAGCCCAGGTGAAAGCAACCCGCAGGTTTTTGACGTTTTTGGCGTTGATCTGATCCAGACCAGAGAAGCGGTGGGCTTCAAGGTTGCCGTGGTGATTGAGCCAGTTGCCTGGTTCTTTTTCGCTGTTTACCAGCCTTTCGGTGGTGACATCACCAGCGCTGGCACCCAAGGACAGCATGACACTGGTCATGACTACCCCGAATGCAGCACTGAGTCGCCGTACGTTTTTTTTCATTCGTTTATCCCCTGAAAAAATTGACTTGCACACACATTGTGGACTCTTGCAGAAATTGCAAAAGGCCCCCGCATTCTGCATTCCGAATTCAGTAAATTGGTCAAGGGTTGTCCCTAGGGTAAGTTATTAATCTAAAAAATTTACCGCTCATGAGCAATGTTTATAAATATTGTCAACTTCTGTTGGATCGCCTTGCGGCAATCACACGCCCCCGGCCAAGGATAATGACCTCATGCTCTTTTCCCCAACAGATTTCACGCACATGCGCCAGGCCCTGACGCAGGCGCAACAGGCCTTGTTCATCACCACTCCCAACCCCCGCGTGGGATGTGTCATCACATCGGCTGACGGCGAATTGCTGGGACAGGGACACACCCAGCCGACCGGTCAGGCACATGCCGAAATCATGGCCTTGCGCCATGCGCAATCCCGCGACTTTGATCTCACCGGAGCGACCGCCTATGTCACGCTAGAGCCTTGTGCCCATCAGGGGCGCACCGGGCCGTGTTGTGAAGCATTGATTCAAGCCGGTATTGCGCGCGTGTTTGCCAGCGTGCAAGACCCCAATCCGCAAGTCTCCGGCCAAGGGCTGGCTCGCTTGCGCGCCGCCGGTATTGAGGTGCACACCGGCTTGCTCGAAGACGAGGCGCGTGAACTCAACATCGGTTTTTTCAAACGCATGCAACACGGCACACCGTGGCTGCGACTGAAAACCGCGCAATCGCTTGACGGCCAGACCGCTTTGAACAACGGTGCCAGCCAATGGATCACCGGCCAAGCCGCCCGCGATGACGGCCACCATTGGCGCGCCCGCGCCTGCGCAGTGCTGAGCGGCATAGGCACGGTGTTGCAAGACGATCCGCTCTTGAATGTGCGAGCGGTGGACACGCCGCGCCAACCGGATTTGCTGCTGGTTGATTCGCGCCTGCAAACGCCGCTGAATGCCAAACTTTGGAATGAACAAAGGCGGTTGGTCATTTTTCATGCAGTACACGCGCCTGAAAAAGAAAAGGCATTGAAAGCGCAAGGCGCCACTTTGGTTTGCCTGAATGGCCCGGGCGAGAAAGTGGATTTGCACGCCATGGTGCGGCATCTGGGGCAACTGAATTACAACGAGGTGCATGTGGAGGCCGGTCACAAACTCAATGGCTCCTTGTTGCAAGCGGGTTTGATTGATGAACTCCTGGTCTATCTGGCACCACTCTTGATCGGCCCGGGTCAAGGCATGGCAGCCCTGCCCACACTCTCGCATTTAGACCAAGCGCAGCGTTGGCGCTTCCATGAAAGCGCTGCAATGGGTGAGGATTTGAGACTGTTGCTCAGACACCCCCGCTGATCTGCGAAAATACCCGAATGTTCACCGGAATCATTACCGGCGTGGGGCGCATCGCCGCCGTTCACGACCTGGGTCGCTCTTTGGATCATGGCAAGCGCCTTGAGATCAGCACACCTGCGCATTACCTGGACGACGTCACCCTCGGCGACAGCATTGCCCTCAACGGCGCCTGCATGACGGTCACCAGCTTTGATGCCGCCCTCAACCACTTCACCATAGACATCTCCGCCGAATCGCTGAACAAAACGGCATTGCTGAATGTGATCGGCACCACCCTCAATTTGGAAAAAGCCTTGCGCCCCAACGACCGCTTGGGCGGCCATATCGTCTCGGGCCATGTGGACGGTGTCGGTCAGGTGGCGCGCTTTGAACTTGTTGGTGAAAGCTGGTTGTTGCAAGTACTTGCGCCGCCCGCACTGGCCAAATACCTCGCCTACAAAGGCTCGATCACCGTCAACGGTGTCAGCCTCACGGTCAACCGGATTGAAGACAAGGCTGAGGGTTGTCTGGTCTTCATCAACCTGATTCCACACACCATCGAGAACACGGCGCTGGGCAGCTTAAAGCCAGGTAGCCCGGTGAATCTGGAAATAGATACGGTGGCGCGTTATGTCGAGCGCATGCTGCAATTTGACACCCCTCCCTCTTCCAAGAAAGCCGACGCATGAGCGCTTCACAGCCATCAGTGGCCATTTCACCTTTGCAAGACATCATTGAAGACATGCGCGCCGGACGCATGGTGATCCTGGTGGACGAAGAAGACCGCGAAAACGAAGGCGATCTGGTGTTGGCCGCAGACCATGTCACGCCTGAAGCCATCAATTTCATGGCGCGTTTCGGCCGCGGATTGATCTGCCTCACACTCACACGCGAGCGCTGCGAACATTTGAATCTGCCGCCCATGGTGGCGCGCAACGGCACGGTGCACAGCACGGCGTTCACGGTTTCGATCGAAGCAGCGCTTGGTGTCACCACCGGCATCTCTGCCGCTGACCGTGCCCGCACTGTGCAAGTGGCGGTGGCGCCGCAGGCCAAAGCAGCTGATTTGGTGCAACCCGGCCACATCTTTCCCTTGCAAGCGGTGGACGGCGGCGTGTTGATGCGCGCCGGTCACACCGAAGCCGGTTGTGACTTGGCTGCCATGGCCGGTTGTTCGCCCACTTCAGTGATTTGCGAAATCATGAAGGACGACGGCACCATGGCGCGTCTGCCTGACCTGATGGTGTTCGCCGCCGAACACGGTTTGAAAATCGGCACGATTGCCGACCTGATCGAATACCGCAGCCGCACCGAATCGCTGGTGCAAAAAATCAGCAGCCGGCAACTGAACACAGCCCACGGTGAGTTCACGGCCCATGCCTACAAAGACCTGCCGAGTGACAGCGTGCACATTGCACTGGTGCGCGGCACTTGGACAGCGTCTCACGAAGTACTGGCACGTGTACACGAACCTTTGTCTGTGCTGGACGCACTCGAACCGCAACGCGTCATGCATTCCTGGAGTCTTGACGCCGCGCTCTCGCGCATCGCCGCTGAAGACGCCGGTGTGGTGGTACTGCTCAACTGCGGTGAAAGCGGCGAAAAACTGCTGGCCCAATTCGAAGGCGTGGCGCGTTCTGCGCAAGCGCCTGAGCGCGGCCGCATGGATTTGCGCACCTACGGTATTGGCGCGCAAATCCTCCGCGATTGCGGTGTGCACAAAATGCGCCTCATGGGCAACCCCCGCCGCATGCCCAGCATGGCGGGCTACGGACTTGAAATCACCGGCTATTTGGCCAAGGAATAAGCATGCATCACCCCGACCTCAGCGCAACACGCAACGACATGGACGGCAGCGGTTTGCGCATCGGCATCGTGCAGGCCCGCTTCAACCCGGACATCACGCACGCGCTGGCCAAAGCCTGTACCGATGAATTGAAAGCTTTACAGGTTGATGCCGGTGACATCGAGCATGTGCAAGTGCCCGGCGCGCTTGAAGTGCCCGTTGCTCTGCAAGCCATGGCGCAATCCGATCAATTTGATGCTTTGATCGCATTGGGATGCATTATTCGCGGCGAAACCTACCACTTCGAACTGGTGGCCAATGAATCGGGTTCGGCCATCACCCAATTGGCGCTGGATCACGGCTTACCCATCGCCAATGCGATATTGACCACCGAAAACGAAGCGCAAGCGATTGCGCGCCAACACGACAAAGGGCGCGACGCCGCCCGGGTTGCTGTAGAAATGGCTTTATTGATGAAGACCTTGTCATGACCGATACGCCTGTACCAGCCGTTAAAAGCAGCAAGCCTTCCGACATGCGCCGCGCCAGCGCGCGCGCCGCCCGCACTCGTGCACGCGGCTTTGCCGTGCAAGCGCTTTACCAGGTGCTGGTGGGGCGCAACCCGCCCGAAGACGTGGACGCATTCACACGCGAACTCAGCGGTTTCAACAAAGCCGACAGCGTGCATTTCGATGCGCTGCTGCACGGTTGCGCGGCGCAAGCCGAAGTGCTGGACGCGCACATCCTGCCCTTGCTGGACCGCAAGATGGCCGAGATTTCCCCCATCGAACACGCTGTCCTATGGATTGGTGCCTACGAGATGCAGCATTGCATAGATATCCCATGGCGCGTGGTGATCAATGAATGCATAGAACTGGCCAAAGAGTTCGGCGGCACCGACGGCCACAAATACGTGAACGCGGTGCTCAACGGTCTGGCACCTGCCTTGCGCCCGTTAGAAGTCGCAGCCGACAAACCCACGCCTGCCGTCAGCGGCACCGACTAAAGCCATGCGCATCAGCCAACGCGCCAGCCGCATCGCACCTTTTTACGTGATGGAAATGGCCAAGGCTGCTTCGGCGCTGGCACAACAGGCGCGCGGCAGCGACAAACCCATGGTGTTTTTGAATATCGGCGAACCCGATTTCACCGCCCCTGAGTTGGTGCAGCAAGCCGCCGTCAAAGCCATACACGACGGACGCACCCAATACACGCAGGCGCTGGGGCTGGACCGCTTGCGCGAGCGCATCAGCGGCTGGTACACAACGCGCTTCGGGGTCAACGTGCCTGCCAGGCGCATCGTGGTCACAGCCGGTGCGTCTGCCGCTTTGCAACTGGCTTGCCTGGCCTTGATCGAAGCCGGTGACGATATATTGATGCCCGACCCGTGTTACCCCTGCAACCGCCAGTTTGTGCAAGCAGCCGACGGACGTGCGGTGTTGTTGCCCACCGATGCGACGCAGCGTTTTCAATTGAGCGCCGCGCAGGTGGCCGCACATTGGCAAGCGCAAACACGCGGCGTGTTGCTGGCCTCGCCGTCCAACCCCACAGGCACCTCGATTGCATATGAGGAATTGAAACGCATCCACCAATTTGTCAGTGACAAAGGTGGCATCACCATGGTGGATGAAATTTATTTGGGCTTGAGTTATGACCCCGCATTTGGTCAGACTGCCTTGGCCATAGACGACAACATCATCAGCATCAACAGTTTTTCCAAATACTTCAATATGACCGGCTGGCGTCTGGGCTGGCTGGTGGTGCCCGATGCACTGGTACCGGTGATTGAACGCCTGGCGCAAAACCTGTTTATCTGCGCCAACAGCGTGGCGCAATACGCGGCGCTGGCCTGCTTCGAGCCGGAGAGTCTGGACATTTACGAACAGCGCCGTGCTGCTTTCAAGCAGCGGCGCGACCATTTCATTCCTCAACTCAAGGCCATGGGACTGCCGGTACCGGTGACGCCCGACGGCGCTTTTTACGCTTGGGCCGATTGCCGTAGCGCCTGCGACAAACTGGGCCTGGCCGACAGTTGGGCGTTTGCCGAACACGTCATGCAACACGCGCACGTGGCGCTGACACCGGGGCGCGATTTCGGCGAGCACTCGCCCGGCGACTTTGTGCGCCTGTCCACCGCCAGTTCGCTGTCCGACCTAGACACTGCCGCTGACAGGCTGCGCCAACTGCTGGAGGCCGCATGAGTTTTCATTTCCCTGTGCGTGTGTATTGGGAAGACACAGATGCCGGCGGCATCGTGTTTTATGCCAACTACCTGAAGTTTTTCGAACGCGCCCGCACCGAATGGCTGCGCCACCTCGGTTTGCAGCAAAACCAGTTGAAACTGGACACCGGCGGCATGTTTGTGGTGATCGATACCCAATTGAAATACCATAGACCTGCGCAACTTGACGATTTGCTTCAAGTCAGCGCGGTCTTGCAGGACAAAGGCCGCGCCAGTCTGGTGATTGCCCAACAGGCCTGGCGGCCTGAAAGCGACGGCACGCAAACTTTGCTTTGCGAAGGCAGTATCCGCATCGGCTGGGTGAATGCAGCCAAAATGAAGTCCGAACGCATCCCTTCCTCTCTACTGGAGTTGTTCTCATGAACCAAGATATGTCGATCGTTCAACTGTTGTTGAATGCCAGCTGGGTGGTACAGGCTGTGGTGCTGATACTGATGCTGGTCTCGGTCATGAGCTGGGCCGCCATCTTCCGCAAACTGCTGTCGCTCAAGGAAGTGAAAAAACTCAACGAGGAATTCGAGCGTGAATTCTGGTCGGGCAAAAGCCTGAACGAGTTGTTTGCCGGGGCGCAGCAAAACGTCAAAATGTCCGGCCCCATGGAACGCATATTTGCCAGTGGCATGCGCGAATACCAGAAACTGCGCGAACGCCGCATCACCGACAGCGGCTTGCTGATGGATGGCGTACGCCGCGCCATGCGGGCCAGCCTGCAACGCGAAATGGATGCCATCGAGTCCAACCTGTCCATGCTGGCCTCGGTCGGTTCGGTTTCCCCCTATGTCGGCTTGTTCGGCACGGTATGGGGCATCATGCATGCTTTTACCGGTCTGGCGGCACTTCAACAAGTGACCCTGGCCAAGGTGGCACCCGGCATTGCCGAAGCCCTGGTCGCCACCGCCATCGGCTTGTTCGCCGCCATTCCTGCGGTGCTGGCTTTCAACCGTTTTTCGCGCGACATAGACCGCGTTGCCAACAAACTGGAAACTTTCATCGAAGAATTTTCCAACATCCTGCAACGCAACGTCGGCACACCGCCGACCACCACGCGTTAAGGCCGGGGCAAGCACATGGCCGCCAACTCACCTGCACGCAGAGGCCGTCGCACCATCAGCGACATCAACATGGTGCCCTTCATCGACGTGATGCTGGTGCTGCTGATCATCTTCATGGTGACCGCTCCCTTGCTGTCACCCAGCGTCATCGATGTACCTACCGTCGGCAAAGCCAGCACTGCACCGGATCAGGTGATCACCATCGAAATAGACAAACAACTGCGCATCACGGTCAAGTCCAAAACTTCTGCGCAAGGCACCGGTCAGCAAACCCGCCAGGAAGCGAACATGGACAGTGTCGCCAAAATGGTGTTGCAAATGCAGGCAGGTAAAGCCACCACACCGGTCATCATCAATGCCGACAAAGGGATTGTTTATGACAACGTGGTCAAACTGATGGATCGCCTGCAACGCGCCGGTGTGCAACGTGTCGGCCTGGCGGTTCGCCAAAGCGACTGACCGGTACGCATGAGCCAGCACGAGCATCTCGCCTTTGCGCCGCCGGCCGACCCCGGCTTCGGCCGTGCGCTGTTGCTGGCCTTGCTGGTTCACTTTTTGCTGCTGCTGGCGCTGACCTGGGGCGTGACTTGGCGCAGTACGCCGCCAGACGATGCGATTGAAGCTGAACTCTGGTCTGCCATACCCGAACCGGTTGCCCAGCGAAACGAAGAACCAGCGCGGCCTTCCGAGGTCAAACCGGAAACGCCTCCAAAGCCGCTTGAACCGGTGAAGCCGCCGCCGCCCTCCACCGCTCAACCTGCGCTTCCCGACAAAGCCAAAATTGAAGCCGACCTCGCCATAGAAAAACAAAAGAAAAAAGATGCGCTTGAGCGCGATCGTCAAATCGAACTGGAGAAAAAAACCGCCAAAGCCAAGGAAGAAGAAGTTCGACTGAAAGAAGCCAGCGCCAAAAAAGCTGAGGAAGAAAAAGAAAAGAAAGCCGCCCAGGAGCGCGAAAACATTAGGCGCCAGGAAGAAAAAAAACGCAAAGACGACGAAGCCCGGGCCAAGGAAGAGGCTAAGCGCAAGGAAGAGGACGAGGCCAAACGTCTGGAAGAGGAAAGCAAGCACAAGGAAGAAACGGCCAAGCGTAAAGAAGAGGAAGCCAAGCGCAAGGAAGAAGAAACCAAACGATTGCTGGAAGAAAAGAAAGAAACAGAACAACGACGCCAGGAGCAGATCAAACGGCTCAAGGGTTTGGGTGAAGCCAGCACCGGTCCGACCGACAAAGCCAGTGCCGCCAAGGCCTCGGCACCCAGTGGCACTTACCTGGGCAGATTGCGTGCACGCGTGCGGCCCAACATCACTTTCGCTGACTCTCAGCTGCAGGCCGTCAAAGGCAATCCCGAGGCGGAAGTCGAGGTCACTTGCAGTGCCACCGGTGAAATTCTCAGCAAGAAATTGACCCGCTCCAGCGGCAACACGGCCTGGGACGAAGCGGTCATGAATGCAATTGAAAAAACCGGCACACTGCCACGGGATGAAAACGGCAATATGCCGCCGAAAATATCTTTCGGCTTCAGGCCACGCGACTAAGCTGCCGGCCCGAGTCTGCCGGCCGTTGCTGCCAGTGGCACCGCAAATCCCATCATGCTTCCCTTGCCCTGTGTGCTTTGCATGCGCAAGGGTAACCGCATTTGCTCAGCTATTTTTTTAACGCTGTACAAACCCAGGCCCTGGTGGTCGCAGCCATCAGCATTTGTCTCAAAGCGGCGGTAAGCCTGCGTGCATTGCTTTAATTGCTCGGGCGACATGCCTTTGCCGTTGTCCAGACAAAAAATCCACAGTTGACCGGCGCGGCTGCGACAGCCTATCAATACCCGGCCGCCGGCAGGTGTGTAAGCCAATGCATTGTTGATGAGGTTGCGCAATATGCGCTGCACGGCAGGCACATTGACTTGCAAAATACTTTGGTTCTTGCGGTAGCGCAAACTGACCCGCTGCCAGTGCGCCAGCGGCTGGCACTCTGTGATGAGTGGCGCCAGAAATGCGTCTGCAGTCACCATCTGTTGTTCGGACAACCAATGCGCTTCACTTTTATGCACGCCCGACAAGATTTGCATTTGTTGCATGAAATCATTGACATGACCGGCAGCCAATTGCAGGCCAGAGACTAAGCGCGGCAACTGCTCCGGTCCGGCCTGCGTCATGGCGTGAGCATAAAGCTGCACCGATTGCAAGGGTTGCCACATATCGTGCTGCACCAGTGCCAGTTTCTGTTGTAAATTTTTTCGTTGCGACATCAGTCGCCAACAGTTTGCCCAGCCCGTCAGCAGAATGGCAGACACACTCATCACGCTGGACAGCAGCAAGGCATCAGCAGGATGCAAGCGCAGTTTGTCAGCCCATGCATAAATGCTAAGTGCCAGCGTATAAAGCAGCCAAACCGCCGCATGGCACATACTTTTAAAATTGATTTTTTGTTTCAAATGCCAAGCACAACACAGCAGCATGAACAGCATATGGGCTGACAGTATCTTGCCCGTCATGCTGTGGTCATGCACAAACCACAAACCGCTAGACAACAGAATCAGCAAGCCTGCGCACAAGCCCCAACAACGCAGACTTTTGCCCAGCAGACCAAACTTGTTGTCTAGACACACCGTCGAGCGCATGTGAAAAGTACTCAAGACCACCCACAGACAGATTGCCGACTCAGCTGCTAGCACTGCGTGCGAACGCTGCAAGGCCGGCAGCAGCATTCGCCCCAGCCCGCTTGTCCAGCACAAGAATGCAAAATGCATAAACAATATACCGATGAATACAAACAGCGCCTGCCTTTCAAAAAATCTCAACAAGCTGAGCGCATAAACCATGCCCGTCAGCAGCAAAACCAGTAATACCCCGTACATCAAGGCGTACTTCCATTGCAATCGCATGAAGTTCTCTGGCTTGTGCAACCACAGCGGCAACTGCACGAGGCCCGGGTTTTGAATTTTGAGCAACACATCGATATGTCTGAGGCTGGCATCGTGTATAGCCCAGACGGGCAGGAGATGACCTTACCCGGGCTTTGTCACACGCTGCTCATGTTCCAACGGTTGTAACTGCCATTCACCCCGGTTCCAGCGCAACCACAATTGCACATCAACACAAGCCGGTAAATGAATGCCTAACCACACCGGCAACTGTTGCGTAACAGCATCCGGCAAGCTCCAAGCGGCCCACACCACCTTGGCGTCAATCGCTTGTATAGCCTGGTGCGGATGGCTTAAATGCGTAACTTCCTGTGACAGACTGTGCTGCCACGCCTCGTTGGCTGTCCATTCACCATGGCTGTCTTTGATGACCCGCATGGCCTGCCAGTGCGGGTAGGTGTGCAGTTGATCCTGCGCATTCGCAAAACCGCTTGCCAACAAGAATACGCATTGCAACAGCAATGACGCCAACCGCAGATAGATTTGTTCAGTGGTGGCCGCGCCCATGACCGGCTGCCCATAACCAGTAGCGGGTGCTTGCCTGTGACTTGTTGACCACACCCAAGCGGCGGTAAATCGCATGCATATGGCTGCGCACCGTGGACTCAGTGATATTCATTTGTCCGGCAATTTCGGCGCAGCTTTTGCCATGCGCGAGTTGCGACAACACCAGACGCTGTTGATTGCTAAGCGCAGCTAATTCGTCGTTGTGTTGCAGTATTGCCGCAGAATCCTCAAGGGGTTCAAAGGCGTCTTGCTGCACTGCCAACGACTTCAATAAAAACGACATCAGCTGCGGCAAAGGTGCTGACTTGCACAAATAGGACACGCAGTTGGACAAACAGATTTGCGGCAGCGCCGGGTCCTGTAATGAGCTGAACACCATCAACGGACCGACCGCGCGCAGTTGACAAACGGCGTTCAAAGTATCGATACCTTGCGAATCCGGCAGGTTTAAATCCAGCACCACCAGATCAATAGGCGAATGCTCAAGAAGCATCTCCAAACCGCTTGCCAGGTCATAGGCCAGCAGACACTGAACCCGGGGTAACAGTTGCAGCACATTCATGCGCAAGGCATCCGCCAGGATAGGGTGGTCTTCGACGATCAACAATCGGGATGCATGCATCATTCAACTCCGTGAATGAATAATGCCAAATATTCACGGATGTAAGCAATCGGGGAATATTCAAAATGTAAATTTATTCAGATTCGAAAGAATGAACAGTCCGCTCTGACACAGTGCGTAACCTGAGGGCGCACAGCAATGCAGCCAAGGCCACCGGCATGGCCATGACAAACACCTGTTGCAAACCGAAACGTGTGCTTAGCGCAGCGCCGCCCAATGCGCCGATGACGCCAGTGAAACCGTAGCAGATCACCGCATACAAAGCCTGACCCCTGCCGCGCAAGCGACCGGGAAAGTTTTGTGACAACCAGGCGATGCTGACTGTGTGTTGCACCGCAAACGTGAACACATGCAGGCATTGCGCCAGCAACAACACCGGCAACACGGGCGCATAAAACGCCGTCATGCCCATGCGCAACACCATCAAACCGGTGCACACACACAGCCACATGGGCAAGCTCAGTAAATGCAGCCATTTGCTTTGTGTGAAAAAACCCATGATCTCCACAATCACCGACACCGCCCACATCACACCAATCATGTCTTTGCCGTAACCGAGTTCATCCAAGTAAAGCGAAAAGAAGGTGTAGATGGACACATGCGACAACACATGAAAAAACAGTGTGGCAAAAAACCAGCGGCTTTGCGCTTGACGCAACACCTGCCAAAAACCAGCCTGTCCTTCCACATGGGCAACAGACTCTCGCTTGTCCGGCAAGCACCATGTGCTGATGTTGACCGCCAACAGTGTTAATACTGCCCAATAAGGAAAGCCCGACATGCCACGGGCTTCAAACCATGCGCCGGAGACAAACACCGTCACCAGAAAACCGACCGAACCCCACAAGCGTATGCGGCCATAGCGGCGCACATCCAAGGTGCCCATGTGGCTGACCAGATGCGCCATGGCGGCTTCGCTCATGGGCATCATGGCGCTGGTGTGTATGAACATGCCGAACAGCACCGCCGCCAGCCACCACGGCGACGGATGAAACAACAAACCAAATGAACACAACAAAGCCATGCCCGAGCACCAGCGCATCAAGGGGACACGCGCGCCGTTGCGGTCGCTGAGCCAACCCCACACGTAAGGCGCGAACACGCGGGTGACGGCTTGCATGGAGGTCAGCAAACCTATCATCCACAAACTCAAACCCAAATGCTTGAGCCACAGTGGAAGGTAAGGATTGAAGAAACCGATATGCGCGAAATAACTGGCCGACAAAGCGGCGAACGGCACCAGTTGACGCCGCGTGGCGCGCGGCGCTGTTGCAGTATTCATGCGCTCAACCGCCGCGATGCGCGGGGATAGGCGACAGCGGCATCACCACATCGCCGCATTGGGCACGGTGACGCAAGGCGTGGTCCATGACCACCAGCGCCAGCAAGGCTTCTGCAATCGGCGTGGCGCGAATGCCGACACACGGGTCGTGACGGCCCTTGGTTTGCACCTGTGTGGCCGCCCCACCACTGTTGATAGTGTCGCGCGCTGTCATGATGGAACTGGTTGGCTTGATGGCGATGCTGACATCCAAATCTTGGCCAGTGCTGATGCCACCCAACACGCCGCCTGCGTTGTTGCCGATAAATCCTTCAGGTGTGAGGCTGTCGCCGTGCGTGGAGCCGAGTTGCGCCACGCTCGCGAAACCCGCGCCTATTTCTACACCTTTGACCGCATTGAGGCCCATCATGGCGAATGCGATGTCCGCGTCCAAGCGATCGTAAATCGGTTGACCCAAACCGACAGGCATGTGCTGCGCCACCACGCGGATGCGCGCGCCGCAGGAGTCGCCGGCCTTGCGCAAACTGTCCATATAACTTTCCAAGTGCGACACATCGGCCAGCGGCGCATAAAACGGGTTGTGCGGCACATGTGCCCAGTCTTCAAAACCTATGGCGTGTTCGCCGAGTTGCGTCATGCAGCCTTTGAAGGTGGTGCCGTATTTCTCCAGCAACCATTTTTTGGCAACTGCACCCGCAGCCACCGTGGGCGCGGTGAGCCGAGCTGAAGATCGCCCGCCGCCGCGCGGGTCGCGCACGCCGTACTTTTGCAAATAGGTGTAGTCGGCGTGGCCGGGGCGGAAGGTTTGCAAAATATCGCCGTAGTCTTGGCTGCGCTGGTCGGTGTTTTGAATCAAGAGCGCAATAGGCGCGCCGGTGGTCACGCCCTGGTAAACCCCGCTCAGGATTTGCACTTGGTCGGGTTCTTGGCGCTGGGTGACGTGTCGGCTGGTGCCGGGACGACGCCGATCCAAGTCGTGCTGTATGTCCGCCTCGCTCAAAGCCATGCCCGGGGGACAGCCGTCTATCACGCAGCCTATGGCCGGGCCGTGGGATTCACCGAAGTTGGTGACTGCAAATAAAGTGCCTAAGGTGTTTCCGCTCATCTGAGGGATTATCCATGAGGGGCAGGCTCAGGGGGTGAGACGCTTTTGGCTGGTCTGAGCCTCATCGACCCAGTTTTCCACCACTAAACCGGGAATACGGGCAAATTCGGATACGTTGTTGGTCACAACGACCAGTCCTGCGCTTCGGGCATGGGCCGCAATATGCAAATCGTTCACGCCAATAGGCTGGCCTTTCATTTCAAGTTGACTTCGAATCGCACCGTAATGCTGTGATGCATGGGCGGTATAGGGTAAGACCTGTAAAAGGCTAGCAAATTCCTCTATGACTTGCAGGTTTTGCGCCACTCTGGCGCTTTTTTCAGCCCCATGGTAGAGCTCTGACAAAGTGATGGCTGATATGGCCATGCGCCCGGCGTTGTCATTGAACTTTGACTTCACCTCCATCGGCCGCCGCTTGATCACATAAATCACAATATTGGTGTCAAGCAGGTACTTCAACATCACAGTGCTTCACGTTCGGCTTGTGTTTGTGATGCACGCTCAGGTAAAAAATCGTCGGAAACCATAGGACCACTCATGAAGAATTGATCCCAAGTTTGACCGACAGGAGAAATGATGCGATCGGCTCCTCGGGCTCGCACTTCCACTTTTTTAACGTTATCAGGTAAACGCACATCGGCCGGCAATCTCACAGCCTGCGAGCGGTTATTGGTGAAGACCGTGGTAACAGTCATAGGCCTCTCCTTGGGATATACCTCAAGTATATGGCAATTAATTTTAATTTGATTGTGTTTAATTAGCCTTGCTGCCCTGCTCTTCGGGCCAATCGCGTATGTAAGCTTTGAGCATTTTGTTCTCGAAATTCTGGCTGTCGACCACCGCCTTGGCCACGTCGTAAAAACTGACCACGCCCATCAACTGGCGGTTGCTCATCACCGGCAGATAACGCGCATGGCGCTCGAGCATCATGCGGCGCACTTCATCCAGTTCGGTGTCTGGGGAACAGGTGAGCGGGTGGTCGTCCATGGCGCCGCGCACGGTGGTATTGCCCAGAGTGCCGCCGTTGCTATTGAGCGCCAGAATCACTTCACGAAACGTCAATATGCCGACCAGATCGCCATGGTCCATCACCAATATGGAACCCAAATCGTGCTCTGCCATGGTTTTCACGGCATCGGACAAAGGCGTCAATGGCGCGATGGTGTAGAGCGTGTTGCCCTTGCTGCGCAGTATGTCGCTGACTTTCATGTGTTGTCTCCCTTGGCTCATCTTGCGAGTGATGGATTCAATATAGCCCAGATTTCACCCTTAGTCGGCTGACAAACGCACATGATTCTGGCGCTGCGCGATTGACTGGCGACGCACACGCTATGTGCTTTGCCTATTGACATGCTCCACAATCAGCATCTCCACCCTATCTTGAGGTTTCCATGCCCGGTTACGCCGATCCCCATTTCGACACGCTGGCCTTGCACGCCGGTAGCCAGCCCGACCCCGCCACTGGCGCACGCGCGGTGCCGATTCACTTGACCACCTCATTCGTGTTTGAGTCTTCCGACCAAGCGGCTTCGCTGTTTAACCTTGAGCGTGCGGGTCACGTTTACAGCCGCATCAGCAACCCGACCACCGCCGTCTTCGAGCAGCGGATTGCCGCACTCGAGGGCGGCATAGGTGCCATCGCCACCGCCAGCGGCCAGGCGGCCTTGCACTTGAGCGTGGCCACGCTCATGGGCGCGGGCTCGCACATCATTGCCAGTTCGGCTTTATATGGCGGCTCGCACAATCTGCTGCACTACACCATGCGCCGCTTTGGCATTGAAACCACCTTTGTGCATCCAAACGACATCGATGCTTGGCGCGCCGCCATCCGCCCGAACACCAAGCTGTTATTCGGAGAGACAGTAGGCAACCCAGGGCTGGATGTGCTGGATATTCCGGTGGTGTCGCAAATTGCGCACGACCACGGCGTGCCTTTGCTGGTCGATGCCACGCTGTCTACACCGTATTTGCTGCAACCGCTGTCGCTGGGCGCGGACTTGCTCTACCACTCGGCGACCAAATTTTTAAGCGGCCACGGCACGGTGATAGGCGGCGTGGTGGTCGACGGCGGTTCTTTCGATTGGGAAAAGAGCGGCAAATTCCCCGAGTTGACAGAACGTTATGAAGGCTTTCACAACATGGTGTTTTCCGAAGAAAGCACAGTGGGTGCGTTTTTGCTGCGTGCACGTCGCGAGGGCTTGCGCGACTTCGGCGCGTGCCTCAGTCCGCACTCGGCCTGGCTGATTTTGCAAGGCATGGAAACATTGCCTTTGCGCATGGAACGGCATTTAGCGAACACCGAAAAAATCGTCGCGTTTTTGGCGGCGCATCCGCTGGTGTCGCGCGTCGGGCATCCCTTGATGGAAAACCATCCCAGCCATGCATTGGCGCAAAAACTGTTGCGCGGCGGCGCACGCGGCGCGGGATCGGTGTTCAGCTTTGACATCAAGGGCACACGCGAGCAAGGCCGTGCGTTCATCGAAGCATTGAAACTCTTCAGCCATTTGGCGAATGTGGGCGACAGCAAATCGCTGGTGATTCACCCGGCCAGCACCACGCATTTCCGCATGAGCGACGAGGCCTTGGCATCTGCCGGTATTGGTGCGGGCACCATCCGTTTGTCAGTCGGACTGGAAGACCCCGCCGATTTGATCGATGACTTAAAGCGTGCCTTGCGTGCCGCTGAAAAAGCCGTTTAAAGGAACACAACATGTACATCGATGTGAACGGTCACCGCAGTTACGCCTACACCGGCGGTAAGGATTTCAACCCGGCGCAGCCCACTGTCGTGTTGGTGCACGGCGTGTTGTGCGACCACAGTGTGTGGCTGCTGCAAAGCCGCTACCTGGCGCACCACGGCTGGAATGTATTGGCCATTGATCTGCCCGGCCATTGCAAAAGCGCAGGCTCGCCACCGGCCACGGTGCAAGAAGGTGCGGCCTTTGTCAAAGGTTTGCTGGAGGCGCTGGACATCAAACACGCTGCCTTGGTGGGTCACAGTTTCGGCTCGCTGATTTGTTTGCAAGCCGCCGCTGACTTAGGCGCGCGTGTCACGCATTTGGCGCTGGTCGGCACGGCCTACCCGATGCAAGTCTCGCAAGGCTTGCTGGATGCATCCCGCGACACGCCTGAGAAGGCCTTGCATATGACGAATGTGTTTTCACGCGCCACGCTTGCGCCGCCCTCGGGTGCCGGAAGTTGGGTGTTCGGTGCCAGCCTGGCACTGGGTAGGCGCGTGCTGGCCAGCAACCCGGATGAGAATCTGTTTTACACCGGTTTTAACGCTTGCAACAGCTACGACCAAGGCCTGCAGGCCATGGCTTCGGTGAAGTCTCCGGTAATGATGGTGTTGGGTGACTCAGATCAAATGACCACGCCCAAAGGCGCGCAGCCTTTGATCAAACAAGCCAAGGAAAGCGGTATTGCATTGAAAGTGGTGATGATCCCTCACGGTCACCACCAGATGAGCGAGTCGCCGGATGAAACCTTGGATGCGTTGAATGCGTTTTTAAGCGGGACTTGATTTCTATATTTGCTGACACAGCCTCACGGTTGTGTCAGCACTTTCGCACTAAAGCGAATTCACAAAACTTAAAAGGGACTGGCGGTCTACAGCCGGTAATCGCTTGTAACTGTCCGCCGATTTTTTGGCTTCGCCGCCGTGCCACAAAATCGCTTCCTCGACATTGCGTGCCCGCCCGTCGTGCAGCAAAAACATACCGCCATTGACGCGGTCTGCCAAACCGACGCCCCACAGCGGCGCGGTGCGCCAGTCGTTACCGCCGGCCTTGAAGTCGGGCCTGCCGTCTGCCAAATCAGGGCCCATGTCGTGCAACAGCAAGTCGGTGAACGCGGCAAATGTTTCGTTCTCAATGGCCGGTAACGCCGGGTAGCTGCCGGTTTTCATGGAAGGCACATGGCAAACGGCGCATTGCAAGTCTGCAAATAATTTTTCACCACGCTCTGTTTGCGGGTCGTTGTGCTTGCGCGCACGCGGCGCCGCATTAGCGCGCATGAAGAAATTCACTGCGTTCCAGGCCTGGTCGTTCAACTCGGGTTTGGCGTATTTGGATACCGATTCGTAGCACGCCTTTTGAATCAGCGTGCAATCCTGGTCCGGGTACAACGAGGTGGTGACGCCGATATCGCCCAGATGCGCAGCAGCCACCTGCTGGCTGATGGACGGCTGGTTGGCTTTCCATCCAAAGCGCCCAAGTTTGCGTTTGAAGCTGGCGTCGTCCGCCACGTAGTTCGGGCGACCGTTAAAGCCGAGGGCTTTTTGCGCAGCAGCGATAGCCAGTATGTCGGCCTCAGGCACGGCCTCAAGATAACCCAGACCAAACAAGGCAGGACCGTTTCGTACCGACTTCAATACGCTGTCATCGATAGGACCGAATTTTTCATTGGTGATTTTCAACTCGGGCCGACGCAGCTCGACTTCTGTGCCGTCGGCCAGCTTGACTGTGTGCGGCAGCCAGCGTATGAAAACATCGGCTTCGCCAGTACTGGGTTCGACCACCCCGCCCTCTAAAGTAAACACCTGTAACTGGCTGTCATACGCTGGATGCGGCATGGTTTCGTCTGTGCCGGGTTTGCGTACAGACAAGCGCACCAGTTGTTGAAACACCGGTTTATTGAGTTGTTGGGTGGTGATGCCGCGCCCGTTATTGATGTGACAACCCGAACACGCATTTGCCAGAAAAAACGGGCCCATGCCCCAGACGCCGTCCAACCGTGGCGCAAACGTCCAGATGGTGTTGAACTGGATTTTGCCGACCTCATGCAATAGCATTTGATCCGGATCTAACTTAGCTACCGGTTGTAAATACAACTGGGCATCAGGCGTACATTGTTTGGTGACGGCGTTCCATACGCACTCGTCATTGACATTGGAATACCCGGGGTTGACGAACAGCGCCATGCCTGCCAACACCATGCCGTTAACAACATGACGTAAATGTTTGTTCATCCGACAATTTTAAGTTCGGCTGAAAATGACTTGTATTGCGGATATCCCGCGTTTTATATAAAAACAGGTTGCCCTTGAGGGCTGAAAAGGCTTATCAGGCGTGTGATTTGTCTGCGGTATGGACTTCAGCCGCCAGAAAATCAAAGCCGGTATGAACCACTTCCTGCAACTGAGCCCTGGGGATTTTGCGACGGCTGTTCATTTGCAAACCTTCAGTGAAAACGGACAGGTAATGGCCTAAACGATCGGCCAGCGGTTGCGGGCAGCCCATTTGCACAAACCATTCGATGCGCCATGTGTCCATGACTTGCAATTTATCACGCAGGATTTTGACCAGTTCGTTATCCACATCGGCCAATTCAACCGCGATATTCGCCAGCATGCAGCCCATGTGCGCCCGGGGGTTTTGGGTATGCACAAAATTGGTGAGGTACGCCTCGCGGATATCTTCCACAGTAATACCGTTCTTAGAGATTCGCAAATGGTCTTTATGAATACCGTCCAGGTAAGTGTCTATGCAATCAATAAATAAAGACTTTTTGTCTTTGAAGGTAGCGTAAAAACTGCTGCGGCCGATTTGCATGCGGTCGCATAACAAATCCAGTGTGGCAGCCTGGTAGCCCTTGCTCCAAAATAATTTAATAGCCGCTTTTTTAGCAGTTGGAATCACTAGTGTCCCAACGTTGGGAAGAGGGTTTGTTGAATAGGATCTTGG
>CAISPG010000085.1 GCA_903887325.1 uncultured Burkholderiales bacterium | reverse complement strand
GTCCCCAGCAGATGAGATCCGCCGAGCATGCCCTAAGTCCGGAAAACGATTCAAATCGTGGACAAGGGGAAAGTCAGATTTATTCAAATAAATCATGAGGTTACGCTGAGTCTGACGGCAAACGTTGGGACACTAGTGATACTGATTCACACCAGAGAGGCGAGGGGAACAGTGTATTGAACCTTAAAAGCATACAATCTGCGGCTTTGTCGAGCACTTTGAACCAGCGGTAACACCATGCCAATTTATGCCTATAAATGCGCAGCTTGCGGCTTCGCAAAAGATCTGCTTCAAAAAATGTCGGATCCGCCTCTGACCGAGTGCCCCGAATGCCACAAACCCTCGTTCAGCAAACAACTGACAGCGGCTGGTTTTCAACTCAAGGGTTCGGGCTGGTACGCCACCGATTTCAAAACCGGCAGCAATCCCGCTGCTGCCCCGGCAGCAACACCGGTCGGCGGCGACGCCCCGGCGACCACCACAGCACCCGCTAAAACCGACACGCCGGCGGCCTCGGCCAGCGCATGCGCGCCCTCTTGCGCCTGCCATTAAACCCCGGTTGCTGTAGCTATGAACATTAAAAAATACATATTTGCCGGCCTGCTGGTCTGGCTGCCGCTGGCCATTACCTTGTGGGTGCTGAGCTGGCTGGTCGGTGCCATGGACGGCATTTTTGCCAATGTGTTGTATGGTCTGAGTAGCGTGCTGCCGCAAGCTGTAAGCGATTCTTTGCAGCATTTGCTGCAAATCCGGGGCCTTGGCGTGGTGCTGGTGTTTCTGGTGCTGGTTATCACCGGCGCCTTTGCGTCCAATGTCGCCGGTCGCTGGCTGGTCACGCAATGGGATAAGCTGTTCACGCATATCCCCATCATCAAATCCATTTACACCAGCGTCAAAAAAGTATCTGACACTTTGTTTTCCAGCAACGGCAACGCGTTTCGCAAAGCCGTGTTGATTCAATACCCGCGTCAAGGTGCCTGGACGATTGCCTTTCAAACCGGTACACCAACGGGTGAAGTGGTAGACCATGTGGGCCCGGGTTACATCAATGTGTATGTCCCTACAACCCCCAACCCCACCAGCGGTTTTTTCCTGGTGGTGCCTGCCACCGATGTGGTCGAGTTGAATATGAGTGTGGATCAGGCTTTGACCTATGTGATTTCCATGGGCGCGGTGTCCCTGGACCAGCCTGTATTGAAAAACCCGTCCTGAACCAAGCCTGCCTTTGGCGGCTTGCCCTCTTTTAAGAAACCTGTAACGAAAGAATTTTTACCATGGCAATGCGAACCCATTACTGCGGCTTGGTGACCGAAGCCATTCAAGGACAAACTGTCACGTTGTGCGGCTGGGTGAATCGCAGGCGCGACCATGGCGGCGTCATTTTTGTTGACTTGCGTGACCGCGAAGGCTATGTGCAAGTGGTGTGTGACCCGGATCGCGCCGAGATGTTCAAACAAGCCGAAGAGCTGCGCAACGAGTTTTGCATTCAGATCAAAGGTTTGGTGCGTTTGCGTCCTGATGGAACCAGCAACGACAGTTTGAAGAGCGGAAAAATCGAAGTCTTGTGCCATGAGTTGGTGGTGTTGAATCCTTCCGTCACACCGCCGTTCCAGTTGGATGACGACAATCTGTCCGAGACCACGCGCCTGACCCACCGGGTGCTGGATTTGCGCCGCCCCTATATGCAGAAAAACCTGATGCTGCGCTACAAGGTGGCGATGGCGGTGCGCAAGTTTCTGGACGCCAACGGCTTTGTCGACATCGAAACCCCGATGCTGACCAAAAGCACGCCCGAAGGTGCGCGTGATTACCTGGTGCCCAGCCGTGTCAACGACGGGCATTTTTTCGCGCTGCCACAGTCTCCCCAGTTGTTCAAACAGTTGTTGATGGTCGCCGGTTTTGACCGTTACTACCAAATCACCAAATGTTTCCGCGACGAAGACCTGCGCGCCGACCGCCAGCCTGAATTCACCCAGATTGATATCGAAACATCTTTCATGGACGAGGAGGAAATCCGCGCTTTGTTCCAAAACATGATCAAAGGCGTTTTCGTTGAAGCCCTGGGCATAGAACTCGGCGACTTCCCCATCATGGCTTACAGCGAAGCCATGCACCGCTTCGGTTCCGACAAACCCGACTTGCGCGTCAAGCTTGAGTTCACCGAATTGACCGACGTCATGGCCGATGTTGATTTCAAAGTGTTCAGCGCACCGGCCACCACACCCGGCGGTCGCGTGGTCGCATTGCGCGTGCCCAATGGCGGCGAGATGAGCCGGGGCGAGATCGACAGCTACACCGAGTTCGTGAAAATTTATGGTGCAAAGGGCCTGGCCTGGATCAAGGTGAATGATGTTGCCGCCGGTCGCGAAGGCTTGCAGTCGCCCATCGTGAAAAACATACACGATGCCGCCATCGCCGAAATATTGAAACGCACCGGCGCACAAAACGGCGACCTGTTGTTCTTCGGCGCAGACAAAGCCGAAGTAGTGAACGACGCCATCGGCGCACTGCGTTTGAAAGTCGGCCACAGCGAGTTCGGCAAAAAACAAGGCTTGCTGGAAAACCGCTGGGCGCCGTTGTGGGTGGTCGACTTTCCCATGTTCGAGTACGACGAGGAAGCCCAGCGTTACAACGCGGTGCACCACCCGTTCACCGCGCCCAAAGACGGCCACGAAGACTGGATGGTCACTGCGCCTGAAAAATGCGTGGCCAAGGGCTACGACATGGTGTTGAACGGCTGGGAAATCGGCGGCGGCTCGGTGCGTATACACCGCGCCGATGTGCAGCAAAAAGTGTTTGTCGCGCTCAAGATCACGCCCGAGGAAGCGCAAGTCAAATTCGGCTTTTTGCTCGACGCTTTGCAATACGGTGCGCCGCCCCACGGCGGTCTGGCCTTCGGCCTGGACCGCATCGTCACTTTGATGACCGGCGCGGATTCCATACGCGATGTGATTGCTTTCCCCAAAACCCAGCGCGCCCAATGCTTGCTCACACAAGCGCCTTCGTTGGTGGACGAAAAGCAGTTGCGCGAACTGCATATCCGTTTGCGCAATCTTGACGCCAAAGCGGCCTGACACCATGTCTAAATCTGTTGCTGACCAGGGTGTGCCCATATCGGTGAAGATTCGCGAGCGCGTGCTGGCTTCCAAGCAGCGTTTTCACGCCAATGACAATATTGCCGAGTTCATTCAGCCGGGTGAACTCGAAGCCTTGTTGCAGGAAGTCGAAGACAAGATGAAGGGCGTGCTCGAAAGTCTGGTGATTGACACGGCCAATGACCACAACACCACAGACACGGCCAAACGCCTGGCCAAGATGTATGTCAAAGAAGTCTTTAACGGCCGTTACGTCAAGTCGCCCGAGATCACCGAATTCCCCAATGCCGAGCGCTTGAACGAACTCATGATCGTGGGGCCGATCACGGTGCGCAGCGCGTGCAGCCACCACTTTTGCCCTGTCATAGGAAAAATATGGATAGGCATACTGCCCAATAAAAATACCAATGTCATCGGCTTATCCAAATACGCCAGACTGGCCGAGTGGGTCATGGGCCGTCCGCAAATCCAGGAAGAAGCCGTGGTGCAACTGGCCGACCTGATTCAGCAAAAAACCCGGCCTGACGGCCTGGCGCTGGTGATGGAAGCCACGCATTTCTGCATGGCCTGGCGCGGCGTCAAAGACATGGACAGCCGCATGATCAATTCGGTCATGCGCGGTGCCTTCCTCAAAGATCCGATATTGCGGCGCGAGTTTTTAGCGCTGATTCCTGGTAAGGATTAGGCTTTTCAGGCCATGTCAGCCATGGACTGCGCCTTATGACACGCTTGCTTGGTTGCGATTTCAGCAGCAGTCCTTCCAAACGCAAACAAATTGTCATCGCCTGGGGCGAAGCGGCAGGCGAGCGCGTTTTGTTGAAACAGCTACAGTTTTTTTCTTCATTACAAGATTTCAGCGAATGCTTGCACACACCCGGCCCCTGGGTCGGCGGTTTTGATTTGCCTTTCGGCTTGCCGCGCGAACTGGTTGAAACCTTGGCTTGGCCCACCGATTGGTTGGCTTGCATGCAGCATTTTGCGCAACTCAGCCGCGACGACGTACGCTCACAATTTGCGCAGTTTTGTAACGCCAGACCAGTCGGGGGCAAGTTTGCGCATCGCGCTACCGACTTGCCCGCCAATTCCAGCCCGTCGATGAAATGGGTCAACCCGCCGGTGGCTTTCATGATGCACGCCGGTGTGCCATTGCTGAGGCAAGCTGGTGTGCATTTGCCGGGCTTACATGAGGGCGACAAGCAGCGCGTAGCGTTAGAGGCATACCCGGGCATGTGGGCGCGGCGTGTGCTGCAAAAACAAAGTTACAAAAACGATGCGGCTGCCAAACAAACCACCGAGCGCTGGCTGGCCCGCAAAAACCTGTTGCATGCTTTGGTCTGGGGCCACGACGATGTGCCGGTGCGTTTGAAGCTGAGTTCGGCCATGGCAGACACGCTGGTCGATGACGCCAGTGGCGACAGCTTGGACGCGGTGATTTGCATGATGCAAGCCGCCTGGGCGCAGCAGCAGTTTTTAAAAGGCGACCCACTTTACGGCTTGCCGCATGGCATGGACCGGTTGGAAGGATGGATAGTGAACGCATGAGCGAACCAGTGTTTGCACAAGTGATTGAAACGCCGCGCATGTGGTTGCGTTGCCCCATGCCCGGGGACGGCGAAGCGGTTTACCAAGGCGTGCAAGAAACGCTGGCGCAATTGCAAACCTGGCCGGATTCACTGCCCTGGGCCCAGCAAGCGCAATCTCCTGACATCTCGGAAGACTATTGCCAAACCTGCTATGCGGCCTGGGTCATGGGCCTGCGCTGGCCGCTGCTCATGTGGGACAAACACACTGAGCAATTGGCGGGCAGCGTCGGCTTTCACCAGATGGACCATGACTCGCAGACCTGGGAATTGGGTTACTGGTGCAGCCTGGCTTTTCAAGGCCAGGGCCGTACCACAGAAGCCGTGTCGGTGTTGACTGTTTATGTGGCGCAGCACTGGCCGCAGGTGCGCATGCTGTGTCGCATAGACACGCGCAATCTTGCCAGCTTGCGCGTGGCGCAAAAGGCCGGTTTTCGCAGGGAGAAAGAAGAGTCGCTGGTGTCAGACAGCGGTTTGAGCTATCAGGTGCAGCATCATGTGCTGGGTCGGGCGCTGCATACCGGACAGTCGGACTGACGTTGTAAGCGCATCTCGGTCCAACTGAGGTCGCGCCCGTCCAGCATTTGCAAACGCCCGGCCAGGGATTGACCCAGCCCAGCCAGCAGTTTCAGCGCCTCGGCGGCTTGCAGACTGCCGATCACGCCGACCAAGGGGGCGAGCACGCCCATGGTGGAGCAACTGACTTCCTCGGGTGCATCCTCGGGCGGAAACACGCAGGCATAACAGGGCGAGGCTGTATGGCGCACATCGTAGGTGGTGAGCTGACCGTCCAAGCGGATGACCGCGCCGCTGACCAGCGGCACCGCATGCGCCACACAGGCGGCGTTCAATGCGTGTCTGGTTTGGAAATTATCAGTACATTCCAGCGCCACGTCAGCCTGCGCCACCAGTTGATTCAGCAGCGCTGCATCGGCGCGCTCAGAAATGATTTGCACATCGACGCCGGGGTTGAGCGCCAGCATGGCATCACGGGCTGACGCCACTTTGAGTTGCCCAATGCGCGCCGTGGTGTGAGCGATTTGTCTTTGTAAATTGGTTAGATCGACCGTGTCATGGTCTATCAAGGTGATGTGCCCTACACCGGAGGCGGCCAGGTACAGGGCGGCGGCACTGCCAAGGCCACCTGCGCCCAGCACCAGCGCATGGCTTTGCAGCAAACAGTCCTGCCCGGTGTCGCCCAGTTCGTTCAGAAGTATGTGGCGCGAGTACCGCAGCAGCTGGGCGTCATTCACCCTTTACTGTTCCTTTTTTTCCACCGGCCGCTCAGTCAGTGTTTTGCTGATCTTCACCGGCTGGCGTTTCAAGTGGTTGAGCGCCTGTTGCAGTTGGAAGTCTTCGGTGCTGCCGAACTCGGGAGTTTTGCGATCAGCCACCGGTTTTCTGGATTCATCTTCCAAACGCTTGAGGGCTTCTTCACGTGCTTTTTCGCGCGCCGGGTCTTTCACCTCGGCACCCTGGCCGCTGTTGAGGTGTTTTTCCAGATCGGCTTCACGGGTGCGCAGCGCGGCATACGGGCTGCCCTCTGCCGTGTCGTCAACCAGCAACTCAGGAAGAATGCCCTTGGCTTGGATGGAGCGGCCGCTGGGCGTGTAGTAGCGCGCAGTGGTGATCTTCAGAGCGGTATCCGCACCCAGTTGGCGCACGGTTTGTACCGAGCCTTTGCCAAAGGTCTGGCTGCCCATCAGGGTGGCGCGTTTGTGGTCTTGCAAAGCACCGGCGACGATTTCGCTGGCAGATGCTGAACCTTCATTGACCAGCACCAGCAGCGGGATTTTTTTGTACAGGTTCTGGGTTTTGCTGGCAAGGGTGGAGACCATGTCTTGGCCGCCGCGACGCAGATAGTATTCAGGTGCTGCCTTGTAGGTGAACTTGCTGTCTTCAAGTTGTCCGTTGGTAGACACCACGGTCACGTTATCGGGAAGGAACACGGCAGACACGGCCACAGCCGCATCCAGCAGACCGCCCGGGTCATTGCGAAGGTCGAGTACCAGACCTTTCATTTTCGGGTCTTGCTTGTACAACTCTTCGAGTTTGCGAGTCATGTCTTCAACGGTGCGTTCCTGGAACTGGCTGATGCGGATCCAGCCGTAACCGTTTTCAATCATCTTGCTCTTGACGCTGACGGTTTTGATTTCTTCGCGAATGATGGTCACCGGGAAAGTGCGGTTTTCATCTTTGCGGTAAATGGTCAGCAAGACCTTGGTTTTGGGCTCGCCGCGCATGCGCTTGACGGCTTCGTTCAAAGACATGCCTTTGACGGCGGTGTCGTCAACCTTGGTGATCAGGTCACCCGGCTTCAAACCGGCGCGGTCGGCCGGCGAGCCCTCAATAGGTGACACCACTTTGACCAGACCGTCTTCTTGTGAAATTTCGATACCGACACCGACAAACTTGCCGGTGGTGCCTTCACGGAATTCTTTGTAGGATTTTTTGTCGAAATACTGAGAATGCGGGTCCAGGCTGGCCACCATGCCTGAGATGGCGTCGTTGATGAGTTTTTTCTCGTCCACCGGCTCGACATAGTCAGACTTGACCATGCTGAACACCGCCGCCAGTTGCTGTAGCTCTTCCAGAGGAAGGGGTGCCATGTTGGCGCGCGCCACTGTTTGGAGTGAAAACGTGGTGAGTGCGCCTGTGAGTGCGCCGACGGTCAACCAACCTGCAATTTTAAGTTTCTGGCCCATGTTTAAGGATTCCCTGTGCTTATCGCGGACGTGGCGATTTAGGAAGATAGTCTACTGCTTATAAGCACAAAACCCGGACCCGTTTTGCGTATAACCCCAACAGCGCGCGGAAGACCGGCGCTTGCCTGTGTTCAAAGGTAGTAGTGGCGCACCGGACGCAGGTTCTCGTCCAGTTCATAAACCAAAGGTTCACCATTCGGGATGTTGAGCCCGACGATGTCCTGGTCGGAGACGCCGTCCAGGTACTTGACCATGGCGCGGATGGAGTTACCGTGGGCGCTGATCAGAACGCGTTTACCGCTGCGAATGGCCGGCGCCAGCGAATCGTTCCAGAACGGCATGACCCGCTCGACCGTGTCTTTCAGGCATTCGGTCAGCGGAACCTGGCCGGGTTGCAGCTTGGCGTAGCGTGGGTCGGTGTCTTCGCATCGCTCGTCCCCGGACGTGAGGGATGGCGGCGGCACGTCATAACTGCGCCGCCAAGCCAGCACTTGAGCATCGCCGAATTTTTGCGCGGTTTCAGCCTTGTTCAAGCCTTGCAAGGCACCGTAATGGCGCTCGTTCAGACGCCAATGGTGAGCCACGGGTAGCCAGGAGCGGTCCATGCTGTCCAAGGTGTGCCACATGGTGTGTATGGCGCGCTTGAGCACGCTGGTGTAGCCTAAGTCGAAGTCATAACCGTGGGCCTTGAGCTTTAAGCCGGCTTGTTTGGCTTGCTCGACGCCGGTGGCTGTCAATTCGACATCGGCCCAGCCGGTGAAGCGGTTTTCCAGGTTCCACAGGGATTCGCCGTGGCGGATGAGAACAAGCTTGTACATGAATGAAAAAAACCTTGTAGGAATGAGCGGGCAAAAAAGGATTCTAGAATGAGAGCTGATTGCTACTTGAGGTTGACTGCGTGAATTTTTTGATTGAAAACTGGATTCTGGTCTTGGTTGCCGTCACCTCCGGTGTCGGATTGTTGCTCCCCAACCTGCAAGCCATGGGCGCGCCCGGCCTGTCTCCGACCCAGGCCGTGCTGTTGATCAACCGCGAAAAAGCCAATGTGGTCGACGTGCGCAGCGCTGATGAATTCGCCACCGGCCACCTGATCGGTTCACGGCATGTGGCCATGGAAAACATTACAGCCGATCTGGCCAAAACCGTGACCGACAAAAAACGCCCCCTCATACTGGTGTGCGCCAGCGGCATGCGCTCGCAAAAAGCCCAGCGTATTGCCCAGCAACTTGGCTACGAAAATGTGCACAGCCTGGGCGGCGGCCTGAAAATTTGGCAGGAAGCCAATCTGCCACTGGAAAAAGCCTGAATCTCACTTCAACACAATTGCCATGACACCTGTCAAGATGTACACCACCGCTGTTTGCCCTTACTGCGTGCGGGCCAAGCAATTCCTTAAAGCGCGCGGTGTCGAGCACATTGAAGAGGTGCGTATCGACTTGTCCCCCGAGCAACGCGACCACATGATGAACCTGACCGGACGTCGCACCGTGCCGCAGATTTTCATCGGCGACCATCATGTCGGCGGTTGCGATGATTTGATTGCGCTTGACAGCAGCGGCGGCCTCATGCCCTTGCTTGAGGCAAACTGAGATAATCCTTTCAAATTAACCCCGCCCCCCTAAATACTTGGAGGGTTTTATTCAGGACACCCCATGGCAGACACACCCGATCCCATTTTTCTGATTCAGCGCATGTACCTGAAAGATTTGTCGCTGGAGCAGCCTAATTCGCCTGCTATTTTGTTGTCTCAGGAACAGCCTGCGGTCGACATTCAAATCGGTCTGGGCGCTGAACAGGTTGGCGACGGCGTGTTTGAAATCACCGTCACCGCTACCGTCACTGCCAAGGTCAACGAGCAAACTATGTTTCTGGTGGAAGCCAAGCAGGCCGGTATTTTTGAAATCCGCCATATGCCCGACGGCCAGATGGATCCCATCACGGGCATCGCCTGTCCGCAAATCATTTACCCCTATTTGCGCAGCAACGTGGCCGATGTCATTCAACGCGCAGGCTTTCCGCCGGTGCACATGGCTGAAATCAACTTCCAGGCCATGCACGACCAGCAACAGCGCATGAAAGCCGAGCAGCCACTGCAGTGAACCTGCTGATTCTGGGCGCTGGTGCCTGGGGCACAGCACTGGCCATACAGGCCAGCCAGCGTCATGCGGTCACCTTATGGGCGCGCGACGCAGACCATGCGAATCGCATGCTGTCGCAACGCCTGAATTCAAGTTATTTACCCGGCCACAGTTTGCCCGATGGCTTGACGCCTAGCCATGCGCCATTGCCGGGGCTGATTCAACACGCCGACCTGGTGGTGCTGGCGGTGCCCATGGCCGCGCTGCGCCAGGTGCTGCTGGAAGTCAGTCCGTTTATCCAAGACAAACCGCTGGCCTGGTTGTGCAAAGGCTTTGAAGCGGTCGAGCACACCCGCAATGTTTATGGCCTTATGGCTCACGAGGTGCAAGCTCAAGTCGCCCCGGCCATGTTGGCCGGAGTGTTGAGCGGTCCGAGCTTTGCGCAGGAAGTGGCAGCCGGTCAGCCCACGGCGCTGGTGGCGGCCAGCCGTCACGCTTCGGTCAGACAAGCTTTGGTCAACGCGTTTCATGCCGACAAGTTGCGCGTGTATGCCAACGAAGATGTGGTTGGCGTGGAAACCGGCGGTGCAGTGAAAAATGTATTGGCCATTGCCACTGGTTTGTGCGATGGCCTGCAACTCGGTTTGAACGCGCGAGCCGCACTCATCACCCGTGGCTTGGCTGAGATGACGCGCCTGGGCGTGGCGCTGGGGGCCAAAGCAGAAACCTTCATGGGCTTGAGCGGATTGGGCGACCTGGTGTTGACCGCGACCGGGGACTTATCGCGCAACCGGCAAGTCGGCATGGCTTTGGCGCAAGGCCGTTCGCTGCCCCAGACATTGCAGTCGCTCGGTCACGTGGCCGAGGGTGTTTACAGTGCAGGTACCGTGGTTGACCGTGCCGCATTGGCCGGTGTAGATATGCCAATTGCCTCTGCGGTGGTGGCCGTGTTGAAAGAAGAAATGACGCCATCGCAAGCTGTGGCCATGCTCATGGGGCGGGGTGCCAAAGGCGAATAAGCGAGGTGGTCTTCGAAGCAGCAACCGCCTGGCGAAGGCTTGACTCGCATTTTTACTAGGTATGTCTATCATTTATACTAAGCGTACCTGGTATTTTGTTAAAACAGCCATGTCCAACGCTTTTCAACGACCCTTTGTTCAGACTTTGGCCCAACGCTTGTTCAACACACCTGTGCTGATGCAAGTTTTGGTCGGACCTCGTCAGGTGGGAAAAACGACCGGTTTGCGCCAGCTGATGGGGCAGGCTGACTATCCCATTTATTACGCTAATGCCGATGATGTGCTCAACAGTGACCGCAGTTGGCTGCTGGCGCAGTGGCAGCAGGCTTTGCTGTTGGGCGAGGGAGCTTTACTGGTGGTTGATGAGGTTCAAAAAATCCCCAACTGGCCGGAAACCATCAAAGCCCTGTGGGATGCCCGACCTGGCCACTTGCGCGTCGTGTTGCTGGGGTCAAGCGCGTTGCAAATTCAATCTGGAATCACCGAGAGTTTGGCAGGGCGTTTTGAGTTGACACGTATTCACCATTGGACATTTGCCGAATTGCATGAGGCATTCGGGTACGACTTATCGCGCTATTTGCGTTACGGAGGTTACCCGGGGTCTGTGCCCATGGAGAATGAGCCCGATCGATGGCATGCATATATGAAAGAGTCAATCGTTGAGGCCGTCATTGGCAAAGACATCTTGCAAAACCGGCGCGTGGACAAGCCTGCATTGTTTCGCCAAGCGTTTGAGATTTTGTGTCATTATCCCGCGCAAGAAATCAGTTACACCAAGCTGTTAGGTCAATTGCAAGACCGGGGCAATACTGACTTGATCAAGTACTACATCGATTTGTACAGCAGCGCTTTTTTATTGCATGCATTGCAAAAGTACAGCGCTAAACAGTGGCTTAGCCGCAGCAGCAGCCCCAAGCTCGTACTGGCCTGCCCGGCCTTGTTTGCCATGGTGGATGGTGATCCAAACCGTGATTCAGAAACGTTTGGCCGTGCGTTTGAGTTGGCCGTGGGCGCTGAATTGCTGCAGCAACCCGGGCAAGTTTGTTATTGGCGCGAACGCAATGCCGAAGTCGATTTTGTGTACCAGCACCGCGAAAAGCTTTATGCCATCGAGGTCAAATCAGGCCGAAATAAAAGCGCTGCGGGATTGGATGCGTTTTGTAAACAAGTACCCATAGCGCGGCGCGTGATCATCACGCCGGAGAATTTCGCCCGGTTTTCGCTGCAGCCCAGAGAGTTTCTGGAAACGGTGGCGGTCTGATCGCAGTTCAAATCTCCAGGTTATCAATCAAACGCGTTTTGCCCAGCCTGGCCGCACCCAACACCACCAAGGGTTCTGGGCCCACAACAGTCACAGGTGATAAATCTGATGGGTGTCTTAAGGTGATGTAGTCCGGTAGCCAGCCCCGTTCGCGCAAGCCGGCCATGGCCGCAGCTTCGGCAGCCGCCACATCAAACCGGCCGGAACCCGCTTCGGCGCGCGCTGATGCAGCCAATGATTTCAAAGCCATGGACAGTTGAACCGCCTCTGCGCGTTCTTCGGCGCTCAGGTAGCCGTTGCGCGAACTCAGCGCCAGCCCGTCAGGTGCGCGCGTGGTGGCACCGGGGACGATGTCAATCGGCATGGCCAATTGGCTCATCATGCGCCGCAGTATCAGCAACTGCTGAAAATCCTTTTGCCCGAACACGGCCACGCCGCCGCTGTGCGCGAACACGCAATGAAACAGTTTCAACACCACGGTGCACACGCCGGTGAAAAACCCGGGTCTGAACTGCCCTTCCAGAATATCGGCCAAAGCCGGGTCGGGCAGAACTTTGAAACTTTGCGGTTGCGGGTACAGCTCGGTTTCGTCAGGCGCAAACAGCAGATCGCAGCCGACGCTGCGCAACTTGTCGCAATCGCTGTCAAACGTGCGTGGGTAACTGGCAAAGTCTTCGCCGGGCAAAAACTGCAAACGGTTGACAAAAATGCTGGCCACGCTGATATCGCCTTGCGCTTTGGCCATGCGCATCAGGCTCAGGTGTCCTTCGTGCAGATTGCCCATGGTGGGCACAAAGGCAGGTTTTTTATAAGCTGACAGATGCTGGCGCAACTCCGCCACGGTACGCGCAATCAACATGAACAATCACCAGGCGTGGAGTTCATTCACAGGGAATTTTTTGGTTTTCACGGCTTGCACAAACGCTTGCATGGCACCGAGCACCGTGCCTGACTCGGTCATGAAGTTATAGGCAAATTTCGGTACCTTGCCCTGGGTCACGCCCAGCATGTCGTGCAAAACCAGTATCTGGCCAGCGGTGTCTACGCCGGCACCTATGCCTATGGTGGCGCAGGTGGTGAGCGTACGTGTGATTTCACCCGACAGTACGGCCGGCACCATCTCCAGCACCAGCGCCTGGGCACCGGCGTTTTGCAATTGCAAGGCGTCGTTCATGAGTTGCTGCGCGCCGCTATCGGTGCGGCCTTGGACACGGTAGCCGCCCAGGGTCTTCACGCTTTGCGGTGTCAGCCCCAAGTGGCCGCACACCGGAATGCCGCGCGTCACCAGAAATTCAACAGTCGGGGCTAACCATGCACCGCCTTCAAGCTTGATCATGTGGGCACCGGCCTTCATCAGCACAGACGCGCTTTGGAACGCTTGCTCGGGCGTGGCGTAGCTGGCAAAAGGCATATCGCCCAAGATAATGGGGCGGCCGTTTTGTTTTTGCAGACCGCGCGCCACGCATTCGGTGTGGTAGCGCATGGCTTCTAAAGTGACCGGCAGCGTGCTGTTATGGCCTTGGCAGACCATGCCCAATGAATCGCCGACCAGAATGATTTCCACACCGGCCAAATCGGCCACGGCGGCAAAGGTCGCGTCATAGGCGGTGAGCATGGTGATTTTTTCGCCGTCAGCCAGCATTTTCATCAGGCTGTGCATGGTCATGGCCGGTCTTTTACCGGTTTCGGCGGCTGAGGGTTGTACGCTCATGGTGCTTTCTCCTTTGTGGGGTTATTGAGCAGGTGAGTAAGCCAGACGCACATAGATGGGTGCGTAGGCTTCGGCTTGGGTGATGTCGACCAGCATTTCTTTGGCGAGTTCCAGCAAGGCGATGAAAGTCACCAGCATCACGGGTGCGCCCAAGGCGGGATCGAACAGGTTTTCAAATTCGACAAAACGCTGGCCTTGCAATTTTTTGAGCACCATGCTCATGTGCTCGCGCACCGACAGTTCCTGGCGGCTGATTTTGTGATGTTGTATCAGTTTGGCGCGGCGCAGTATGTCGGCCCAGGCTGCCTGCAAATCAGGCACGGCCACATGCGGGAAGCGCGGTTGCATGGACTGCTCAATGTAAACCTGAGCACGCAAAAAATCCCGGCCTTGTTGTGGCACTTCGTTCAGACGAGCAGCTGCCAATTTCAGCTGTTCGTATTCCAACAAACGGCGCACCAGTTCGGCACGCGGGTCTTCCGGTTCTGCGCCTTCGGCCACTTTCTTGGGCGGCAGCAACATGCGCGATTTGATTTCAATCAGCATAGCTGCCATCAGCAAATACTCGGCGGCTAGCTCCAGGTTGGTTTTACGGATTTCCTCGACGTAGCTCAGGTATTGGCGGGTCAGGCCCGCCATGGGGATGTCCAGAATATTGAAGTTTTGTTTGCGGATCAGGTAGAGCAGCAAATCCAGCGGGCCTTCAAAGGCTTCCAGAAAAATTTGCAGCGCGTCCGGCGGTATGTACAAGTCCTGCGGCATGGCGAACAGCGGTTCGCCATACAAACGCGCCACTGCCACGTGGTCTACGACCGTGGGCATGTGGGGCAGATCGGCATTCGGCCCGGCGGGCCAATTCGCCACAGTCGGGGTGTTCACTTGGGCGCGTTGGTCTGATAAACGTAGGGCTTTTGCGCCACGCGAGCGTCTTTGAATCCGGTTTGTTCCTGACGGTTCAGGCTTTTGTCCCACAACAGCGCCCGTCCCTGGCGTTGCTCGGCCTCCAGCGTGGGCTTGGCGGCTTTGAGTTGCTGTAAAAACTCGGTGGTTTCAGAAATATACGCAGGACGGCTGAACAATGACATAAGCGGTAGTTTACAGGTAAGAGCAAGATTCTACTCAGTGGTCAATGTGGGCGCTGAATTGATTCCGTCTTTCGGCGACATCAGCCTGTTTTAAGATAAGTGACTTAAACACCTAAACACCCAAGCGCCGAGGCCATCATGGAAACTGTCCGTTGGAATATTGCTGTATCGCCGGACACGGATCAATCCGTGCGCATGTTCATCGCCGCCCAAGGTGGCGGACGCAAGGGTGATTTATCTCGCTTCATTGAAGAAGCTGTGCGTTCTTACCTGTTGGAGAAGGCTGTAGAACAAGCCAAAAGCGCTGCCAACGGCATGAGCGAACAGGCATTGAACGACCTGATAGATGAGGCAGTGCAATGGGCGCGTGAAAAATAATGCGCGTCATTCTGTATACCAATGTGCTGTTGGCAGCACTGATATCACCGCACGGACCGCCTGACAAGATTTACCGTGCCTGGCGTTCAGCCAGCTTCGAGCTGGTGACATCGGCTGCTCAATTAGATGAACTGCGACGCGTGAGTCGCTATCCCAAGCTCAAACAGTTACTGCCTGCTCACCGTGTTGGCACCATGGTGAACAACATGCAACGTGCACATGTTCTGGGTGATTTGTCCCCATTGCCTCAAAGCATGGCATTGAACGATGCAGACGACGCTTTTCTGATTGCTATGGCATTGGCCAGCGATGCAGACTATCTGGTGACAGGTGACCGCCGAGCAGGGTTGTTGCAACACCGTGTCATTGGCCGTACCCGCATACTGAATCCAACTGCTTTTTGCGAGCAAGTCCTTTGAAAATTCACTCTCCGAAAAGCGACAGTCAAACACTGTGATGTGAAACTATCTGGCGCACGTCTAAGGCCAGCTGCCAATCCATAACCACATGTTCTGGCGTGAGCCTGACCAGCAAACCGGTTCGCTCAAGGATATCTAACGGCTGCGGGTTGAGCCCGCAAAGAATAAGTTGCACCTGTTGCTGCTCGCAACGGCTGAGCAAGCTGTGCAGGGCATCAGCACCGCTGGAGTCGATGTAAATCAGACCACTGGTCTCCAACACCAGTGTTTTCTCCGGCAAATTCTGGGTTGTTTGCTCTAACAAATCAACCGCCCAAAAAAACAAGGCCCCGTTCAAAGCCCACACTTGTGTGTGCGCGGTGGCGTGCAGCAACTTTCTGTGCGTCAGGTTGGAGATGCGGTAGATGAAAGTCAGACATGCACCGATCAGACCCACCGCCATGCCAGCGGTGAGGTCGACCAGTACGGTCAGCATAAACACCGCCAACAAGGTAAACCGGTAAGGCCAGCGAAACTGCGACAAGCGCACAAACGCACGCCAGTCCCCCATGTTCCAGGCGATAAAGAGCAGCAAAGCGCTCAACACACCTAAGGGAAAATGCGAGACCAGCGGCGCAGCCAACCACACAATCAACAACAGCCCCAGCGCATGCACCATACCGGCCACCGGACTGCTGGCACCGTTTTTCACGTTAGTGACGGTGCGCGCCAATGCGCCGGTGGCAGGCATGCCGCCGACAAACGGCATCACCATATTGGCCAAACCTTGCGCCATCAATTCTTGGTTCGGGTCATGCCGATCGCCGATCATGTTGTCGCTGGTTCGGGCGCACAGCAGCGAGGAAATGGCCCCGAGCAACGCGAGCGTGAAACTCGGCACCAACACCGCTTGCCATTGCGCCCAGGACAAATCTGGCCAGCTCACAGTTGGCAGACCTGAGGGAATGCCACCGAAGCGACTGCCAATGGTGGCGACTGGCCAGTCTGTTGAGTAAGTGAGCGCCGTGGCCAGCAACATCACCAGCATGGGGCCAGGTACCAATGACAGGCGTTGCGACATTGAAGGCTTTAGCCAGCGCGGCATCAGCAGTTGCCAAAACACCAACACCAGCAAACTGCATAGCGTCAGCGCCAACGTAGCTGTATCGGTCTGGTTTAAATGCGTTGAAATGACGCTGACGATGCCAAACACATCGGCCGGCATGGTTTGTATGGGCAGGCCCAGAAAGTCTTTGAGCTGCAACATGCCGATCAACACGGCAATGCCATTGGTGAAGCCGGTGATCACAGCCACCGGTATGAAGCGAATCAGCACACCCAGACGCAGCACGCCCATGAGCAGCAACCAAAAGCCCGACATCAAGGTCGCCAGCATCAAACCGTTGATGCCGTGCATGTGAACGATGCCGTACACCATGACGACAAAACCGCCTGCCGCGCCGCTGATTTGCACCCGGCTGCCGCCTAAAGCAGCCGTCAGAAAACCGGCGACGATGGCGGTGACCAGACCAGCCTCGGGCTTGAGCCCGCAGGCAATCGCAAACGCCATGGAGATGGGCAAAGCCACCACGCTGACCGTCAAACCCGCGCCCAAGTCTTTGAAAAATCGTTGGCGGTCATAGCCGCGCAATGCGTCTATCAGTTTGGGTCGGAAAGCCGAAAGCTGAAGCATGTTTCACTATACGCCCGCTTATGGCGGTAACTGCTGATGAAAATCAACAGTGGTTCATATCTAGCGAGTCAGTCTGTCCAGGCGGGCGGCCATTGGAGTTTCATGCCGTGTGTGTTTTCAAACCCGGCTACGTCTTCAGGCCGGTCCAGGTCGGTGATGAAGTGCAGGTTGTCGCTGGGAAATTTTTCAACTTGCGACGCATGGCTTTGTCGCCATTCCTTGCAACCGTAGTCGCTCTCACCCGCCAGTATGTCTGCGCGTGCGCGTGCGCTGAGCAACACCGGGTTGCCGGGTTGGCCGTTGACCCATGGGAACAGCATGTCGGTATCTGTTGCACGTTGAGCAAACGCTTGCAGCAAGGTGTGTATGTCGTCGGTGTTGACCAGCGGTTGATCGGCCAGTGACATCACCACCGTGTCGGTATCAGCGTTCACGGCTTGCAAACCCAGACGCTGCGACGATACCAAGCCCATGTCGGGGTCCGGGTTGTAGATCTTGTGCACCGGCAGGTCGTCCAGCTGTGCTTCTATGTCGGCGGCGTAATGACCGAGAACCACCACCAGTTGCGTCACACCGGCGTCCAGCAGTTGGCGGGCGCTGCGCCGTATCAGCGGCTCGCCATTCAGCTCCAACAGCGACTTGGGCTTGTGACCCATGCGCGAACCCGAACCGGCGGCCAGTAACACCGCTGCTGTGGTCATGAGGCGCTTTTCAATGGATGCGCATGCCAGGCGTTGCGCCCGGCCAGGGATGGAGCACGTAAATGCCGGGCTGTGCTTTTTCGTCTGCGTGCGAGGCGGCGAGCACCATGCCTTCAGACACGCCGAATTTCATTTTGCGCGGCGCCAAGTTGGCGACCATGACCGTGTGTTTGCCGATCAGGTCTTCGGGCTTGTATGCGCTGGCGATGCCGCTGAACACATTGCGCATGCGGCCTTCACCCACATCCAGCGTCAAACGTAGCAGCTTGGTGCTGCCTTCCACTGGCTCACAGTTGACGATCAAGGCAATGCGCAAATCGATCTTCGCAAAGTCGTCGATGGTGATGATGGGGGCGATGTCCTCGCCGCCGGGCCGCCCCAAGGCGAGGATGCCCCCCTCGGGGGGCAGGGAGGACGCGTCAGCGCCGACCGAGGGGGCTTTGTTTACGCCGCCGGGGATGGATAAATTGGGGTCAGAGCCCGAGTTTTCCTTCGGAAAATCGGTGTCTGACCCCAATTTATCCGGCGCCTCAAACAAGGCATTCAGCATCTTCTCGTCCACACGTTGCATCAAATGCGCGTAGTTGCCAATCACGTGACCCGCACCCAAGGGCTTGGACGCATTGCTGAAGGTCATGGGCTCAATCTTCAAAAAGCTTTCCACTTGTGCAGCCAGTTGCGGCAGCACCGGTTTGAGCATCGTGCTCAGCAGACGGAAGGCCTCAATGCAGGTGCTGCACACATCTTGCAAACGCGCGTCCATGTCCGGTTTCTTGGCCAGTTCCCAAGGTTTGTTCGCGTCTACATATTCATTCACCCGGTCGGCCAGCGCCATGGTGTCGCGCAAGGCTTTGGCGTAATCGCGTTGGTCATACAGATCGGCCACCGCAGTTAATTTGCTTTGCAGTTGCGCTAGCAATGCCTGACCGTCATCACTGACCGCACCCAACTTGCCTTCAAACCGCTTGGCAATAAACCCCGCTGCACGCGAGGCGATGTTGATGTATTTACCCACCAAATCACTGTTGACCCGCGCCATGAAGTCCTCGGCGTTGAAGTCAATGTCTTCATTGCGCCCGTTGAGCTTGGCCGCCAGGTAATAACGCAGCCACTCGGGGTTCATGCCCAGCTTCAGGTATTTCAACGGGTCCAGGCCTGTGCCCCGGCTCTTGCTCATCTTCTCGCCGTTGTTCACCGTCAAAAAGCCGTGGACAAACACTTTGTCCGGCGTTTTGCGGCCGCTGAATTTCAATATCGCCGGCCAAAACAGCGTATGAAACGTGACGATGTCTTTGCCGATGAAGTGGTATTGCTCAACGTCTTGCGCCGTGATGTAGTCGTCGTAACTTTCTCCGCGTTTGTCCAGCAGATTTTTCAAAGAAGCCAAATAGCCTATGGGCGCATCCAACCAGACATAAAAATATTTGCCGGGTGCATCCGGTATTTCAATGCCGAAGTAAGGCGCGTCACGGCTGATGTCCCAGTCGCCCAGACCTTCGCTGGTAGTACCGTCCGGGTTGCTGCGAACGCTGAACCATTCCTTCACCTTGTTCGCCACCTCGGGCTGCAAGTGTGTGCCGTTTTGCGTCCAGTCTTGCAAAAACTCCACACAACGCGGGTCGGAGAGCTTGAAGAAAAAATGCTCGGCGTGTTTCAGTACCGGTGTGGCACCGCTCAAGCCCGAGTATGGGTTTTTCAAATCGGTGGGCGCGTACACCGCGCCGCAGTTTTCGCAGTTGTCGCCGTACTGGTCTTTGGCGCCGCATTTCGGGCATTCGCCTTTGATGAAGCGATCCGGCAAAAACATGTTTTTTTCCGGGTCGAAAAACTGCTCTATGGTTTTGCGCTCTATCAGCGTGCCGCCTTGCTCGGCAGACAAATCGCGCAGGTCGCGGTAAATCTGTTGCGCAAGGGCGTGGTTTTCGGGTGCGTCGGTGGAATGCCAGTTGTCAAAACTGATGTGAAAACCGTCCAGGTACTGAGCGCGTCCGGCGGCGATGTCGGCGACAAATTGCTGCGGCGTCTTGCCTGCTTTTTCAGCCGCGATCATGATGGGCGCGCCATGCGTGTCGTCAGCGCAGACAAAATTCACCGCGTGTCCTTGCATGCGCTGAAACCGCACCCAGATGTCCGCCTGTATGTATTCCATCATGTGGCCGATGTGGAAATGGCCGTTGGCATAGGGCAAGGCGGTGGTGACAAACAGGCGTCGCTGGCTCATAAGCTGGTGTATTCGGTCAGGGGAAACGGCGATTTTATGCGGCGCGGTGCAGCCACTTGTTTGAAATAGAAGGCGACTGACCCTTGCGATCAAAGCGGTCTTGTGCGGCGCGGTCGCAAAAGCCTCGCTCGCTTGGCTAGACTAGCCGCTTTTTGCATCAAAAGTGCTGGAGTATTTATGGCCGTGACCGAACAAGACATTACCCTCGCCTTGCAATCTGTGGCGGACCCGCTGACCGGCCAGGATTTTGTCGCCGCCAAAGCCATTAAAAACATCGTCATCCATAACGGCGCTGTCAGTTTTGATCTGGTGCTGGGTTACCCGGCTAAAAGTTTGTGGGCTTCGTTTCAACAACAACTCGAGCACGTGGTGTCGCAAGTGCCGGGTGTGACATCGGTGAAGGTGACGGTCAGCAGCCAGGTGGTGGCGCATGCCGCACAACCGGGCGTGGCATTGTTGCCGCAAGTGAAAAACATCATCGCCGTGGCCTCGGGCAAAGGCGGCGTGGGCAAATCCACCACCGCTGCCAATTTGGCCTTGGCGCTGGCCGCCGAAGGCGCGAGCGTGGGGTTGTTGGATGCGGATATTTACGGCCCCAGCCAGCCGATGATGATGGGCTTGTCCGGCAGGCCTGAGAGCAGTGATGGCAAAACCATGCAGCCGCTGGAAGCCCACGGCGTGCAAGTCATGTCCATCGGTTTTCTGGTGGCGCAAGACCAGGCCATGGTCTGGCGCGGCCCCATGGCCACGCAAGCGCTGGAGCAGTTGCTGCGTCAAACCAATTGGCGTGACCTGGACTATTTGATCGTCGATATGCCACCCGGCACCGGCGACATTCAGTTGACATTGAGCCAGCGTGTGCCGCTGACCGGCGCGGTCATCGTCACCACACCGCAAGACATCGCTTTGATCGATGCCATGAAAGGCATACGCATGTTCCAAAAAGTCGGCGTGCCTATTTTGGGCATTGTGGAAAACATGGCGGTGCATATGTGCAGCCAGTGCGGCCATGCCGAACACATCTTCGGCGCTGAAGGTGGTAAAAAAATGGCGCAGGCCGAAGGCATGGCGTATTTGGGCGCCTTGCCACTGAGCATGGCCATACGCGTGCAAGCCGACAGCGGTCTGCCCAGCGTGGTGGCCGAGCCGGATGGTGAGGTCGCCGGTATTTACAAAGCCGTGGCGCGCCAGTTGGCCGTGAAGGTGGCGGCCAAAGCCAAGGACTTTTCGTCGAAATTCCCGACCATCAAAGTATCGGCCAACACCTGATTGGCAAGCCAGTCGTAATGCATTAAAGTGCATTCATGGCTTTACCCTCATCCGCCGAAGAACGACACCCTTACCTGACCGCTTTGGGCGAGCGTGTGCGCGCCTTGCGGGCGCGGCGTGGACTCACGCGCAAAGCCGCCGCCGCCCGTGCTCAGGTGTCAGAGCGGCATTGGGCCAATTTGGAGTCCGGCACCGGCAACGCCTCGGTGCTGGTGTTGTTGCAAGTGGCCAAGGCCTTGCAATGCGGGCTGGTCAGTTTGCTGGAAGAAGAAGCCGCCAGCGGCACGGCGCGGCATCAGCATATTGCGCTCATCGGGTTGCGCGGCGCCGGTAAGTCGACGCTGGGCCAGCGTCTGGCGCGCGAACTCGGCTTTGTGTTCATCGAAATCAGCCGCGTCATTGAAACCCTGGCCGGTTGCAGCATCAGCGAAATCCACGGTTTGTACGGACCGCAGGCTTACCGGCGCTACGAGCGGCGCGCGCTGGAGGACAGTCTGGCGCAAAACCCTTTGGCCGTGCTGGCCACGCCGGGCGGTCTGGTGTCCGACGATGCCAGTTTCCAGTTGCTGTTGGCGCAGTGCTTCACCGTCTGGCTGCAAGCCACGCCCGAAGACCACATGGCGCGCGTCGTGGCCCAGGGCGACACCCGCCCGATGGCGGCCAGCCCCGAGGCCATGGGCGATTTGCGCCGCATTTTGCAAGACCGCAGCCCGTACTACGCCCGCGCCGATTGGCAGCTGGACACCAGCGCGCAATCGCAGGAAGACAGTTTTCATGCGCTTAAAAAATATTGCGAATCGCTTCATTAATGCATTATTGTGCATTAATGAATGCCTGTAATGCAGGATGATGCTCAGCTTCGAGAGCCGAGTAGCTTGACTGACCCGGACAACCCAAGGAAGCGCCATGACCGATTTCTCTGTCAATTACCAGACCAGCCCGGAACACTACCGCCATTGGTCCTTCAAAGCGGATGGCGAGATCGCCACCTTGTCGCTGGACATACAAGAAGACGGCGGCATCCTGCCCGGCTACAAACTCAAGCTGAATTCTTATGACCTGGGCGTGGACATAGAGCTGAACGACGCGGTGCAACGTTTGCGTTTCGAGCACCCCGAGGTGAAAGCCGTGGTCGTCACCAGCCTGAAGGATCGCATTTTTTGCTCTGGTGCGAATATCTTTATGTTGGGTTTGTCCACGCACGCATGGAAAGTCAACTTTTGCAAATTCACCAATGAAACACGCAATGGTTTGGAAGACAGCAGTCGCCACGGCGGTTTGAAATTTCTGGCGGCGGTCAATGGCGCGTGTGCCGGTGGCGGTTATGAATTGGCTTTGGCGTGTGACGAGATATTGCTGGTCGACGACCGCTCCAGCAGCGTGTCGCTGCCTGAAGTGCCATTGCTTGGCGTGCTGCCCGGCACCGGTGGTTTGACCCGCATCACCGACAAGCGCCATGTGCGCCACGACCACGCCGATGTGTTTTGCACCAGCGTCGAAGGCGTGCGCGGCCAGCGTGCCGTCGATTGGCGCTTGGTGGACGCGATTGCCAAACCTGCGCAATTCACCACAGCGGTTGCAGCCCGCGCGGCGCAACTGGCCGTGACTGGCCAACGCGCCGGTGGCGTCGCCAAAGGCCAGGGCGTCAAGCTCAATCCGTTGAATAAAACCGTGACCGCAGATGGCTTGCACTACACCTATGTGAAAGTCGACATAGACCGCGAGAAACGCACCGCCACCCTGTGCGTGTCAGCGCCTGTGGCTGCATTACCAGCCACGCTGGCGGATATTCATGCTGCCGGTGACAGCTGGTACCCGCTGCAAATGGCGCGTGAATTAGATGACGCGATTTTGAGTTTGCGCACCAACGAACTAGACATAGGCACCTGGTTACTGTGTACCCAAGGCGATGCCCATCTGGCGCTGCAATCCGACGCGATTTTGTTGCAACACCAAAGCCATTGGCTGGTGAAAGAAACCATAGGCTTGCTGCGTCGTACGCTGGCGCGCCTGGACGTGTCCTCGCGTTCCATGTTTGCCTTGATTGATGAAGGCTCTTGCTTTGCAGGCACGCTGGCCGAATTGGCGTTTGCCGCTGACCGCGCTTATATGCTGGCCTTGCCGGACTCACCGGACACCGCTCCCCATATCGCTTTGAGTGAAATGAATATGGGCTTGTTACCCATGGTGAATCACCAGTCGCGCTTACAGCGTCGGTTTTACGAAGAGACAGCGCCACTCGAAGCGGTGCGCGCCGTTGCCGGTCAGATGCTGGACGCGGACACTGCGTTGACACTGGGCTTGGTCACAGCCGCGCCGGACGACATCGATTGGGCGGATGAAATTCGCATCGCCATCGAAGAACGCGCGGCCATGTCGCCCGACTCACTCACTGGCCTGGAAGCGAACTTGCGCTTCAGCCAAAAAGAGTCCATGGAAACGCGCATCTTCGGCCGCTTGTCGGCCTGGCAAAACTGGATATTCAACCGCCCGAACGCGGTTGGCGACAAAGGCGCATTAAAGGTCTACGGCAAAGGCGAGAAAGCCGCTTTTGACATGAACCGCGTCTGAATTAATTGGGGTCAGACTCCAATTAATTCCCTTCACATTTCATCAAGCATTAATTGGGGTCTGACCCCAATTAATTTAAATCTTTAAAACACTCTGGAGTCACTCATGTCAGCCATCAACTACAGCGAAAAAATTCCCAATAACGTGGACTTAGGCGGCGACCGCACTTTGCAACGCGCCTTGGAACAGTGGCAGCCCAACTTCATCAATTGGTGGGACGACATGGGCCCTGAAGGCACGACCGACAGCGAGGTGTATTTGCGCACCGCTGTCAGCGTGGACCCGCAAGGCTGGGCGCAGTTCGGTCACGTGAAAATGCGCGACTACCGTTGGGGCATTTTCTTGAACCACGGAGAGGCCGACCGCAATATTCACTTCGGTGACCACAAAGGCGAGAAGGCCTGGCAAGACGTGCCCGGCGAACACCGTGCCAATTTGCGCCGCATCATCGTCACGCAAGGCGACACCGAGCCCGCATCTGTCGAGCAGCAACGCCACCTAGGTAAGACTGCGCCAAGCATGTACGACTTACGCAACTTGTTTCAAATCAACGTGGAAGAAGGCCGCCATTTATGGGCCATGGTGTATTTGCTGCACAAACATTTCGGCCGCGATGGCCGCGAAGAAGCCGAGGCGCTGCTTGAGCGGCGCAGCGGTCAGGAAGACAACCCGCGCATCCTGCAAGCCTTCAACGAAGAGACGCCCGATTGGTTGAGCTTTTTCATGTTCACCTATTTCACCGACCGCGACGGTAAGTTCCAGTTGTGCGCTTTGGCGGAAAGCAGTTTCGATCCGCTGGCGCGCACCACCAAATTCATGCTGACCGAAGAAGCGCACCACATGTTTGTCGGCGAGTCCGGCATCAGCCGCATCATTCAACGTACCTGCGCGGCGATGAACGAGATGAAAACCGACGACGTGGGCAAACTGCGCGCGGCAGGCGTGATCGATTTGCCTACTTTGCAGCGCTATTTGAATTTCCACTTCAGCGTGACGATTGATTTGTTTGGTGCGGATGAGTCGAGCAACGCAGCGACCTTTTATTCGACAGGTATCAAAGGCCGCTATGAAGAAGGCAAGCGTGATGATGATCACATGTTGCGCGGTCAGACTTACAAGGTGTTGCACGTGGCCAATGGCCAGTTGCAAGAAAAAGAAGTGCCTATGCTGAATGCGCTGAATGAAGTGCTGCGCGATGACTACATCAAGGATTCGGTGGGCGGTGTCGAGCGTTGGAACCGTGTGATCGAGAAAGCCGGTTTGCCGCACCGCCTGAGCGTGCCGCACAAGGCGTTTCACCGCAACATCGGCGCTTTGTCTGGCGCCAAGGTGTCGCCGGATGGCCGTGTGGTGTCTGAGCAGGAATGGAGTGCCAAGGTGGGCGAGTGGTTGCCCACAGCGGAAGATCGTGCGTTTGTGCAAAGCCTGATGGGCCGGGTGGTGGAGCCGGGCAAGTTCGCTAACTGGATTGCGCCGCCTGCGATGGGTATCAATCGTCAGCCGGTGGACTTTGAGTATGTGCGGTTCAACTGATTGCTCAACCTGCTGGTGCACTGAACCCGCGCGTCGGCAGCGACAGGCGGGGTTCCTCATACAGCGAGCTGAAATCGTCACCCCGCCTGCCGCTGCCACCGTGCTGCGAATCGCGTGACTGGTGTGCAAGGTTTTGCTTTTGCTGAACCGGCGTGTCGATGGTGGTGTAGTTTGAGTTGTGACTTGCTTAGGTGCTGAACCCGCTTGGCGGCAACGACAGGCGGGGTTCCTCATGACGCAAGCTTTAAATCGTCACCCCGCCTGCCGCTGCCACCACGCTGCGAACTGCTTCATTGGCGTGCGCTTGAATCGGAAAATGCACTTTCACTGCCGTCTCAGCTTGTGAGGTACCGTAAACACAGGACGCTTCTTCGCAGAGGACATGCAGGCCGGGGTCGGGCGACGATTTAAAGCTTGCGTCATGAGGAGCCTGGCCCCGGCCTGCGTGGCCTAGAGCTCAGCATAAAACCTGCACTCCGAATACCTGCACTCAGAAAATCTGTACTCAGCAAAAGCCACTGCTGAGTACAAAACGAAGCTCAGCACAAAACCACAGCAATTACAGACACAATCGCAACAACACGAACACAGAATCAAGCCATGAGTACAGAAATCGCCGAACTGCTACAGCAACACGTGATCGACCCCGAGGTGTGCATACGCTGCAATACCTGCGAAGCCACTTGCCCGGTGGGTGCTGTCACGCACGACAGCCGCAACTACGTGGTCGACCCGGACAAATGCAACCACTGCATGGCTTGCGTGCCGCCGTGCCCCACAGGTTCGATTGACCATTGGTTGCCAGTGTTGCGCAGCAAAGCGTATTCTTTAACAGAACAACTGTCTTGGGACGAACTGCCTGCCGCGCAAGCGGTGGATGCATTGCAAGCCAATTCGCAAGTGTCAGGTAGCACAGCGTTTGAAACAGCGGCCACGTCTGTGCCTGCCACTGCCAATGCGCCCGTGGTCAACGCAGCATCATTGGGGGCTACCGTACCGCCTTGGTCTGCCGCGCATCCGTACACCAATTTGCATGGCCCCAAGTCGCCCATTACCGCGACGGTGGTCGGCAATATGCAAGTGAATGAGCCCGGCACAGACAACGAAACACACCACATCGTGCTGGACTTTGGCAGCATGCCGTTTCCGGTGCTCGAAGGCCAATCGGTGGGCATCGTGCCGCCCGGCGTGGACGTGAATGGCAAGCCGCATCATGCGCGTCAATATTCAGTGGCCAGCCCGCGCAACGGCGAGCGCCCCGGTTACAACAACCTGTCATTGACCGTGAAACGCGTGGTGCAAGACCACCAAGGCCAGGCCGTGAAAGGCGTGGCTTCCAACTATTTGTGCAATTTGAAAACCGGTGATAGCGTGCAAGTGATAGGCCCGTTTGGCAGCAGCTTTTTGATGCCCAACCACCCCGGCAGCCACATCGTGATGATTTGCACCGGCACCGGCAGTGCACCCATGCGCGGCATGACCGAGTGGCGCAGACGCATACAGGCCAGCGGCAAATTTGCAGGCGGCAAGCTGCTGCTGTTTTTCGGCGCACGCACGCAGCAAGAGTTGCCTTACTTCGGGCCTTTGCAAAAACTGCCCAAAGATTTCATTGACATTCACTTTGCTTTTTCACGCACACCCGGCGCGCCGAAGCGCTATGTGCAAGACGCGATGCGGGATGCATCCGCACAATTGGCCGCCATGCTGCAAGACCCGCAAACGCATTTTTATGTCTGCGGTTTGAAGAGCATGGAAGAAGGTGTGTTGCAGGCCATGCACGACATCGCTGTGGGTGCGGGTTTGGATTGGACTTCTGTCGCCGAGAGATTGAAGCAAGAGGGCAGGTTGCAGTTGGAGACTTATTGAGGCTTAGCGGCTGGAGTGCATGGCGCACAAGTAATAGGGTAGTTGTTTGATAGATACACAGTGACCAAAGGATTAATCTTTGGTTGCTGATATTTATTCGATTGAATGAAGTAGGCACTCATAAAGTACTTTTTAGGGTACATTACAAATGAAGCCGATCCAAAAGTTACCTGCTATTTTTTACTGTTCTGCTTCAGGGCATGAGCCAGTTCGCGAATGGTTAAAGACATTGAGTAAATCAGATCGACAAATCATTGGCGAAGACATTGCCTATGTTCAATTCAAGTGGCCTATGGGTAAACCTCGCGTGGATTATTTGAGGGATTCTGTGTGGGAGGTTCGAAGTCGAATCGGGAACAGGATTGCGAGAGTGATGTTTGCAGTGGTGGAAGCGCAAATGATCTTGTTAAACGGGTTTATCAAAAAAACACAACAGACACCACAGTCTGAGATTGAATTAGCCATCACACGTTTGAAAGATTGGAAACATGCGCAAAACAACTAAAGCCAATAAACATTCAGGAAGCAGCTTTGACGAATTCTTGATTGAAGAAGGTATTTACGAATCAGTGCAAGCCCGCGCCTTGAAGCGTGCATTGGCTGAGCAACTGAGTGATGCCATGCAAACCGGAAATATCAGCAAAGTGGCTATGGCGCAGCGCATGGTGACAAGCCGCTCGCAGTTAGACCGAGTACTTGACCCGGAGAATTTGTCAATTCAATTGGATACGCTCATTAAAGCGGCCAGGGCGGTGGGGAAGACGGTTGAAATTCGGTTGAAATAGATTATTCACCCTTGAAGGTTTGAAAGATTTCCTTTTTCAATCGTCGCAACATAGTTGAGGATGCAAGTATCCACTGAGTCGAATCACCTTTAACTGTCAAAATCAATCTCACGCGAGATGAAGTGCCTGAGTACTTTTTGAGATAGTCAAAAACCCTCATTCTTCCTGAAGTATCTGTATAGCGGTCATTACGTCCAAAGTCTTCAACGAGGATGAATTTTCCATCTTCCCAATGTAGCTGAATTTGAATTCGATCCTCTATCGGACTTCACGTACGTGTCCACGTGGCAAGGCTGGCTGTTCGTGGCGTTCGTCATTGATGTGTATGCGCGGCGTATTGTGGGTTGGCGCGTGAGCAGCTCCATGCGCACTGACTTCGTGTTGGATGCACTGGAGCAAGCTTTGTTTGATCGACAGCCTGAGCGTGACGAAACCTTGGTTCACCATTCTGATCGTGGCTCGCAATATGTGTCCATTCGGTACACCGAAAGGCTGGCAGAAGCAGGCATCGAACCATCAGTGGGCAGTCGTGGTGACAGCTACGACAACGCGTTAGCAGAAACCATCAACGGGCTGTACAAGGCTGAGTTGATACACCGCCGGGCTCCTTGGAAAACCAAGGAATCCGTGGAACTGGCCACCTTGCAATGGGTGCACTGGTTCAATCACATCCGACTGCTTGAACCGATTGGATATATTCCACCGGCAGAAGCTGAGGAAAACTACTATCGGCAACTCGCCAATAGCCAAGAGACAATCGTCTCAACTTAGACCAACTGGCCTCCACGAAACCCGGGGCGATTCAATGTGCTGAAAATTTTTTCGGAAACACAAGCTGGTTTGCATAGATTAATCAGTGCATGCGGTTAACAGATCACGTTTCAGTTGTTAACGACTTCGCATACTGCTGCATCTATACCACTTAGTCTTTTCAGCCGTTTCAGGCATTCGATTGGATTGACTAATGGATACATATATGTTACCTTTCAGTGTGTACTTTATCAAGGAACTGCTTCTTGTTGATGGTTCAAGTCCTTTTGGTGATTGGTTCCTAAATTTGGATACACAAGCTGCAGTGAAAGTACAAGTGGCATTGGCTCGAATGGAGCAAGGCAATTTGTCAAACGTTAAGTGGTTCCGGGGGATCGGGGAATACAAAATCAACTGGGGGCCTGGAATACGGATCTACTTTGCCAAAGACGGTTTGAACATCATTCTTTTATTGGCAGGTGGAGACAAAAGCGGTCAACAAAAAGACATTGAAGTAGCCATCTCGCGATGGCATGACTACAAATTCTCATGAAATGAAAGGACTTAAACATGGCCCTCACGCGTGAATTCAGACAAACCATCACCGCCCGCGTTCAATCCGAGCCGGCCTACGCCCGCGCTTTGTTGCAGCAAGCCACCAGTCTGCTGTTGCAAGGCGAGCCGCACACAGCCAAGTTGTTGTTGCGTGATTTGGTGAATGCGTCCATCGGTTTTGAGCAACTCGCCCGCGACATGGACAAGCCGCCTAAAAGCCTGCACCGCATGTTGTCTGCCGCCGGTAACCCGACGCTCAGTCATGTGTCGGCCATGCTGGCTGCCATCTCAGCTCACCTTGGTGTGGAGATACAGACAAAAGTTAAGTTGACGTAATTTATTGACTGTTTGCCACTGTCTGAATAAACAACATTCTGATAGTAGCGCTACCCCGCCATCACTTGACACACATCCACCCACTCCCCCTGCGTCACTTGCTCAAGTAAGGCCACCGATATCCGCACCGCGCTATTGACCGAGCCCGCCGCAGGCAACACTTCGTCATAAGCTTTCAGCGACATATCCAAATAAACAGGCAGTGGCCGCGCCAAGCCGAACGGGCAAACGCCGCCCACCGGGTGGCCGGTGATGTCGGCCACCACCTCGGGCGACAGCATCTTGCCTTTGCCCAAAGCGGTTTTGAATTTCACGTTATCTATGCGTGCGTCGCCGCGTGCGACCACCAAAACATCGCGGCCATCGCTCAGGCGAAAAGCCAGCGTCTTCGCAATGCGCCCGGGCTCGACGTCGTGCGCAGCAGCCGCCAGCGCCACGGTGGCGGTGTTGGCCTCGGTTTCCAAAATCGGAATATCGAGTTGCAGTGACTGAAAAAATGCTTGGACAGAAGACAGGCTCATGGTGGCAGTGTGTGTGGCGGTTAACATGATTCTCAGTTATTCAAGCAAGGTACCGCCATGACCACCGACACCACACCGATTGCCAGCATCGAACAAAGACTGGACGCGATACAAACTGTGCTGCAACGCCAAGGCATGCAACCGGCTGATTTCATCGACACGTTTGACGAACTCGCGCACGAGCACTGGGTGCCGGCCAACGGCGCAGGCTTGATTGCACGCGCCTGGACCGACCCGGCGTTCAAACAATTGCTATTGTCGAACGGCATGGCCGCGATCCGCGAAGCGGGCTTGAGCATGCCGCCGCACCACCGACATTTTGTCGTGCTGGAAAACACCGCCGACCTGCACAATGTGATTTGCTGCACGCTGTGTTCATGCACCGCATTCACCATCATCGGCTTGCCGCCGGACTGGTACAAAGAACTGGCTTACCGCTCGCGCGTGGTGCGCGAGGCGCGCACGGTGTTGCGCGAAATGGGTTTGGACTTGCCCGCGCACACGCAAATCCGCGTCTGGGACACGACCGCAGACACGCGCTACATGGTGATGCCGCAGCGTCCGGCTGGCACAGAAGCTTTGTCGTTAGATCAACTCACCACCCTCATCAGCAAGGACGCGTTGATCGGCGTGGCCCGCATTTAAAGGAACACAAATGGACGGCATGCACGACTTGGGCGGCAAACAAGGTTTCGGCAAGGTGATGCACAGCCGCGACGCGGCGGTGTTTCACGCCGACTGGGAAGTACGGGCGAATGCCTTGTACAGCCTGGCGGTGAAAAGCGGTGTGTTCAACATGGACGAATACCGCCACGCCATCGAGCGCATGACACCGCAGCATTACCTCAGCGCCAGCTACTACGAACGCTCGCTGACCAGCTTGGCTACGCTGTGCGTGGAAAAAGGTTTAGTCACGCGCGAGGAATTGGAACAACTCGCAGGCGGCGCTTATCCGCTGTCCATGCCCTCGGCTGTGGGGCGCGGCAACCATGCCAAGCGCACCGCGTTTTTGCCGGGCGACCCTGTGCGTGTGCGCGATGAGCATGTGGCAGGCCATGTGCGTATGCCCGGTTACATACGCGGCAAGCGCGGCGTGGTGATCAGTCAATCTCCCGCTTATCCGTTTCCGGATGCACACGGCCACGGCATACACGCGGATGACGAGCCCACTTACGACGTGCGTTTTGAAGCCACGCACTTGTGGCCGCAAGGCGCAGAGGATGCGCTGGTGCATGTGGCGGTTTTTGAAAGTTATTTGGAGTTGGACGTATGAAAGACACAGACAGCACGCTGGCGCAATTCGACCAAGCGGGTGCCGAGCGCTTGGAAAAAATTTACCTGACACCCGATGTGGTGCAACAGCGGGAACAAATTTTTCAGCTGCTGGATGTCAAGCCAGGCATGCACGCCTTAGACATTGGTTGCGGGACGGGCCTGACCACACTTGCGCTAGCGGAATCCGTGGCCAACGCTGGTCGTGTGGATGCGATTGACATTGCTCCGCCCATGTTGGCCATGGCCGCGCGCCGTTGCAGCGCGCATCGCCAAGTGACATTTCATCAGGCGGATATTTTGCAGATGCCGTTTGCTGAAGCCACGTTTGATGTGGCGCTGGCCACGCAGGTGTATGAATACGTGGCCGACATTGATGACGCTTTGCGCGAACTCGCACGGGTGATGAAGCCCGGCGCACAGGTGTTGCTGGTGGATACCGATTGGGAGTCTTGCGTTTGGGCGTGTCGCGACGAAGTGCGTATGCGCCGCATGATGCAAGGCTGGAGCCAGCATATTCCGCATCCGCAACTGCCGCGCACCATGAGACAGCGTTTGCAGCGCGCGGGCTTTGCAGACGTGCAAGCCCACACCATTCCTTTGATGAACATGGCTTGCAGCTCCGACACCTTCAGCGGCGGCATGATGGGGTTTATCGCGTCCTTCGTTGGCGGCTTGCCGGACTTCGGCCCGCAACTGGCAGCCGATTGGCAAGCCGATGTGCGCAGCATGGAAGACGCAGGCGGTTATTTCTTCAGCATCAGCCGTTATGTGTTTGTGGCGCACAAGCCCTTGGCCTGACGCAGCTCTATGGTTGAGTCAAGCGATTGCCTTAAGCACTCGCCTGATTTTTCCACCGCCTGTAAAGCCACAGCACGATGACCATGTTCAACGCATTCCACGCCACGCCATTGATAAACGCCGCATGGTAAGAACCGCTGATATCAAAAATCTTGCCGGACAACCAACCGCCCAAGGCCATTCCCACCAACGAGGCCATGATGATGGTGCCGGTGCTGGCCCCCACACTTGCCGCCGGGAAATGCTCGCGCACGATGATGGCGTATGACGGCACGATGCCGCCTTGAAACAAACCGAACATGGCCGACACCAGGTACAGCGGCACCAAGCCGTCGAACGGTAAGAACATCAACAGCGCAATGCCTTGCAACACCGAGCCGAGCAGCAAAGTGCGGATGCCGCCGATGCGGTCGCATATCGCGCCCGACACCAAACGGCTGACGATGCCACAGGCCAGCATCAGCGACAGCATTTCAGCGCCGCGCGCCGCGCCGAAACCTAAATCACTGCAATACGCCACGATATGCACTTGCGGCATGGCCATGGCCACACAGCAACCGACAGCAGCCAGACTGAGCAGCCATTGCGCTTTCGGCACCGACAAACCGAAGGGCCGGTCTGAGGCCACCACGCCGGTGTGGCTGACCGGCGCGTGTTGCAGTTGCGGCGGACGTTCGCGCATGCGCAACGCCAGCAAACCCATGCCTATGCCGCAAAACAATCCTATGCACACATAGGTGCTGCGCCAGCCTATATTCACCACGCCCCATTGCGCAATCGGCGGCCACAAGGTGCCTGCCAAATAATTGCCACTGGCGCAGACCGCCACCGCGATACCCCGGCGCTTGTTCCACCATTGACCGGTGTCGGCCAACAAAGGCGCGAACGTGGACGCGATACCGAGCAAACCTAGCAGGCCTTGCGCCAATGCAAAACCGATGATGCCGCCCGACATCCCGGCCCACACAAACCCACCGGCGACACCGGCCGCGCCCAGGGCCAGAACGCGCGCAATGCCGACGCGGTCCGCCCAGCGCCCCAGCCACATGCCGCCAAAGCCGAAACCCAGCATGCACAAGGTATAGGGAATGGATGCATCCGCGCGGCTGATGCCGAACTCGGCTTGCACTGTGGGAAGCACCACCGACACGGCGTACATGCCGCTGTTGCCCAACAGCATGAGTAGCAAAGTGGTCAGCAAGCGCCAAGCAGCTTTGCGTGAATCGATGTCGGAAGGGGTGGCGTAAACAGTGGTCATGTCATTTATCTATGTTGAAAAGCTCAAGGCTTCTTGCAATGCCGCGCCTTCAAAAGCCGGCTCGAACGCCGCCAATTCATCCGCATGCATACCGACCTCTGTGGACAAGGCGACCTCTTTCCATTGCAAGACAGCCCTGATGACCTCAGTCAACACCAGCTTGGCCTCAGACGGTGAAAGTTCAAATCGCGGTGCTTGTCCCAGAAGTTGGCGAACCGAATTGACGGGTCCGGTGTCTTCGCTCAACCAGGTTTTGGACTCTCGGTCTTTGTCCGGAAAAGGATTCAAGTCAAAAGCCGGGGACAGCGTCCATTGGTTATGTCCAGTGTGCAGAAAACCTATGTTTTGCAAATGGTCATCGACATTGCAGATCAAGTGGTTGAACACCAAACGCCGCCACAACTGTTTAGCATCCGCTGCAAAGTCTTTGCACTTGGATCTCATGATGTCTACGACCTCGGTGTAGGAATGTTCGTCTTCCCGACGCGCTTGTAACAAGCTTGCCCCTGACAGGTAAGGTATGCGCGCTTGTTGGGGCGTGCGGTCAAAGCGTCGAATAACGGCGACAGGCGTGTCTTGCACCATGACGATTCTGGCTTGCGCGCTGTTGATATGCGCCAGTCGGGCCAATTGAAGCGCTAGCACTTCGCCCTTGGTGACGCTGCGTTCATCACTGACACTGGGAAACTTGCCCAAAGCCAATGCACCGTCCGTGTCCAGCACCGTGCACTTAGGCCGCATACCGCCCAGCGAGGTTCCCTTGCCTTGCAAGTAGCTCAGGTCTTCTGCTGTTTCCCGGCTGAGTTCAAACGCACGGCTGGCGTTGAATATTTTTTGAAGATCGATCAAAGCAGGTGTCGCAGGTTCACCCTCAGCCACACTGCGTAAAAAGTGACCTTGGTCGTCTCTGAGGCGCAGCGCGCCCACGCGGCTGAAGTCGTCGACCGCGGTGAGATAGTCAATCTCTGTGAGCGCTGCCAATGAAGCATCTTTGGCGCGGGCTTTGGCGTGCGCTCTGGCAATCACGCGACGCCCCCAGGCATCGGGTTCAGTGTCAGCCAGCGCGTGAAAAAAACAGGAGTCATTGCGGCTGTAAGGCTTGTGCAACTGATAGCCGGTTTGGCGAAGCAAGTCAGGCGAGATTTCAATGCTGGACGGGTCTGTCAGCCACGCCTCGTGGTAGGCAAATTGCGAGAATTCTCTTTGCCCTTGTTTGACATGCACCAAGCGACCCACCGCTATTTCAGCTTTACCCAGACAAACATCCAGCATGGTTCTGAGTGCGCTGGCTTTGAATGTCGTTGCGCCTGACATCAAAACGCGCCTGTTTCAGAATTGCTTTTGGATTTGCGTATGCGTTGCGGCAACTTTTCATCCATCAATGTCAAACCTATGCTGTCTTGCGAGCTGTCCAGCAATTGATTGAGCTTGTCGAGTTCACCAAACACATGCAGCGCTTTGACAAAGTATTGCAAGCCGGTGCCCGGGTGGCCGGCTTCCATGCGACGCACGGTAATGGCCGAAGTGCCTATGCGCTCGGCCAACTCCTGCTGGCTTAAATGACGGCGGCGACGGGCCAGCGACACGCCCATTCCCAGCCGTTGAAGGCTGCGGGTGACAGGCAAAGGCAGCGGTGCGGTCATTTTTTAAACAATCAAATTTGATTTATTAAAATACTTAAACGATGTTTTTTAATCGTTTATGCAATTTTAAGGCATAAATCAGGATTTGTCTTGAACTCCGCTATGTCGAGCCATCTAAGCTCACTGACCACAAGTTTCAAGCCTGATTGAATTGCAAAGCCGCCAAGCTGGCATACAAACCGCCTTTGGCCACCAGCTCAGCGTGCGTGCCTTGCTCGACCAATGCCCCGTGATCCAGCACCCAGATCACATCGGCTTGTTGCACCGTCGCCAGCCTGTGTGCAATCACCAGCGTGGTGCGGCCTTGCATGGCGGTTTCCAGCGCTGCCTGCACCATGCGCTCGCTGTGCGCGTCCAAGGCGCTGGTGGCTTCGTCCAGCAACAACAGCGGCGGGTTTTTCAACATGGCGCGGGCAATCGCGATGCGCTGGCGTTGACCGCCTGACAGACGCACGCCTTTTTCACCCAGAAACGTGTCGTAGCCCTGCGGCAGTTGCACGATGAATTCATCGGCGAACGCGGCTTTAGCCGCAGCCAGCACTTCTTCGTCGCTGGCCTGCGGGTTGCCGTAGCGGATGTTGTCCATGGCGCTGCCCGAAAAAATCACCGGCTCTTGCGGCACGATGCCAATGCGCGAACGCAGGTCGTGCAAGCTCATGTCGTTGATCGCCACACCGTCCAACACAATGCGCCCGGCTTGCGGGTCGTAAAAGCGAAGCAGCAAGCCAAACAAAGTGGTTTTGCCCGCACCACTGGGGCCAACAACAGCCACCGTTTGACCAGGGTGTATCTCGCCGCTGAGCCCGGCCAGCGCCAGGGTTTGCGGTCGTGACGGGTAATGAAAATCCAGCGCTTGCAAAGACACAGAAGAACCGCTGTCAGGCCAAGCGGCTTGTTTGGGCTGCTCGGGCGAACTGACGACCGAGCGTGTGTTGAGTAACTCCATCAAACGCTCGGTGGCTCCTGCGGCACGCAGCAAATCGCCGTAGACCTCGCCCAGCACCGCGAACGCACTGGCCAGCAAAATCACATAGACCACGGTCTGGCCGAGTTCACCGGCGCTCATGCTGCCGTCGCGCACTGCCATGGTCCCCTGGTACAAGCCCCAGAGTAAAGCCGCGCTGCTGGCCAGAATGATGAAACCCACCAGCACCGAGCGCGCCAGTGCGCGACGCAGCGAAGTTTTCACCGCTTGCTCGGTCGAGTCCACAAAACGCGTGGCTTCGCGTTGTTCGGCGGTATAGCTTTGCACCACGGGAATCGCGTTCATCACTTCAGCGGCCAGCGCACTGGCGTCGGCCACGCGGTCCTGGCTGGCGCGGGACAAGCGACGCACGCGTCTGCCCAACGTCACGCTGGGCCAGACCACCAGCACCAGCAAGCCAATGACTTGCACCATCAACATCGGGTGGTTCCACACCAGCATCAAGAGCGCGCCGGTGCCCATCACCAAATTGCGCAAGCCCATGGACAGCGATGAGCCGACCACGGTTTGCACCAGCGTGGTGTCATTCGACAAACGCGACAGCACTTCGCCGGTTTGCGTGGTTTCAAAAAACGCCGGGCTTTGTTCCAGCACATGGCCGTAGACCGCGTTGCGCACATCGGCGGTGATGCGTTCGCCCAGCCAGGTGACGGTGTAAAAACGCGCCGCTGAAAACAGCGCCAATGAAGCCGCCACGCCAAACAATTGCATGAACTGCCCGGCCAAACGCTCGGCGCTGCCAGGCCCGGTCAGGCCCTGGTCTATCAATTGACGCAGCGCCCAGGGGAAGGCCAGCGTGGCCCCGGCAGCCAGCAGCAAAAACAAACCGGCCAAAGCTATGCGCCCTTTGTAGGGTTTGACAAAGGGCAACAGGCCGGAGAGGGATTGGGGAGAGGCAGTGGGAGTTGGGCTTGACATGCACGCAGCGCAGAGTAGAGAAAACTCAGTGTATGTCCAAAGATGACAGCCGTCCCCACGCAAGGACTTGCCGCATAAAAGCGCAAGCGCTGGCGACATCTCTGTCGTCAGCGCAGCAAATAGGTTGCAAGAAAAAAAAGGCGACCGCCCCCGGCGCCACAAGGACGCGCCCTTAAAACCAGGACTGTGAGCGGGGACGGTCTGAAACTTGGTTCCCCTGCCCAACAAGAATCGGCCAGTGCCAAAACTTCTTGAGTCCGGTTCGGCGCTTTTTTAAAAAATCAGTGGCTGACCTGTAGCACGTGGCTCTTGATACTGCCTTCGTTCACGTTCACCAGTTGCCACAAACGCTGGTGATAAGCCGCCACGCTGGGGCGGTGAGCGACAGACACGAGTGCGCCGTTTTGCCGCATCACCATCAGCAGCAAGCGTTCGTAAATGATTTTTTCCGATGCCTCGTCCAGCGCGCTGGTGGCTTCGTCGGCAAACACCCAGCTGGGCTGCTTTAAAAATACCCTTGCCATGGCCAGTCGCTGGGCTTCGCCGCCTGACAGTTGCTGGCTCCAATGGCCGACGCTGTCGAGTTGCGAACACAGTTGCGGCAGCAGTGCCAATTCCAGCGCCTGCTTCATTTGTTCGTCGGTGAAATCGCTGTTGGCATGCGGGTAGAGCAAGGCGTTGCGCAAGCTGCCCTCAGGGAAATAGGGACGCTGAGGAATGAACACCGCGTTATCCGGCAACACCACGGCGGCGGAAATCGGCAGCGGTTGGCGTTTTTCGTCCCAGCCGCGCACATACGGCCAGATACCGGCCAGCACACGCAGCAACGTGGATTTGCCGCTGCCTGAGGGGCCGCGAATCAGCACCGAGTCGCCGGGGTTGACCTTGAGCACGACGTCGTCGAGCAACACGGTGCGGTCCGGCAAGGTGATGGTCAGCGCCGAGGTTTTCAGCGCCGTAGGTGAGGGGCTGTCAGCGTCCAGCGGTTGCTGCACGGCAAACGAAATGGCGCGCAAGGTTTCCATCTGGTTGGAGAACACGCTCAAACGCTGGGTGGTGGCGGTCCACGAAGCCAGGTTGTTGTAATTGCTGATGATCCAGCTCATGGCATCTTGGACCCTGCCAAAAGCCGAAGAGATTTGCATCAGTTCGCCCAATTGAATCGTGCCGGCAAAGTAACGCGGTGCAGCCACCAAAATAGGAAACACCACTGCCGCCTGGCCGTAGCCCGAGCTAAACCACGTGAAGCGCTTTTGCACTTTCAGCAATTGCATGAAATTGTCCAGCACTTGCTTGAAGCGGTTTTGCAACGAGTGGCTTTCGTAATCCGCGCCACGGTCCATGGCAATCGCTTCGCTGTATTCGCGCACCCGCATCAAATGGTGCCGGAAGTTGGCTTCCAATCTTTGCTGCTGGAAATTCAGCGGCGCCATGCGACGGCCCAGGAAATGGCCGATGACGCTGCCGCCTACCGAGTACAGCAAAGCCATCCACACCATGAAACCGGGGATGGTGAACTCGTTCTCACCAATGAAGAAATTGAAGCCACCCGACATCATCCACAAAATGCCGATAAAGCTGCCCAGCGTGACCAGCGCGTCCAGCAAGCCCAGGCTAAGCTCCACCGTACTGGCGGTGAACATTTGAATGTCTTCTTGAATCCGCTGGTCGGGGTTGTCAGAACCGCTCAAGCCGTCGTGACCGGCCAAGGCCTGGCGCAACTCGATTTGGTAAAAAATCTGGTGCGTGGTCCAGCGTGTCAAAAAGTCGCGCGTCATCCAGGCGCGCCACCTTATTTCAAGCAACTGGGTCAGGTAAAAACGGTAGACCGCCACCACAATGAAAGCACCGGCCAGCATGCCGAACATTTTGAGTTGTTCCCAGAACACCGGTTCATCGTGGTTTTGCAAGGCGTCATAAAACACCCGGTTCCAGTCGTTGAGAAGCACCAGCACATACACCTGGCCAAGATTGAGCGCCACACAAATGAACAGTAAAAAGCGCGCCGTCCAGCGTTCGTCCGAGCGGAAATAAGGGATGGATAAAGCCCAGACCCGGCTTAAATGCGTCCGGGTTTTGTGCCACATGCCGATAAAAGGGTCAAACAATCGCATGAATCATCAATCTTCTGATAAAGGGGTATTTTGCACTCCGCTGGCCACGTGGCCGGACGGCACATGGCGGGCGGCGGATTCGATATGACCGGTCTGGTCGTCAAAAAAGAAGTCAGGCTCGAATTCGCGCAGGAATTCGCCTTTGGGCAGACCGCCCAAAAACATGGCTTCATCCACCTGGATATTCCATTGCATCAGCGTGCGGATGGCGCGCTCGTGCGCCGGGGCGCTGCGCGCCGTCACCAACGCCGTGCGTATGCGCACCGCCGGTGTGGCCTCTTGCTGCAACCGGTGCAGCGCGGCCAGCAGCGGTTTGAACGGACCGGCCGACAGCGGTTGCGCCGCTTTGTCTTTTTCATGCTTTTGGAATGCGTCCAGTCCTTGCGACTGAAACACCCGTTCGGCTTCGTCGCTGAACAGCACGGCGTCGCCGTCGAACGCGATGCGCACTTCGTGCGGGTGCGCCTCGGAGGCGTGCGCCGAATGCGGGTACACCTGCGCGGCCGGCACACCGGCGTCCAGCGCCGCGCGCACATCTTTCAAATGGGTGCTTAAAAACAAATTGGCTTTGAGCGGCTGCAAATAACGCCAAGGCGATTCGCCGCGCGTGAAAGTGCAGCGGATGATGGGCAGGTCGTAATGCGCGGCGGACTTCATCACGCGCAAACCACTGACCGGGTCGTTGCGCGACAAGATCACCACTTCCACCCGCGCGTCACCGGGCTGGTTAAAGGCCAGCAGTTTTTTCACCAGCGAAAACGCCACGCCCGGCAAGGCCGGTTGCTCCAGCCGCGCGAGTTGCAAATCCATGTAGGCGCGGTCGTCGTTTTGCTCGAAGACGCGGTTTTCTTCCTCAAAATTGAACAAGGCCCGCGAGGAAATAGCCACCACCAATTTGCCGTCCAACGTACTTGCCATGGTTTACCTTCATCGCACGAACTGATTGAGTTGAATGATGGGCAGCATGACCGCCAGCACGATCAGCATGACCACCGCCCCCATGGTAACAATCAGCAAGGGCTCCAGGATGGTGGCCAGTTGCATGGCGCGGCGTTGCACTTCTTCGGACAAATGCTTGGCAGCGTGTTGCAGCATTTGCGGCAATTGGCCGGTTTGCTCGCCCAGCCGCGCGAACATGGACAACAGACCGGGAAGCCGCTTGTTTTGCGACAGCGCACTGGCCAGCGGTGCACCCTCGCGCACCAGTTCTATCGCCTGCATGGCGTTGGCCCTGAGCGCGGTGTTGGACAAGGTCTGCGCCGCCGTTTGCAAGGCTTTCAACATGGGCACACCGGCACCGACCAGCAGCGCCAGCGTGCCGGCAAAGCGCGCCGCGTTATAGCCCAGGCTTAAGCGGCCCAAGAGCGGCAGGCGCAGCCAGGCGGCGTCAAACTGTTCGCGGAATTCGGCCTGACGCAAGGCCAGTTTCAGCAACAGAAAACCCATGACGCCAGCCACCAGCAACCACAGCCACAGCGCCTGTAAGCACAT
>CAISPG010000084.1 GCA_903887325.1 uncultured Burkholderiales bacterium | reverse complement strand
GTGCTGGATCTGAATATGTTTGAAACCACGCCAATATCCGCCCTACAGGGAAAACTACAGGATGGGCCTGAAATCGGCCAAGATCCTATTCAACAAACCCTCTTCCCAACGTTGGGACACTAGTGAATCAGTATTTATACTAGGCAGGTGAAACTTAAGTAATCTGAGTTTCTACCAAACCCGTTCACACTCTTTTCATGGAGTTTTCCTATGATGCACCGTTTTTCACTTGTCCTGTTAGCCGCGCTGGCTCTAGCCGCCTGCGGTAAAAAAGAAGAACCCAAGGCCGCCGCACCCGTTGCAGCCGTCAACACCGAAGAAAAAGTACTCAATATTTACAACTGGCCGGATTACGTGGCGCAAGATCTGATCGCCAATTTCGAGAAAGACACCGGCATCAAGGTCAACTACCAGACCTTTGAAACCAACGAAGCGCTGCAAGCCAAACTGGTGGCTGGCAACACGGGTTTTGACATCGTGGTGCCCGGCTCTGTGTTTGTCAAAGCGCAAGTTGAAGCCGGTTTGCTGAAAAAACTCGACAAATCACAAATCCCGAATTACAAAAACCTCGACCCCAACTTGATGTCTAAACTGGTCGGCGTCGATCCCGGCAACGAACACGTCATCCCCTGGGCTTGGAGTTTCACCACCGTGGCCATCAACAAGGCCAAGGTCGCCAAGGCGCTGGGCAGCACACCCATGCCGGACAACGCCTGGGACCTGGTGTTCAACCCCACCTACACCAGCAAGCTCAAATCCTGCGGCATTGCTTTCCTGGATTCACCTACCGAAATCCTGCCGCCTGCGCTGCACTACATCGGCAAAAACGCTTACTCTGAAGACGCGGCTGACCACAAAGCTGCCGGTGAGATGCTGGCCAAGGTGCGCAAAGACATACGTTTGTTCACCAGCACCATGATCGATGACCTGGCCGGCGGCAAAGCCTGCGTGGCACTCGGCTGGGCCGGTGACTTCAACATCGCCGCCGCCCGCGCCAAAGAAAACAAGAGCGGCCACGACATCGAAGCGCTGTTGCCCAAAACCGGCGGCCTGATCTTTTTTGACAACCTGGCAGTACCGGCAGATGCCAAGCACCCGAACAACGCCATGGCCTTCATCAATTACTACCTTAAGGCTGAAGTGTCTGCTTCGCAAACCAATGAGTTGGGCTACCCCACAGCCAACAAGGCCAGCCTGGCCAACGTGAACCCTGAAGTGGCACAGAACAAAACCGTGTTTCCTGATGAAGCCAACCTGGCTTTGATGGTGTCACCGGCCGCCCTGGGCAACGCCACGCGCGAGTCCATGACTGCTGTTTACACCAGCTTCAAGAAAGGCAAGTAAGCCATGAAGGCGGGCGTCGTCAATGCTTGCGCTGCCCGCCTTTTCTTTTGTAGGGGCTGAGTACCTGCCATGACCAAAGTCTCGGGATTTTTCAGCCGCATGTTTCTGCACCACGGCCGCAGCCTGGTTCTCACGGTTCCCTGGTTCTGGCTGCTGTTGTTTTTCGCGGTACCGTTTTTCATTTTGTTGCGCATCAGCGTGACAGACATGGGCGAAGGTTTAAACCCGTTTGCGCCCCTGATGACCAGCGACAACGGCCATTTGGCCTTGCACCTGAAGTTATCCAATTACGTTTCGCTCTTGCATGACGCCGACAGCGGCTGGCTGCAAACCTTGTACACCGAGTCTTACCTGCTGTCGCTGAAATACGCGCTGTGGACCACTTTGCTTTGCCTGTTCTTCGGTTACCCGTTCGCCTACTTTTTGGCGCGCAGCAAACCCTCGGTGCGCCCCTTGCTGCTACTGATGGTCATGCTGCCGTTCTGGACGTCATTCCTGTTGCGTGTCTACGCATGGAAGGGCTTGCTGACCGACCAAGGCATCATCAACCATGTACTGATATTTTTGGGCACCACCGCCGAGCCCCTACAAATGCTTTACAACGATGTGTCCATGCTGCTGGGCATGACGTATGTCTACTTGCCCTTCATGGTGCTGCCGCTTTATGCCAATCTGGTCAAGCTGGATCAACGCTTGTTGGAGGCATCGCAAGACTTGGGTGCCACGCCCTGGCAAACCTTTTGGCTGGTGACCGTGCCGCTGAGTCGCTCCGGCATCGTCGCCGGTTCCATGCTGGTGTTCATTCCCTGTCTGGGTGAATTCGTCATCCCGTCTTTGCTGGGCGGCGCTGAAAATCTGATGATAGGCCGGGTGGTCTGGGACGAGATGTTCAGCAGCAACAACTGGCCGCGCGCCAGCGCCCTGGCCATCGCCATGATCGTCGGCGTGGTCATGCCGCTGGCCTGGTACAACCAACACGTCACCCGCAAGGCCGAGCAGGAGTTGTCCGCATGATCACCTCTTGGCTGAAACGACACATCAGCAGTTTGTGGCTGAGCGGCGTGTTTGCGTTTTTCTACCTGCCGCTGTTATTTCTGGTGGTGTTCTCTTTCAACAGCACGCGCCAGGACAGCGTGTTCACCGGCTTTTCGCTGCGCTGGTACCAGGCGCTGTGGAACGACTCGCGGCTGGTCGAGGGTTTCTCGCTGTCTTTGAACGTGGCCTTAATGAGCGCCACCTTGGGCACGGTGCTGGCCACGCTGGCGGCTTTCGCGCTGGTGCGTTTCGGTAATTTCAGGGGCCGTACCTTGTTCAACGCCATGTTGTCCTCGCCGCTGGTCATGCCCGAGGTCATCATCGGCCTGTCGCTGTTGCTGTTGTTTGTCGGCATGGAGCGCGTGTTCGGCTGGCCAGAGCGCGGCACATTCACCATCGTGCTCGGTCATGCGTTGCTGGGCATGGCCTATGCCAGCGTGGTGATTCAATCTCGCCTCAAGGAAATGGACCGCTCCATAGAAGAAGCCGCGCTGGACCTGGGTTGCCGGCCGTTTCAGGTGTTTTTTCTGGTGACCTTGCCGAACATGACGCAAGCTTTGCTGGCGGCCTGGTTGCTTACCTTCACTTTGTCGTTTGACGATGTGGTGATTTCAGAATTTCTGGCCGGTCCCGGCGTCACCACCTTGCCGCAAGTCATCTTCAATTACGCCAGACGCGGGGTCAACCCCTCGATTTATGCAGCTGCCAGCCTGTTGATGCTGGCCGTCTCGCTGGCCGTGGTGATTTACGGTATTCAAATTGCGCGCCAGTCGCGCAAAACCGGCATGCAGCCGGAAGATTAATTAAATTCCCAAGCTCCACACGCCCAGCAACGCAGTCAACACCATACCGGCGAAAAAGCCCAGCGCCAACAGCAAAATAGCTTGCAGCGTGCGGTTGGTGCGTTGCTGCATGCGGATCAAGTCCATCAGTTGACGCCGCTCTTCCTCATGGTCGCGCTGTAAAAAAGCGTGCACCAGACGCGGTAATTCGGGCAGCATTTTCGCCAGACGCGGTGCCTCGTCTTTCAGTTGTTTCCACAAACGCTGCGGCCCGATTTGCTCGAGCATCCACTTTTCCAAAAACGGTTTGGCGGTACTCCACAAATCCAGCTCGGGGTCGAGCTGGCGACCCAAGCCTTCGATATTGAGCAGGGTTTTTTGCAGAAGCACGAGTTGCGGTTGTATCTCGACTTGAAAGCGGCGTGAGGTCTGGAACAAACGCATCAACACCATGCCCAATGAAATCTCTTTCAATGGCCGGTCGAAGTAGGGCTCGCAGACCGAGCGGATGGCGGACTCGAGTTCGTCGACACGCGTGTGCGCCGGGACCCAGCCCGATTCGATATGCAACTCGGCCACGCGCTTGTAATCGCGGCGGAAAAACGCGGTGAAGTTTTGCGCCAGGTATTCTTTGTCGAACTCGGTCAAGGTGCCGACGATGCCGAAATCCAGCGACACATACCGACCGAAAGTGGCCGGTGCCACACTGACTTGGATATTGCCCGGGTGCATGTCGGCGTGAAAAAAACCATCGCGAAACACCTGGGTAAAGAAAATAGTGACGCCGTCACGCGCTAATTTGGGGATGTCGACACCGGCTTGGCGCAAGGCATCCACGTGGCTGATAGGCAGACCGTACATGCGTTCCATGACGATGACTTCGCGGGTGCAGTAATCCCAGACCATTTCAGGGATTAACACCAGATTCAGCCCTTCCATGTTGCGCCGCAGTTGCGTGGCGTTGGAGGCTTCGCGCACCAGATCGAGTTCGTCGTGCAGGTATTTGTCGAACTCGGCGACGACTTCGCGCGGCTTTAAGCGTTTGCCGTCGGTGGACAAACGGTCCAGCCAGGTGGCCATGGTGTGCATCAGCTCAAGGTCTTTGTCTATGACCTTGAGCATGCCCGGGCGCAGCACCTTGACTGCGACTTCGCGCTCCTGACCGCTGCTGTTTTTCAGGCTGGCGAAATGCACTTGCGCAATCGATGCGCTGGCCACCGGTATCCGGTCAAAGCGGCTGAAAATTTCATCCACACGACGGCCGAAGGCGCGTTCAATCGAAGCCACCGCCACGTCCGAGGGGAATGGCGGCACCTGGTCTTGCAGCTTGGCCAGTTCATCTGCGATGTCGTTGGGCAACAGGTCGCGCCGGGTCGACAGCACCTGGCCGAGTTTCACAAATATCGGCCCTAAATGTTCCAGCGCCTGGCGCAAGCGCTGACCGCGCGGCGCACTCAGGTTGCGGCCTATGGTGAGTACGCGCGTGAAGCGGATCAACCAGGGTTGTTTAAAGCCGGAGAGCAGCAGTTCATCCAGCCCGAAGCGCAGCACTATCCACAGAATGAAAACGCCCCGGTACAGGCGTGTCATTTGGCGACGAACTCGCGCATGGCGGATGCGATGCGTTTGAAGAAAGCCGCCATGTGGTGCGCGGTGGCATCGCCGAACACGCGCGACAAATCTTCTTCCATGTCCCAGCGCACATGGTCGACCAGCCAGTTGATGTCTGCGGCCAGCATGACGTCGCCGTCTATGCGCATGGCAGGTTTTTCACCTTTGACCAAACCTTGTAACAGCGCCACCGGCGAGGCTTCGTTCACATGCAAACGCAAATCGGCTTCGGCATCTGCGGCAGCGCGCTCTAACAAACCGGCAGGTGTGATCAGCCATTGCAGCCGGTATTCACGCCAACTGAGTTGCACGCAGCGGCCTTGTTGGCGTCGCAACCGTTCCAGCGCCGCAGGCTCCTGGCCCAAGACATGGTTAAGCAGCAAGACCAGTTTGTCCTGCAATTCATGCAACAGCCAATCCGGTAATTTGAATTCCAGGATCAAACCGGACAAACGCGCAGGCAAGTCTGCAAGCGGGGAAGCAAAGGCCATGAAAGTGTGTTTGTTGAATCTATCAGCCTGCATTATTGCAAGGCCTGTACCCCGGCAACCAGCCAGCCGCTGCCGCCGGTTTTAGGCTTGGTCATGTTCCACACCTCGCGAAACGGGCTGGGTGCGGCATTCGCTTCTTCGCGGATCATGCCGGAGAACTCGATGCTGGCCATATAGCCTTCGCCCAAGTCTTCGATGCCCAGCAACTGGGCTTCTATCATCACCACCTCGGTGGTGTTGGGGCCTTGCACCAGGGTTTCACGCTCAGCCAGCTGGCCTTGTATTTCATGCAGCATGCTGTCGGTCATCATGGCGCGCAGCGCAGGAATATCCGCTTTGTCCCAGGCGGCCTGCAAGCTGATGAAGTTTTGCTTGGCGGCAGACACAAAGCCTTGCACGTCAAAGTCAGCGGGGATAAACCAGTTCTGGTTACCGCCGATCAAGGATGAGCCTATGCGCACGCCTGAACGCGAAGGCGCTGCTTCAAAGTTGGCATTGGTTTGCTCCCAGGGCCGGGCCGAGGCATCGTTGCCGATCTTGGCAGGGTTGTACTGCGGCATGTTGTTGGGGTTGGTGGATGAGCCTGCGCCGCCGTAGGCATAGGTGTCGTTAGGCACTTGCGGACCGCGTCTGCGCATGAAAAAGCCGATCAGCATGACCACGGCAATGGCGATCAAACCGAACATCAGCAATTGACCGAACTCGGCTCCGAAGCCCATTGAGTGCGCCAACCAGGCCAAACCCAGACCGGCGGCCAAACCGCCGAGCATGGCGCCCCAGGGGCGACGTGGCGCGGCAGCGGGTGGTGCCGCAGGTGACGGTGCGGGCGCGGCATTCGGAGCGGCATTCGGAGAGGCATTCGGAGCGGCATTAGGCGAGGCAGGGCGACCGGCTTCACGCTGGGTCACATTTCCCGATTGCTGCCCCATGGATCTGCCGCCACCGAAACGCTTGGCGGCATCGGCATGCAAGCTGACCATCAACATGAACAAGGCAAGTACAACACTGATGAACTTCATTTGGCAACCACTTTCGCAAAACTCAACAACAGACTTCAACAATGTATTCCAACATGTAAAGCCACCACGCCCAGGTTCAGGTTGTGTATGTCCACATGGGCAAAGCCACTTTGTTGCATAAGGGCTTTCAGGCTTCGCTGATCCGGGTGCATGCGGATCGACTCGGCCAGGTAGCGGTAACTCGCATCGTCGCCCGCCACCATTTTTCCCAACCGTGGCAAGACCTCGAACGAATACCAGTCATACGCCTTGGTCAGAGGTGCGGCCACTTTGGAGAATTCCAAGACCAGCAGTTTGCCGCCGGGTTTCAAGACCCGCGCCATTTCACGCAAGGCGCGGTCTTTGTGGGTCATATTGCGTAAACCAAAGGCCACACACACCAGGTCAAACTGCTGATCAGCAAACGGCAGTTGCTCGGCATCGCACACCGCTGTGGGCAACAGCACGCCTTTGTCGATCAAACGCTCGCGGCCTTGGCGCAGCATGGCGAGGTTGATGTCGGTGTGCACCACTTGGCCGCCCGCGCCCACCTTCTCGGCAAACGCCATCGCCATGTCACCGGTGCCGCCCGCGATATCCAACACCTTGTTGCCCGGTTTCAGGTTGGCCACCATGACGGTGTAGGCCTTCCATGCGCGGTGCAAGCCCATGGACATCAAGTCGTTCATGATGTCGTATTTGGAAGCGACTGAATCGAACACGCCGCGCACCCGCCGTGCTTTTTCCTGCTCATCGACGGTTTTGAATCCGAAATCTGTGCTGGCCATGTGTTGTCCTATGAATGGCAGGCCGGGCCGCCAGGGGGAGTCATTGGTGCATCCCGGTCCACACCGGCTTGTTGCAAACGCTGTTCATACTGCACCCACAAGCGGTCTTGGCTGACGCCCAAAAAATGCAAATAGTCCCAGGAAAATATGCCACTGTTGTGGCCGTCGCTGAAAGTCGGTTGCACACCGTAGTTGCCCACCGGCTCCAGACTGAGTATGCCAACGTGTCGCTTACCGGTTTGCAAGACTTCCTGCCCCGGGCCGTGGCCCTGCACTTCGGCTGAGGGGCTGAACACCCGCATCAACTCGAATGGCAGGCGAAACGACTGGCCGTTGTCAAACGTTATCTCCAAAGTTTTGGAAGCCCCGTGCAACACAATGTCGGTGGGTTGCGGTGTGGTCGATTGCAGTCCTGCCATGTTTATACCAATACGCGTTCTATGCCGCCGGTGTTGGCGTGTTGCACATACTCGGCCATCCAGTTGTCGCCCAGGATTTTTTTCGCTATTTCAACCACGATGTAATCGGCTTCGAGCAAACCGTTTTGCAAATCGTCCTGAAAACGGTTCAGGCCGATCAAACAACTCGGGCACGAAGTCAGCACTTTGACATTTTCTTTGGCATCGACCCAGCCTTTGTCACGCAATTCAGCTTCGCCCGCCAATATTTCCTGTTCCTTGCGAAAACGGATTTGCGTGGACACATCGGGGCGCGAATACGCCAGTCCGCCGCTTTCACCGCAGCAGCGTTTGCTCTCAATCACCTGTTCGCCAAGCAGCGCTTTGACGGTTTTCATTGGCGCTTGTTGTTTCATCGGGCTGTGGCAAGGGTCGTGGTACAGGTAAGCCTGACCGCCGGGCAAAGTGATGTTTTTTTCCAGCAGGTATTCGTGGATATCAACGATGCGGCAGCCGGGGAAGATTTTGTCGAACTCGTAACCTTGCAGTTGGTCAAAACAGGTGCCGCAACTGACCACCACGGTTTTGATATCGAGATAGTTCAAGGTGTTGGCCACGCGGTGAAACAGCACCCGGTTGTCGGTGATGATTTTCTCGGCTTTGTCTTGCTGGCCCGAGCCGCGTTGCGGGTAGCCGCAGCACAAATAGCCCGGCGGCAACACGGTTTGCACACCGGCGTGCCACAGCATGGCTTGCGTGGCCAGCCCCACTTGGCTGAACAAACGCTCGGAGCCGCAACCGGGGAAATAAAACACCGCTTCTGCGTCCGCGCTGGTGGTTTGCGGGTTGCGGATGATGGGCACGTAATCCCGGTCTTCAATGTCCAGCAAAGCACGCGCAGTTTTGTTGGGCAAACCGGCTGGCATCTTCTTGTTCACAAAATGAATCACTTGCGCTTTGATGCCCGCCGCGCCTATAGAGGCTGGCGGCTGGCGGGTTTGTTTGCGCGCCAGTGTGCCGAACAAACCGTTGGCGATGCGTTGTGCTTGCATGCCCAAGCGCGTGAGTTGATGGCCGAATTGGATGGCTTGCGGGTTGACTGTGCCGACCAGCCAGGACTGAAACGCAGACGCAGGCCGGAAACTTTGCTGGCCCATTTTGCGCAACAGATTGCGCATGTTCATGCTGACTTCGCCGAAATCGATGTTCACCGGGCAAGGTGTCGCGCATTTGTGGCACAGCGTGCAATGGTCGGCCACGTCTTCAAATTCTTCCCAATGCTTGACGGAGATACCGCGCCGGGTTTGCTCTTCGTACAAAAACGCTTCGATCAACAAAGATGTCGCCAAAATTTTGTCGCGCGGACTGTAGAGCAAATTGGCACGCGGCACATGCGTGGCGCACACCGGTTTGCATTTGCCGCAGCGCAAACAGTCTTTGATGGAATCAGAAATTGCGCCGATGTCAGACTGCTGCATGATCAGCGACTCGTGTCCCATCAAGCCGAAGCTGGGTGTATAGGCTTGGCTCAAATCAGCGCGGCGCATATCGCTGTCAGCGGGGTTGCCGTTACGCAGCAATTTGCCTTTGTTGAAATGCCCGTTGGGGTCGATGCGTGATTTGTAATCTGCAAACGGTTGCAACTCTGCATCCGTCAAATATTCGAGTTTGGTGATGCCAATGCCGTGCTCGCCCGAGATCACGCCGTCCAGCGACCGCGCCAGCGCCATGATGCGACCCACAGCTTCATGCGCGGTGCGCAGCATGTCGTAGTCGTCGCTGTTGACCGGCAAATTCGTGTGCACATTGCCGTCACCGGCGTGCATATGCAACGCGGCCCAGACCCGGCCTTTGAGCACTTGCTGGTGCAGCTTGTCGAATTCACGCCGCAGGGGCGCAAAGGCCGCGTCACTGAACAACTGGTGTAACTCGGTGCGCAACTGGGTTTTCCAACTGGCCCGCAGTTCGTGATTTTGCAATTGCAATAAATGCTGATCGATGCCGCTGAGCCAGCCCTGCCACAAAGCACGCACCTCAGACACCAAAGCCAGGGCTTGAACCACCCGCTCTTGCAACAACTCGGGTGACGGGCGATCTAGTTCATCGTCCACCGCCGCCATCGGCAACTGGCTCTTGTTGAACAAGTCGCTCAAGGCATCGCACAAAGCAATCTTGTTCCGCAGCGACAGTTCGATGTTGATGCGCTCTATGCCGTCGGTGTACTCGGCCATGCGCGGCAGCGGAATGACCACGTCTTCGTTGATCTTGAACGCGTTGGTGTGGCGGCTGATGGCTGCTGTGCGCTTGCGGTCTAACCAGAATTTTTTGCGCGCCTCGGGACTGATGGCGATGAAACCTTCACCGCTGCGGGCATTGGCCAAGCGCACCACTTCAGACGTGACGCGCGCCACGTCGTCGGCATCGTCACCGGCGATATCGCCAAACAAGACCATTTTGGGCAAGCCGCCGCGCTTGGATTTGGTGGTGTAGCCCACGGCTTTCAAATAGCGGTTGTCCAAATGCTCTAAGCCGGCCAGCAAGGTGCCGGTTTGTTTGGCCACCTGGAACATGTAATCTTTGATTTCAACGATGCTGGGCACAGCCAGATGCGCGGGGCCGAAAAACTCCAGACACACGGTACGGGTGTGGCTGGGCATGCGGTGCAATATCCAGCGCGCACTGGTGATCAAGCCGTCGCAGCCTTCTTTTTGCACGCCGGGCAAACCGCTTAAAAATTTGTCGGTGACATCTTTGCCCAAACCGGCTTTGCGAAAACTGCCGCCGGGAATGTCCAGGCGTTCGGTGCGCACCAGTGTCACGCCGTCGGCTTCAAAGTAACGCAACTCGAAACTGGCCATGTCCGCGTCGTGGATCTTGCCCAGGTTGTGGTTGATGCGCACCACCTCCAGCCACAAAGCGTCCGGTGTGACCATGCACCAGCTCGCCAAGTTGTCTAAGGCCGTGCCCCAGAGCACGGCTTTTTTGCCGCCCGCGTTCATGGCGATGTTGCCGCCTATGCAAGACGCTTCGGCAGAGGTCGGGTCCACCGCAAACACCAAACCGGCGGCTTCGGCGGCATCGGCCACGCGCTGGGTCACCACACCGGCTTCGGTCCACAGCGTGGCCGTGGCTTGTTGCAAGCCGGGTAAAACCATGGATTCAACCGCGTGCATGGCGGTGAGTTTTTCGGTATTGATCACCACGCTTTGCCAGGTCAGCGGAATCGCGCCGCCGGTGTAGCCGGTGCCACCGCCGCGCGGCACGATGGTCAATCCCAACTCGATACACGCTTTGACCAAACGCGCCATTTCAGCTTCGCTGTCCGGGGTCAGCACCACAAACGGGTATTCCACCCGCCAGTCGGTCGCATCGGTCACATGTGTCACCCGGCTCATGGCATCGAACTTGATGTTGTCGTGAGCGGTGCATTTGCGCAACACTTTCTGGGCTTTTTTGCGTAAACCGTTGATCAGCTCAAATTGCTGCTCAAACTGGTCCACTGCGAGTCGCGCCGCGTCCATCAACTCGCCGACCTGGGCGTCCCGACCGGCGTCATCGGCGGCCTGCCGTTGCCGACGCGCCTGTACATCGTTTAAGCGATGGCGCAAAGCCTCGACCAGCATGCGCCGTCGCGCCGGGTTGTCCAGCAAATCGTCCTGTAAATACGGGTTGCGCTGCACCACCCAAATATCGCCTAGCACCTCAAACAGCATGCGGGCCGAGCGACCGGTGCGTCTTTCAAAACGCAAGCTCTCCAGGATGGACCAGGCGTGCCCGCCCAGCAGACGAATAACGATCTCACGATCGGAAAACGAGGTGTAGTTGTAGGGGATTTCCCGCAAACGATGGCTGTCACTGACAACAGGCATGAGTTTGTCTAATGGCGTAGGCGCATTCATAAATGATTTTTCGATGTTAACCCAGTGCCTGCCGGCACTTGGCTCAAAGGGTTAACAACCACTGGGTGGTGGCACAAGCCAGCACCATGGCCGCATAGGTGAGGATTTTCCCGTCATTGCCCAGCCACAGCAGGCCGATCAGCAGCACACAGACCCCGATGAAGCTGTTGAGTACGAATTGCCGCCGCCAGGCACGCCAGCCGGGCGAAATCCGGGTAACCAGAGGGGTGACCAGGGCCATCCAAGCGGCCACGGCACAGGCCGGGGCAATAAAGTTCAGCAGGTGAACCGTAAGCGACATAACATCCATAAATTCAAATTTTATAATCCGCACCATGTCAGTTTGGGCTCTCGGTCTTAACCACACCACCGCACCCCTCGATTTGCGGGGCCGGTTTGCCTTTGCCGTCGAACACATGGGGCCGGTTCTTGAAGGCTTCAAACAAGCGGTGGGCGGTCAAACCGAAGCGGCCATTCTCTCTACCTGCAACCGCACCGAGATTTATTGTGCGTCTAATGAGATTTTGATGCCCAAGACCATGGACTGGCTGGCCGAGTCCGGCGGTGTCAGCACCGACAGCCTGCACAGCCATATTTACACCTTGGTCGATGAGCAAGCCGCCCGCCACGCGTTCCGCGTCGCCAGCGGACTGGACTCCATGGTGCTGGGCGAGCCGCAAATCCTGGGTCAAATGAAAGACGCGGTGCGTGTGGCCCGCGAAGTCGGTGCTTTGGGCTCCACCCTGCACCAGATGTTCCAGCGCTCGTTCGCTGTGGCCAAGCAGGTGCGCAGCACCACCGAAATCGGCGCTCACAGCATCAGCATGTCGGCAGCCTCCGTGCGGCTGGCCGGTCAACTGTTTGAAGACCTGAGCAAAATCAATGTCTTGTTTGTCGGTGCCGGTGAAATGATCGAGCTGTGCGCCACGCATTTCGCCGCCAAAACACCGCGCGGCATGACCGTGGCCAACCGCACCATGGAACGCGGCGAATTGCTGGCGCTTCAACTCAATGCCCAAGTCATGCGCCTGGCCGATTTGCCCGACCGCTTGCACGAGTTCGATGCGGTCATCAGCTGCACCGCCAGCACCTTGCCGCTGATCGGATTGGGCGCTGTGGAACGTGCCCTGAAAAAACGCCGCAACAGCCCCATGTTCATGGTTGATCTCGCAGTGCCGCGCGACATCGAGCCCGAAGTCAAGTCCTTGCGCGATGTCTATTTATATACAGTGGACGATTTGTCTCAGGTGGTGCAAACCGGCCAAGCCAGCCGCCAGGCAGCGGTGGCCGAAGCCGAGGTCATCATCGATGCCGGGGTGCAAAGCTTTGTGCACTGGCTGGACCAACGCTCGGACGTGCCGCTGATTCAGCAACTCAACCAACAGGCCGAGGCCTGGCGCAGCGCCGAACTGGCCCGCGCACACAAGCTGCTGGCCAAAGGCGAACCGGTTGAAGCTGTGCTCGAAACCCTGGCCAAAGGCCTGACACAAAAAATGCTGCACGGTGCCATGGCCGAATTACATGCAGACGACGCTGGCAGCCGCCAGGAAGCACGCAGCGCAATCGAGCATTTCTTTTTACGCGCTGGCCGTTAGCTGAAAGCGCCCTCTCTATGAAGCCTTTTATGCGCGCTCAGCTAGAGCGCAATGTGCAACGCCTGTCTGAACTCGACTTTTTGCTGTCGCGCGAAGACATCATGCAAGACATGAGCCAGTTTCTGGCCTTGTCCCGCGAACACGCCGAGGTGGCGGCCTTGGTCACCCCCTACCAGCGCTGGTTGCAATTGACCCATGACAGCGAATCGGCGCACGCCATGCTGCAAGACAGCGACCCGGATGTGCAAGCCATGGCGCAGGAAGAAATCGCCTCTGCCGCTACTCAACTCGAGGCCTTGCAAGCGCAATTGCAACGCATGCTGCCGCCCAAAGACCCGGACGACGCACGCAATGCCTTTCTGGAAATCAGGGCTGGCACGGGCGGCGATGAATCCACTTTGTTCGCCGGTGATTTGCTGCGCATGTACACGCGCTTTTGCACTGAGCGCGGCTGGCGGGTGGAAGTGGTCAGCGAGTCGCCGAGCGAGTTGGGCGGCTACAAGGAAGTGGTGGTTCGTATTGAAGGCGGCGGAGTTTACGGTTGCCTCAAGTTCGAATCTGGTGGCCACCGGGTGCAGCGCGTGCCGGTGACAGAAACCCAAGGGCGCATACACACCAGCGCCTGCACGGTGGCAGTGTTGGCTGAGCCGGATGAAGCCGAGGCCATCAAAATCAACCCGTCCGATTTGCGTATAGACACCTTTCGCGCCAGCGGTGCAGGCGGTCAGCACATCAACAAAACCGATTCAGCCGTGCGCATCACGCATTTGCCCACCGGCATCGTCGCCGAATGCCAGGACGGACGCAGCCAGCACAGCAACAAAGCCCAGGCCTTGCGCGTGCTAACAGCACGCATACAAGAAAAAGACCGCAGCGAACGCGCCGCCAAAGACGCAGCCGAACGCAAAAGCCTGATCGGCAGCGGCGACCGCAGCGACCGCATACGCACCTACAACTTCCCGCAAGGCCGTTTTACCGACCACCGCATCAACCTCACTTTGTACAAACTGCTGGCCATCATGGAAGGCGACTTGGGTGATGTGGTCGAAGCCCTGCAAGCTTATGAAGCCGCGCAACAACTGGCGTCATTGGAAGATGCCGTTTAAATGCCCCAAATCCGCACCACCCAATGAATAAGATTTCCCTGGCGCTTGCCCATGCGCGAACGCTGGACATTGATGGGCTGGAGGCGCAAACCCTGTTGCTGCATGTGATGCGGCGTCCCTTGTATGACCGCGCCTGGTTGCTGTTGAATGATGCGCTGGAACTGAGCAGCGATCAGCAAACACATTACCAACAAGCACTGCGACAACTGCTGGACTACACGCCTTTGGCCTACCTGACCGGCTTACAGGCGTTTCACGGTCTGGATTTGCAAGTGACACCCGATGTGCTGGTGCCGCGTGCCGACACCGAAACCCTGGTCGATTGGGCCTTGTCGCTCGACCTGCAGCAAGCCCGGGTGCTGGATTTGGGCACCGGCAGCGGCGCGGTGGCCTTGGCTTTGAAACACAAGCGTCCTGCTTGGACAGTGCATGCGGTGGACCAAAGCGCCAAAGCCTTGACGGTGGCGCAAGCGAATGCACAGCGTTTGCAATTGGAAGTGGCTTTCACGCAAAGCGATTGGTTCGCGCAAGTACAAGGCAGTTTTGAACTGATCGTCTCCAATCCGCCTTACATCGCCCAAGGCGACCCGCATTTGCCAGGCTTGGTGCATGAACCGCAAAGCGCCTTGGTCAGCGGCCCGCAAGGCCTGAACGATTTGCAGGCCATCATTGCCCAAGCCCCGTCGTATCTGGTGCCAGGTGGTTGGTTACTGCTCGAACACGGCTACGACCAGGCGGCGGCGGTGCGCGATTTACTGCGGCAAAAAGGCTTCACTCAGGTGCAAAGCCGCAACGACCTCGCGGGCATCGCGCGTTGCAGCGGGGGCATGCGCCCGGAAGTGAAATAATCCGGCCATTCAGCATTTTTGCAATTCAGGGAGTTCTTATGAGTGATGTGCAGCAACGTATCGACCAACTGGTCAAAGACAACGACATCGTGTTGTTCATGAAAGGCAATGCAAATTTCCCTATGTGCGGTTTTTCCGGTCGCGCCATTCAATTGCTCAAGGCCAGCGGCGTTGACACTAAAGCACTGACCACCATCAATGTGCTGGACGATGCCGACATCCGCCAGGGCATCAAGGAATACAGCAACTGGCCGACCATTCCCCAGCTTTACGTCAAAGGCGAATTCATCGGCGGCTCGGACATCATGACCGAGATGTACGAATCCGGCGAACTCACCAAAGTACTGGGTAGCTAAGCCCCCGGGCTGTGACCAGCCCTCTCAATGCATCACTTATCAAGGCTGCCAGCGCTGCTGCGCAGCCAGTACGGCATTGGGGTATGCGCTTTGTCCCCGGCTGCCGTTGTAGCGGCCCAGCGCCATGTGTAAATTTCCGTTTTCCAACTTCAAATAATGGCGCAAGATGACGCAACCGAAGCGTAAATTCGCCTGCCACTGAAACAGCACCGCCGGTTCACCCTGGCCCAGCATGCGCGGCCAAAACGGCATGACTTGCATGACACCCATGGCCCCGGCGCTGCTGATGGCGAATTTGCGAAACCCGCTTTCTACCTCTATCAAACCCAGCACCAACGAAGGCTCTAACGCGGCGCGGCGGCTCTCGTACCAAACAGTTTGCAAAAACAATCGCTGCAACTCCGGCGAGCCCAACTCCGGCAGACCGGCTGCACCATGCATTTGTTTGATTCGCAAGGGCAGTCGCTGCAAATTGTTTTGCAGCCATTGCTCATAGGCTAACTTGTCGGCAGCGGTGGGCAAATACGGCTCGGGCGGCGGCAAGCCTGCCACCGCCACGCTGAGCGCACCACGCACCGAGTCGGCCAGGTGCTCTTCGCGTTGCTGGCCGGCGTGGATCTGATGGGCCGCAGCAATCAACAGTGCAAATTGAGCTAACCCTAAGCGCATTTATTTATTGAGCTTGCCTGTGATCCACCCCGCCACCTCCGCCAGCGCCACCTTGGTCGGCTCGGCATCTCTGCGGTGCTGGTATTCCACCTGGCCTTCTTTCAGGCCCCGGTCGCCGATGGTGACCCGGTGCGGCACGCCAATCAACTCCCAGTCGGCAAACATCGCGCCGGGGCGCTCGCCCCGGTCGTCCAGCATCACGTCGACACCTGCTTGCAGCAACTCGGCATACAAGCCTTCAGCGGCAGCTTTCACTTCAGGGCTGCGGTCCGGCCCGATAGGGCAAACCACCACGGTGAACGGTGCCAGCGCGTCCGGCCAGATGATGCCTTTGGCATCGTGGTTTTGCTCGATGGCCGCTGCGGGCAGGCGCGTGATGCCGATGCCGTAACAACCCATTTCGAAATGCCGGGGCTTGCCGTCTTCAGCCAAAAACGTGGCGTTCATGGCTGCGCTGTATTTGGTGCCCAGGTAAAAAATATGGCCGACTTCAATGCCGCGCTCAATCGCCAGCGTTCCTTTGCCGTCGGGTGAGGCATCGCCTTCGACCACGTTGCGTATGTCGGCCACCATGTCGGGTTCGGGCAGATCACGGCCCCAGTTGACCCCGGTGATGTGGTGGTCAGGCTGGTTGGCGCCGCATATCCAGTTGCTCATCACTGCCACGTCGCGGTCGGCCACGATTTTCAAAGGTTTTTGTAGTTTCAGTGGCCCTAAGTAACCGGGCTTGCAGCCGAAATGCTCGTCAATCTCGGCCAGCGTAGCAAAGCGAAATCCCTTTTCAAACCCGGGCAGCTTGCCGACTTTGACTTCGTTCATGTCATGGTCGCCGCGCACCAACAACAACCACACTTGGCTTTTGACAATTTCGCCTTTGTCATTGGTGTCGTCTGTCGCCAAGACCAGCGATTTCACCGTGGTTTGCAGCGGCACACCCAACAACTCGGCCACGTCTTCACAAGTGCTTTTGCCCGGCGTCGGTGTCAGCGTGCAAGCCGCTGTGGCAGCGCCGCGCGGCTGTGCCGGGGCCAGCGCCTGGGCTTTTTCCATGTTGGCCGCGTAATCGCTGTTCGGGCAATACACGATGGCGTCTTCGCCAGTGGCCGCAATCACTTGAAACTCTTCGCTCAGGTCACCACCGATGGCACCGCTGTCAGCCGCCACTGCGCGGTAGCGCAAACCGAAGCGGTCAAAAATGCGCCGGTACGCCTGCGCCATGCCTTGGTAACTGATGTGTGCCGAGTCAGCATCCCGGTCAAAGCTGTACGCGTCTTTCATGATGAACTCGCGTCCGCGCATCAAACCGAAACGCGGGCGGCGCTCGTCACGAAATTTGGTTTGTATCTGGTAGAAATTTTTCGGCAGCTGTTTGTAGCTGCGCAATTCCTGGCGAGCAATGTCAGTCACCACCTCTTCGCTGGTGGGCTGAACCACGAAGTCGCGGTCATGCCGGTCTTTGATACGCAGCAGCTCGGGGCCCATTTTTTCGAAGCGCCCGGTCTCTTGCCACAGCTCGGCGGGTTGCACCACCGGCATGGTCAGCTCGATGGCGGATGCGCGATTCATTTCCTCGCGCACGATGGCTTCCACTTTGCGGATGACGCGCAAGCCCATGGGCATATAGGTGTAAATGCCAGCGCCCAGTTTTTTGATCATGCCGGCCCGCATCATCAGTTGGTGGCTGGCGACCTCGGCGTCCGCCGGGGCCTCTTTGAGGGTGGAAATCAGGAACTGGGAAGCTTTCATGGGTAACTGTGTGCGCCAACCGGGTGGCTTTATTTGAGGGTGAAACCTATCGGCGTATTGATGCCAGCCGGATGCTGTGCATAATGGCCTCAGTTGAAATTTTTGAGGTTTGATTATGCTTGACCGTGACGGCTTTCGGCCGAACGTCGGCATCATTCTGCTGAACCAGAAGAACCAGGTGTTTTGGGGCAAGCGCATCCGCACCCACAGTTGGCAGTTTCCGCAGGGCGGCATTGACCGGGGAGAAACACCCGAGCAGGCCTTGTTCAGGGAATTGCAAGAAGAAGTGGGACTGCAAGCCGAGCATGTGCGCATCGTGGCCCGGACCCGCGACTGGTTGCGTTATGAAGTGCCTGACCGCTATATCCGCAAGGATGCGCGCGGCCATTACAAGGGGCAAAAACAAATCTGGTTTTTGCTGCAATTGGTGGTGCCTGATCACGCGCTGAATTTGCGTGCCAGCACCCACCCCGAGTTTGATGCCTGGCGTTGGAACGAATACTGGGTGCCGCTGGAATCTGTCGTCGAGTTCAAACGCGGCGTCTATGAATTGGCGTTGACCGAGTTGTCCCGCTATTTACCCCGGCAGGAGAACCGCAGCTCTTTTTTACGCCAGGGCGTGCGCCAGCACTTACCTGACGACCAAGCGCTACCACCAGGCGAATAAGCAGTCAGCGCATCAGCACCAGGTTGTCGCGGTGCACTATTTCAGGTTCGGCCACATAACCTAGCAATTTTTCAATCTCGCTGGATGGTTTTTTACACAGCAAGCGGCATTCGGCGCTGGCGTAATTGGCCAGACCGCGTGCCAGCTCAACGCCTTGCAGATCGCAAATGGCAATCACATCGCCGCGCGAAAACTCGCCTTTGACGCTGTGCATGCCAATGGGCAACAGGCTTTTGCCTTCGCTCGTGAGTTTGCCGACAGCGCCTTCATCAATCAGGATGGCCCCGCGCAACTGCAAATGGTCGGCCATCCATTGTTTGCGCGCCTGCTGTTTCTGCGTGGGTGCCACCAACAGTGTGCCTATGGATTCACCGGCGCACAAACGCAGCAAGGCATCCGGTTCGCGTCCCCAAGCGATGACTGTGCTGGCACCCGAACCAGCCGCGCGCTTGGCCGCCAGAATTTTGGTCAACATGCCGCCGCGCCCGATGCTGGAACCCGCACCACCAGCCATGGCTTCTAAAGCCGGGTCACCGGCCTGCCCTTGTTGCACCAGCGTGGCGGATGTGTCTTTGCGAGGGTCAGCGGTGAACAAACCTTGCTGGTCAGTCAGTATGACCAGCGCATCGGCTTCGACCAAATTGGCCACCAACGCGCCCAAGGTGTCGTTGTCGCCGAATTTGATCTCGTCGTTGACCACGGTGTCGTTTTCGTTGATGACCGGCAGCACGTTATGCAACAACAGTGTGTTCAGCGTTGAGCGGGCATTCAAATAGCGCTCGCGGTCGGCCAAATCCGCGTGCGTCAGCAACACCTGTGCGCTGCCCAGCCCATGTTGGCGCAACTTGGTTTCGTACATTTGCACCAGACCCATTTGCCCCACGGCTGCTGCTGCCTGTAATTCGTGGATTTCATGCGGGCGCGTGGCCCAGCCCAGGCGTTTCATGCCTTCGGCAATTGCACCGCTGGAGACCATGATGATTTCGCGTTTATCGGCTGAATTCATCAACGCGGCGATCTGGCGGCACCATTCGCCTATGGCTTGCTCATCCAAACCCCGGCCTTCGTTGGTGACCAGGCTGGAGCCGACTTTGACGACGATGCGTTTAGCGTCTTTCAATAAATGGGTGGCATCAGACATGGGCAAACAAGGTGTCAGGGCAAGGACGCAAAACGCGGATCGGGCTTTTCTTCCACCTGGGTGGATTTGAATTGTTTTTCTAGGTGCTCGTAAATCGCGCGCACCAAGCCTTCGCAGCCTTCGCGGTTGAGCGCGGAAATCTGGAATACCGGGCCTTTGTATTTGAAGCGCTTGACAAAGTCTTTCACGCGCGCTTCACGTTCGCTGTCGGGCACCATGTCTAGCTTGTTCAAGACCAGCCAGCGCGGTTTGTCATACAGCGCCGGGTCGTATTTTTTCAACTCCAGCACAATGGCCTTGGCCTGCGCGACAGGGTCAACCGCGTCGTCAAACGGGGCCATGTCGATCATGTGCAACAACAAACGCGTGCGCTGCAAATGGCGCAAGAACTGATGCCCCAGACCGGCGCCTTCTGCTGCGCCTTCGATCAAACCGGGCACGTCAGCGACCACAAAACTTTGCTCGGCCGCCACACGCACCACGCCCAGGTTCGGGTGCAAGGTGGTGAACGGGTAATCGGCGATTTTGGGACGCGCATTGGAGATGGCGCTGATCAAAGTGGATTTACCGGCGTTAGGCATGCCAAGCAAACCGACATCAGCCAGCACTTTCAATTCGAGTTTCAGGCTTTTGCGATCTCCCGGCCAGCCCGGTGTTTTTTGGCGCGGCGCCCGGTTGATCGAGCTTTTAAATCGCATATTGCCGAAACCGCCGTCGCCACCTTTGGCAATCATGATCATCTCGCCAGGCGTGAGCAGTTCGTACAACACATCGTTGGTTTCGGCGTCGATCATCATGGTGCCAACCGGCATTTTCAAAATAATGTCGTCACCGGCTGCGCCAAACATGTCCGAGCCCATGCCGTGCTCGCCGCGCTTGGCTTCGTGCCGGCGCGAAAACCGGAAATCGACCAGCGTGTTCAAACTGGCATCGGCCACGGCATACACATTGCCGCCGCGTCCGCCGTCGCCGCCATTGGGGCCGCCAAATTCTTTGTATTTTTCATGACGGAACGAGACGCAGCCATTCCCGCCGTCTCCCGCGATGATGTCGATAAAGGCTTCGTCAACGAATTTCATGAGGCAATCTTAAACAACAAAGCCCCGGCAAGCGGGGCTTTGCAGGGAGGTGTGTGAACCTTAAGCAGGTGTCACATTGACCATGTGCTTGTTCAAAGAACCTTTGATGGAGAAAGACACGTGGCCCTCTACCAAAGCGAACAAGGTGTGGTCTTTGCCGATGCCGACATTGGTACCGGGGTGGAACTTGGTGCCGCGTTGACGCACGATGATGGCACCTGCAGTGATGTGTTCGCCGCCAAACGCCTTGACGCCGAGCATCTTGGGATTGGAGTCGCGACCGTTGCGCGTAGAGCCGCCGCCTTTTTTCTGTGCCATGGTGTGTAGTGCTCCTTAGGCTTGGATAGAGGCGATCTGCAATTCAGTGAATTGCTGGCGATGGCCTTGACGTTTTTGGTAATGCTTGCGACGGCGCATTTTGAAAATGCGCACTTTGTCGTGCTTGCCATGGGCAACGACCATGGCTTTAACGGATGCACCGGACACCAGGGGTGTGCCGACCTTGATTTCTGCGCCGTTGCCGACAGCCAAAACCTGGTCAATCACGATTTCCTGGCCAACGTCCGCAGCGATCTGTTCTACTTTGATTTTTTCGCCGGTCGACACGCGATACTGCTTGCCACCGGTTTTTATGACTGCGTACATACGAACCTCTGAAAGAAAGACTCTTTGCTCTGCCAACGGATTTCAGCAGAGCCGAACATTTTAGCATGCATTCGGGTTTATTGTGTTTACCGTGTTGATAGACCGATTCCGGTGCCTATAATTTGGATCTTCAGTGAGAAAAATACCTTGAGCGCCTCCGATTCCCCCTCCCAGACGGCCGTCAGCGGCCTGATCGGTCAGGACATGCTCGCCGTCGACCGCATCATCACACAACGCCTGTCTTCCGGCGTTCCCCTGGTCGGTGAAGTCTCCCAGCATATTATTCTGGCCGGCGGCAAGCGGCTGCGCCCGGTGTTGCTGCTCCTGATGTCCGGTGCGCTTGGCTACAAGGGAAGTGACCACCACACCCTAGCGGCCGTCATCGAATTCATACACACCGCCACTTTGCTGCACGACGACGTTGTCGACGACTCCAAGCTGCGGCGCAGCAAGCCTACCGCCAACGCCTTGTTCGGCAACCCGGCCAGTGTCCTGGTCGGCGACTTTTTGTATTCGCGCGCTTTTCAAATGATGGTCGAATGCCAAAACATGCGCATTTTGGACATCGTTGCTGACGCCACCAATGTGATTGCCGAAGGCGAAGTCATGCAACTTATGAATATGCATGACGCATCGCTGGACGAAAACGGCTATCTGAACGTGATTCGCAGCAAAACCGCCAAATTGTTTGAAGCCAGTACTCGCTTACCTGCGGTGATCACCGGCAGTTCACCCGCAGTGGAAACCGCTTGCGCCGAATACGGTCAGGCGCTGGGTACGGCGTTTCAAGTGATAGACGATGTGCTTGACTACGACGGCGACGCCGCTTTGATGGGCAAAAACCTGGGCGATGATTTGCGCGAAGGCAAAGCTACCTTGCCTTTGATCGTCGCCATGCAGCGCGGCACACCGGACGAATGCGCTTTGATCAGGCAGGCGATTGAGAACGGCGAAGTCGAGTCCCTTCAAAAAATTGCTGCCATTGTCAGAAGCACCGGCGCCATGCAGGCCACGCGCGAAGCGGCCTCGGCACAGGCCCGGTTGGCTTTGAATGCACTCCATGTGCTGGCCGACAGCGATTACAAAACTGCATTGGCAGCGCTGGCAGAACAACTGCTGGATCGCCAGAGCTGAGTATTTATTTTTCTTCTTCGACCGGCTTGGGTTTGTTTATCACGCTGTAGCTTAATTCGCGCTGTTTTTTGACCACTTTGAACATGCAATCGCGACGTAACTCGTAGTTTTTGATCATGTCGCAGTAAGTGCCGCTTGCCGCATACGAAGCCATGCAATAGTTTTTCTTGTCCTTGTCCTCGAGTTTGGCGCATTCAGCCATGTCGCCGGCCAAGGCATTGGACACAAACAAACCAAGGGCAGTGCTGATAAGAACTCTGACGTTAATATTCATGACTGCCTTTGGAAACGATTTACGGGTTTAACTGTCAAGTTTGCCTTCGAGCAAATACTTTTTGGCTTTTTTGAGCACTTTGATGGCGTCATCTTCGTTGCCGTCTTTGTAAAGCTTTTCGCCTTCTTCGCGCATGGCGCGGGCTTTGTCTAGCGCTTCGCCGGTCAAAGCGGTTTTGGTGAAGGCCTGATCCACGTATTTCATTTCACACACCACCGGGTTGGAGCAATGGGCAAAAGCCAAAGTGTTGATGCACAGCAAGGCGGACAAAATCAGTTTTTTCATGGTGTCGCAAGGTTCAAATGGTTATAGGGTGTTGGCAATGTTATCAATTTCCCCCTGTATTTTGCTCTACAGCCGCTTATCCCCGGCTTACGGCCTGTGTTCAAGCCCTTTTGCTGTGCAACAGACTGACATTCATTTCGGCTGACAGGGTGGACGCATAAAACTTTTCCACCATTTCAACCGATGTTCTGGCGTTTCTGGCCAAGGTCAGTAAATCAATATTTCCCCCCAGTAGTGTCCGGTTAAAAAGCGAATAAATTCAATTGGTTACTGACATCTGCCTTATCGATTGTGTTGCCATCGAGCTGCAAGGCGCTTGAAAGCTCAGTTTTCTCGAATATCGAGACCGACAAGATCTGTAGCAAAGTGT
>CAISPG010000083.1 GCA_903887325.1 uncultured Burkholderiales bacterium | reverse complement strand
TACCCCTGCACCCGGTATAGAGGCAATGACCGGACGAATAGCATTTTGTCCGAGGTCAAATAATTTTTGTTCCGCCACCGTGGGACTGGATAAAGCCAGTCCGATGATAGGAACCGTTGAAGCGTTGTAATTAATGATGAGCGGCGGGGTGATGCCGGGAGGCATTTGTTTCAACACTGTCTGAGAAATGGAAGTGACCTGTGCTGTCGCCGTTCTGATGTCTACATTCGGTTGGAAAAAAATCTTGACTACCCCATAGCCAGGCAAAGATTGTGATTCGACGTGCTCAATATCGTTAACCGACGAGCCGAGTTGTCGCTCATAAGGGTAGACCACCCGTCCTGCCATGTCTTCCGGTGATAAACCGTTATAAGTCCAAACAACACTGATCACAGGGATACGGATATCAGGAAAAATATCGGTAGGTGCACGCAAAGCAGCCAAGGGGCCAAATATAATAATAAGTAATGCTAAAACTACAAATGTATAAGGGCGACTTAGCGCTAATGAAACAAGTCTCAACATATCCCGTTTATGCTTTCAAGAATTCACTTGCACGCTTAGATTCAAAATCAGAAGTCGTATTCAATTTGAAGTTTTTATATTTATTTGCATTAGAGTTAATGTACCTTGCTTTAAAAGTGTCTCATGACACAAGTAGCAGGTGTCGTGTCTCACGACACCTGCGATACCTTTAGAACCCGCCTAGTGCGGGTTTCTTATAGTTAAACTTTTTACACAAGCAAGCAAGATTGCTGAGTTACTTGATCACACTAAGCAAAAAAAACCACTGCCTGAGCAGTGGTTAAAGTTTAAGCCTTGGAGCTTGTTAAAAAGTTAAAACTTGTAACGAACACCCATACCAACCACGGAGTTGGAGGACCAGTAGGAAGAAGTGATTTTGTCACCGCTGTAATCGGTAAACATCAGACCAACATAGGTGTCGGTTTGTTTGTCCAATTTGTAATCAAGAATCACCGATGTGGCATTGATCCTGTAGGCAGCACTGTTGTAGGCAGCGCCAGTGGACTTGCCGTAGCTCATGTTGTACAAACCCAAAGCCACGTTCAATTTGGGCGTTGCGTTCCAGTCTCCACCTAAAAATGTCACAGTTACAGGGGCTGTTTCAACGGTGCCGTCCTTCATGTTGTTAACAGCAGAAACCTTGTAGCCGTAGAAATTTTGCAAGGATGATAATGTGTAAGTGGTGCTTGAGTTGCTGATTGTGTAGTTTTCGACGCCACCTTTGAGGGTGATTTTGTCGTTGGCTTTGTACTTGAGCGCAACCAGCGTGGATTCCAAGTTCACAGAATACACATCGACGCTATCGTAAGTGGTGGTATCTGCAGCGCCTTTGAGCACGTTTTCAAATTTTTGTGTCACCACCTGAATACCGAAATCACCGGATTCGTAGCCCAACTGCGCAATCCAACCAGTACCTGCATCTTTCACGCCGTTTTGATTGCCTGCACCAAGCAACAAGCCGAAGTTGACATCGCCAACTTTGTTTTTGTATTTGATACTGTTATCAATGCGGCTGTTTTCAGAAATGCCGCCGCCGCCACCGATAGTGCCGGAAATACCCAAGGGCGAGAACAAGTCAGATTTCATCGCCGGGTCGTAGGAAGTGAACACGTCATAATCCATGTTGTAGTTACGGCCGATCTGGATAGAGCCTGCTTTTTCGTCAGACAAACCGACGAAAGCCTGACGACCAAATAACTGACCCATCATAGAACTGTTGGAGCAAGATTCGGTGGAAATACCACCTGTGGACAAACATCTGCCAGCATCGTTCAAACGGCCTGTGGTTAAGTTAAAACCGGACTCAGCAGTGAAGAATGCTTTCATGCCTTCGCCCAAGTCACGAGTACCACTAAAGCCTATGCGCGAATCCTGCATGCCACCATTGATGAGGCCGGAATTGCTGTCAGGCACAGCTGTTCTTTTAACGGGGTCCAAGGGACTGTAAGTGGAAGGGAATGTAGAAGAACCGGCCAATGAGTGCTGAACGGAAGCAACGCCCGCATCAAGAATACCGTAAACCTCGACTTTATTAGTTTCATTTGAAATAATGTCTACGGCAAATGCGCTGCCGATCATAGAGAGAGTTGCCAAGGCAACAAGTGATTTTTTCATGTTAAAAACTCCAAAGGATTAATAAGAGGGTTAAACTTTTTCAGCTAACCCATGTATCTTTGCTTTGTCATGTTTCAGTCTTGTGACAGTGGTGTATCCGCGCCACACCAGCAAAACTTAATAAGAGTTATTTTTAATCCAATTTTTTTGAAAATGAATTCTTAGATACAAATTCAAAGAATGAATTAAGCTTGAGGGATGGATATTTTTTTCACCACACTGGACAACGCGCTGCGCACCGTGTTCGCCAAACACCACGCGCAACGTACTTACCCGGCTCTTGGCATCAACACTTTGAGCTTGAGTGAAGCAGAACGCCGCGAGGCCGGTGCGCTGATGCGGGTTAACCACGTGGGCGAGGTGTGCGCTCAGGCCTTATACGCGTCGCAGGCTCTCGCTACGCGCAACCCGCAACTCAAAGCGCATTTCAAACATGCCAGCGAGGAAGAAACCGATCACCTGGCTTGGACAGAGGTGCGCCTGGCCGACTTGGGCGCACGCCCCAGCCTGCTGAACCCGCTTTGGTACGCCGGGGCTTTTGGTCTTGGCTATGTGGCAGGCAAACTGGGTGGCGACGCCCTTAGTTTGGGCTTTGTGGTGGAAACCGAGCGCCAGGTGGAAGCGCATTTGCAAGACCATATGCAGCGCTTACCGCTGGCCGATCTGGCCTCACGCGCGGTGGTGGATCAAATGAAGCAAGACGAAGCACAACACGCGGCTGACGCGCAAAAAGCCGGGGCTGTGCCTTTGCCCCGCCCGATCACCGAGGCCATGAAGCTCGCCGCCAAGCTGATGACCACGGTGGCGCACCGCTTTTAGTCAGCGATGCGCATTGCGCCGCCCGCATAACGGGCGGGCCTCTCAAAGCCCTCAGGCCTCTATCACCTCAAAACTGGTGGTGATGTCGGCCGTCTTGCCCAGCATGATGCTGGCCGAGCAGTATTTGTCGTGGCTGAGCTTGATGGCGCGCTCAACCACAGTCGGCGCAATGCCTTTGCCGCGCACCGTGAAATGCATATTGATACGGGTGAACACCTTGGGGTCGGTGTCGGCGCGCTCGCTGCTGAGCTTGACGCTGCAACCGCTCACAGCATGTCGGCCGCGCTTGAGCATCAACACCACGTCGTAAGCGGTGCAGCCGCCAGCGCCCGCCAGCAGCAACTCCATGGGCCGCGCCGCCAGGTTTTGGCCGCTTTGGTCCGGCTTGTCCGGGTTCGGCGCGCCGTCCATGGCCACCAAGTGACCGCTGCCGGTTTCGGCCACAAAACCCATGGCCGAACGGGTGCCGCTCGCGCCGGTCCAACTGACGGTGCATTCCATGACTTTCTCCTTTTGAATACAGTTCGATTGTCCGCCAGTCTGCACTCGCGGATTTGCACGAGCAAAGTCACTTTTGCGATTGCAAGGGCTTTGAGACTGAGCTAAAGTAAGTTCACGCTTTACTAAAGCACCCTTACTAAAGCACCTTTTGTCTCCTCCACCCTCTGAAAAGGTGGTTTCAAGCCCCGCAACGCCAAGTTGCGGGGCTTTTTTTCTGCGCCGTCACTTGCGGGACAATCGAGGCCTGACCTCACCGTGACTTCCATGACAAAGACTCCCGCTCCCAAGCCTTCCGCTGCCGCCGCCAAGGCCGTGCCCGTCGCGCGCAAACGCAAACTCACGCCAGCCGATTATTTGAAAAAAATACTGACTGCACGCGTCTACGACGTGGCGCACGAGACCGCGCTGGATCCGGCCACCATACTCAGCAAAAAAATCAAAAACCAGGTGTTACTCAAGCGCGAAGACCAGCAGCCGGTGTTCAGCTTCAAGCTGCGCGGCGCGTTCAACAAAATGGTGCAACTCAGCCCTGAACAGCTGAAAAAAGGCGTGGTCTGCGCCTCCGCCGGTAACCACGCGCAAGGCGTGGCGCTGGGCGCGAAAAAACTGGGCACGCGCGCCGTCATCGTCATGCCGGTGACCACCCCGGGTTTGAAAATTGACGCGGTGAAAGCGCTGGGCGCCGAAGTGCAATTGCACGGCGACAGCTATTCGGACGCCTACACCTTTGCGGTGAAGTTGGGGCACAAACAAGGTCTGACTTTCATTCACCCGTTTGACGACCCCGAGGTCATCGCCGGTCAAGGCACGATTGCCATGGAAATGCTGCGCCAGCACCAAGGCCCTTTGCACGCGGTGTTTGTCGCCATCGGCGGCGGCGGTTTGATTTCAGGCATTGCCAATTACATCAAAGCCGTGCGCCCCGAGGTGAAAGTCATTGGCGTGCAAACCTTTGATTCGGACGCCATGGTGCAGTCGGTGAAAGCCGGTAAACGCGTGACGCTGAACGATGTCGGCCTGTTTGCCGACGGCACAGCCGTGAAACTGGTGGGCGAGGAAACTTTTCGCATTGCCAAAAACCTGGTCGACGAATTTATTTGCGTCGACACCGACGAAGTTTGCGCGGCCATCAAAGACGTGTTTGTCGACACGCGCAACATCGTCGAGCCCTCTGGCGCCATGGCAGTAGCGGCCATCAAAAAATACGTGGCGCAACACAAAACCCAAGGCGAGACTTATGCCGCGGTGCTGTGCGGTGCCAACATCAATTTCGACCGCTTGCGCTTTGTCGCCGAACGCGCCCAGGTCGGCGAAGAGCGCGAGGCCTTGTTCGCCGTCACCATTCCCGAAGTGCGCGGCAGTTTCAAGCGCTTTTGCGCGGTACTCAGCAGCCTGCCGGCGTTCGGCGGCAGTGCCGCGCCGCGCTCGGTGACCGAGTTCAATTACCGGGTCAGCGACACACGCAAAGCCCATGTGTTCTTAGGCTTGACCACCAGTTCGCCGGGGCAAAGCAGCAAAATCGCCGCGCACCTGAGCGGCCAGGGTTTTGAGGCGCTGGACTTGACGCACGACGACCTGGCGCAAGAGCATTTGCGCCACATGGTGGGCGGGCGCACCGGGCTGGCGCAAGACGAACGCTTGCTGCGTTTTGTCTTCCCTGAGCGGCCGGATGCGCTGATGAAATTTTTGTCGTCCATGCGCGCAGGCTGGAACATCAGTCTGTTTCATTACCGCAACCAAGGCGCTGACTACGGCCGTATTCTGGTGGGACTGCAAGTGCCGGTCAAAGACCAGCCCAGTTACGACCGCTATTTGCAAACCATGGGTTATGCGTATGTGGATGAGACGGACAACCCGGCGTATAAATTGTTTTTGCGGCAGTAAGCAAGCTTAAAGCGGTAACAGCCTGATGCGGGCTCTTGAGCTGTCAATTGTCACAAGTGCGCCAACTTGCAGTTCAGCTTGCATTTGGCGCAAGGCTGATGCTATGAAGTTCAGTGTTTCTGCTGAAGGAGGAATAGCAGAACGGAGTTGCACCACGCTTGGTTTATTTCCTTGTGTAGCAGCCAAAATTGCACTGAAATCCAAGTCATGAGTCAAGACAACTGCATCCGTTTTCCGCGCATAGTCCATGATTTCTTCATCAGCCGCAGATGGCTCGCCAACTTCTGACCAATGCAATGCATTAAATCCAGCTTCATTGAGTAAAACAGCCCATTTAGGGGGCAAGTTCATATCAAGAATAATGTTCATGAAACTGCCAGTGCAACCTCTCGCTCTTCAGCCAACCAAGCAGCGTATTGAAGCACCTGGGTAATGTCTTCGGGTTGCAAATAAGGGTAGTCACTCAATAATTCTGCATGGGTGCGACCCATAGCAATTTGAGCAAGCAAATTACTGACTGTTACGCGAATACCGCGCACACATGCTTTGCCACCCATGACGGAAGCGGATCGGGTGATCCTGTCAAACTGTTGCATAAGATTCCTTTGCAAAGAAAGATGGGTAGCGGTGATGTCACCCCAAACATTATTTTAAGCCCGCCGCTTGCTGTGCAACAAGCTGATGTTCATCTCCGCCGATAAGGTGGAGGCGTAAAACTTCTCGATCATTTCCACCGATGTGCGCGCATTGCGCGCCAGCGTCAGCAAATCTATGTTGCCGCCAAAGATCAAACGAAAGGTGATGGCCGTGTGGCGCAGGCTGTAAAAACTGCGGTCCGCGCCGTGCGGCCCGGCCTTGATGCCCAGCGTGTTCATGATCCAGTTGAACAACCAGCCTATGGTGTTCAAGCAGCGCAACCGGTTTTTTTCTTCAGGAAAAAACACATAGTCGTCAGGCTTGCCAAAGCCTTTGGCAGTCTGGTGCGCCAGCAGCGTTTTGTAAATGTTCACCGCCTGCGGCAGACTGACCGTGGGCGATTTGTGGCGCTTGATCTCGGGCGGTGTGAGGCGCAAGTCGCGCAAGTGTTCACCAGCACGCAACGCAGCCTGCCGTGGTTGACCGTCGTCATGCTCGCGCTCAGCAGTTGGGTACAGGCGCTGTGGCTGTGGTTGCTGGTGGCTGGCGTCATGGGTTTTCTGTTGCTGAAACTGGCCTTGCGTCAGGCCGAATTCCGCGAACAGTTTGACGCCGCCTGGCTGCGCCTGCCGCTCTTGGGCCGCTTAAGCCTG
>CAISPG010000082.1 GCA_903887325.1 uncultured Burkholderiales bacterium | reverse complement strand
GTCCCCAGCAGATGAGATCCGCCGAGCATGCCCTAAGTCCGGAAAACGATTCAAATCGTGGACAAGGGGAAAGTCAGATTTATTCAAATAAATCATGAGGTTACGCTGAGTCTGACGGCAAACGTTGGGACACTAGTGATATACGTCAACAAGCCAACCAGATTTTTCAGGCTTGTAAATGCAAGCCCCAGGCGATACCGGCAAACACCGTGGCACCCAGCCAGTGGTTCATCCTGAACGCGCGAAAACAGCCCTCGCGCTCGCGCTTGTAAATCATGCCGAAATGCCAGAACGCCTGCACTGCGCCAATTTCAATCGAAAACCACTGCGGCCAACCGAGATTCCGGTGTTTGAGCAGCAACAACATGCCAATCAAATACACCGCATAAAACCCCATGACGGCAGCCACGTCGTATTTGCCCAATGTGATCGCCGAGGTTTTCATACCTATGCGCAGATCGTCGTCCCGGTCCACCATGGCGTATTCGGTGTCATAGGCCAACACCCAAAACATATTGACCAGCAACAAACCCCAGGCCAGCGGCGGTACGGCATGCCACACGCCGGACACAGTCAATGGCCCGCCATTGACTGCAGCAAACGCCATGGGAATGCCGAAGCTGAAAGCCACACCCAGCACCGCCTGCGGCATGGCGACATGGCGTTTGGCATACGGATAAGCCAAGGTCACGGCCAGGGCGGCAAAAGACCAGACCACCGCCGCCGCATTCGTAGTCAACACCAAACCAAAGGCACACAGAGCCAGCACCGCGCCCGCTGTCAAGGCCTGGCGCACAGACAAAGCCCCGGAGGTAACCGGGCGGTTGGCCGTGCGTTTCACATGCTTGTCAAACTCGCGGTCAGCCACATCGTTGATGCAACAACCGGCGCTGCGCATGAGCACCGTCCCCAGCACAAACACACACAGCAAATGCCAGCCGGGGAAACCACCTGCTGCCAACCACAAGGCACTCAAACTGGGCCACAGCAACAGCAACCAACCGGCGGGGCGGTTCCAACGTATGAGGTCGAGGTAGAGCTTGATCATGACAAACGGGTCACGCCCGGCAATTCGCTGGCGACGATGGCGTTGCGCAAAGCGGCAATGGCTTCGTAACGCGTGAAACTGCGTCGCCAGGCCAACACCACGCGGCGGGTCGGCGGTGCATCTTTGCCTTCGACGATGGGCAAATAACGCACGTAGGTGTCCAGCGATTTTTTGCGTTTGCCCGCAACGCCCAACGCCTCTTTGGGCACGCTCAGGCGAGGCACCACGGTGACGCCCATGCCAGCCGCCACCATGTGTTTGATGGTTTCCAGCGACGAGCCTTCAAAACTTTTACGTATGCCTTCGGCATGGTTGGAAAACCGCGCGAACTCGGGGCAGACTTCGAGCACATGGTCGCGGAAACAATGGCCATTGCCCAAGAGCAGCATGGTCTCCGCTTTGAGTTCGGTGGCGCTGATGGACTCGCGCCCGGCCAGCGGGTGGCTGCTGGGCAGCGCCGCCATGAACGGCTCGTCGTACAAAGGCGCGACGGCCAAACCAGTGTCGGGAAACGGCTCGGCCATGATGGCGCAATCGATGTCGCCGGTGCGCAGCATTTCCAGCAGTTTGACGGTGAAATTTTCTTGCAGCATCAGCGGCATTTGCGGCGACATGTCTATGCTGTGGCGCACCAGTTCGGGCAGCAAATACGGCGCGATGGTGTAGATCACGCCCAAACGCAGCGGCCCGGCCAGCGGGTCTTTGCCGCGCTTGGCAATCTCTTTGATGTTGGCTGCTTGCTCGAGCACGCTTTGCGCCTGGCGGATGATGTCTTCGCCCAGCGGCGTCACCGCCACTTCGTTGGCGCTGCGCTCAAACAACTTGACCTGCAATTCCTCTTCCAGATTTTTGATGCCAACCGACAGCGTAGGCTGGGACACAAAGCAGGCAACGGCCGCGCGGCCAAAATGCTTTTCGCGTGCCACGGCAACGATGTATTTCAGTTCGGTCAGGGTCATGGTGTTCAGGCTTTGAGAAAGTCGGATTTTCCACCCAACCAGCGTTCCACGTGACGCGCGGCATTCGCGGGGTATCTGTCCAGCATCAGCGGCGCGAGTTGCTGCGCCCATTCCAATAACTCGGTATCCACCGCCAAATCGGCAAACCGCAACATGGCCGCACCGCTTTGGCGCGAACCCAAAAACTCGCCCGGGCCGCGTATCTCTAAATCTCGCCTGGCAATCTCAAACCCGTCGCCGGTCTCGGCCATGGCGCGCAACCGCGCCCGCGCGGTGTCGCTGAGCCGCCCGTGTTCGCCCAACGAATACAAGAGCACACACGCAGACGCCGCCGCGCCGCGCCCGACCCGCCCACGCAACTGGTGCAACTGGCTCAAGCCGAAACGCTCGGCGTGCTCAATCACCATCAGCGAAGCATTCGGCACATCCACGCCGACCTCGATCACCGTGGTGCTGACCAGCACGCCCATTTGCCCTTGCACAAACAATGACATGACGGCTTTCTTTTCAGCTTGCGGCATGCGCGAATGCAAAAGACCGATCATCACGCCGGGCAAGGCCTTGCACAAATCCTGGTGCGTGTCGGTAGCGTTGCGCAAATCCAGCGCCTCGCTTTCTTCAATCAGCGGACAGACCCAGTAAATCTGTCTGCCCTCTTGCAACTGAGCGCGTATGCGTTCAATGATTTCATCCCGCCGTGTTTCGGCCACCAGTTTGGTAACGATGGGCGTGCGCCCCGGCGGCAACTCGTCGATGGTGGACACATCCAAATCGGCGTAATAACTCATGGCCAAAGTGCGCGGAATCGGTGTCGCGCTCATCATCAGCAAATGCGGTTCCTGCGGTGCGCCCGCCGTCTGCTCGCCAAACGTTTCTGCGTCAGACAGCTTTTGCCGCAGCGCCAAACGTTGTGCCACACCAAAGCGGTGTTGCTCATCAATGATGGCCAAGCCCAGCGCCTTGAAATGCACTTTGTCTTGAATGACCGCGTGCGTGCCGACCACCAGCGCGGCCTCGCCGTTTTCCACCATGGCCAACATGCTGTCTCGTTCCTTTTTTTTCTGGCTGCCGGTCAGCCAAGCGACTTGCAAACCCAAAGGCTGCAACACCGGTGCCAGCCAACCGATGAGTTTGGCGAAATGCTGCTCGGCCAATATTTCGGTCGGTGCCATCAACGCGCATTGCCAGCCCGCGTCTATGCATTGCGCCGCCGCTAAAGCAGCCACCACGGTTTTGCCCGAACCGACATCGCCTTGCAACAATCGATGCATAGGCACGGCACGCGCCACATCATTGGCGATTTCATTCACCACGCGGGATTGCGCACCGGTCAACTTGAACGGCAACACGGCTTGCAACTGCGCCAGCACACCGTCTGTTTGCGTGCTGAGCGCAAGCACTGGCGCATTCAACAACTGGCGTTCGCGCTTGGCCTGCAATTGCGACAACTGTTGCGCCAGCAGTTCCTCGGCTTTCAGGCGTTGCCAGGCCGGGTGGCTGCGGTCTTCCAACTCGGCCAGCGAAACATCCGGCGATGGGTGGTGCAAAAACTGCAAGCTCTCGCGCAAGCCCCAACTTCGTGGTGGCAGATGCTCGCGCGGAATGGTTTCTGTGAATGCGTCGCTTTGCAAAGCGCGGGCCAGTCCACCCTGCACGGCTTTGCGCAAATAGGCTTGCGGCAACTCGGCGGTGCTCGGGTAGACCGGGGTCAGCGCAGCAGCCAGCGGCGAACCGGCGGCTTGCACCGTCGGGTGCATCATGCTGTAGCCCATGAAGCCGCCGCCGCGCAATTCACCGCGCAATCGCACTTTGCGTCCGACCTCCAAGGCCTTTTGCATGTTCGGGTAGAAATTGAAAAAACGCAGCGTGCAACTGTCGCTGCCATCACTGACCACCGCTTGCAATTGGCGACGCGGTTTGAACACCACCTGACAGCTTTGCACCACGGCCTCGAATTGCAAGTTGTCACCGTCGCGTGCAGAGCCGAGTGTGCCCAACTTGGTTTCGTCTTCATAACGCATGGGCAAATGCAAAGCCATGTCCACCGGGCGCAGCAAGCCCATTTTGCGCAAGGCTTTTTGCGGCAGGGACAGCGGTTTGCGCTCGGTGCTGGGGACGGGTGGCTGATGGTCGGGCATGTGGGGGCGATTGTGCCTGTTCCCGGGCTTACGACATGCCGCGCATGCCTTGCAACACACAGCGTGCCGCGGCCAAATCCCAACCGGCCCAACCACAGCTTTTGAAAAACACCGGGTCTGTTTTCAGCGTGGCAACGGAGCTGTTTAAAACCACGTCTTGCAAACTGGCAAAGCGCGACACATCCAATCCGGCTTGCAGCAAATCACCGGCTTCATGGTCTGCATCCCGCGTATCCACCACAATGCGCCCGTGCTGCGCCATGTGCAGACAAACCTCCGGTGCCCACTCGACCATGCGCGGACTGAACGCGCCCACCGCACACACAAAGGCATCTTCTCTGGGCCGCGCCCGGATGGCGATCTGCTGTGCGCTGGTAGCGGTGACGACCAAACTGCATTCGGCCAGCGCATCATCCGCGTTGTCCACCACTTTCGCTTGTAGACCTAAGCTGATGGCGTGCTCCACCAAAGCCTCAGCGCTGGCGCGGCTGCGCGAAGCCACCCTCACTTCTTTCACGCCCAGACCTTGCGCGAATGCTTCCAAGTGCGAGCGCCCTTGTACCCCTGCACCGACGATCAGCAACTTGCCTTTGGGGTTTGGTGCCAACTGCTGCGCAGCCAGCAAGGACACGGCGGCGGTGCGCCGAGCCGTCACCGTCGGGCCGTCAAGCAGGCACAAACGGCGACCGTTCACAGCGTTGAACACCAGCACATCGCCTTGTATCGCCGGCAGTTGTCGAGCAGGGTTATCGGCGACAAAGGTGATCAGCTTGGTGATGGCCAACTGCTTGTCTGAGGCCGGCATGACAAACAAACTGCTGGTGTCCGACAGGGCATGCACCAGGCGCGGCGGTACCGACACCGAGGTGTCGCGCAGCAAAGCCGAAATGCATTCGACCAGTTGTGGATAAGGCAGCGCGGCGGCGGTTTGTTCAGCGTTGAAAATCATATGGCTTGCATTGTCGCCATGTGGGCAGGGCGCAAACGCCAGCGCGGCGTTAAGGCTCAAGCGGGGGCAGTTGGCGCCACGTCTAACCTGACTGCAATGCCTTGCAGCTCTGGCGTTGGTGCGGGGTAATAGTCCATGACCAGCGGGTCGTGGCCGGGAATCACGTGGTCGGGCGAATCGGCCAATTCATTGATGGTGCGGTAAGCGTTAAGCATGTCGCCCAGATTAAACGCAATGCTGAAGAACCGCTGGCTGCGAATATGTTCGTAGTAATGGCTGGCGTCAGATGCCAGCACCACCCAGCCGCGCGCGGTGTTGACTCGCACGCATTGCAAACCGTCGGTGTGACCGCCGACATGGTGCAGCGACAAGCCGGGGGCCAGTTCATGCATGCCTTTGTGAAAACACACCCTGTCTTTGTAAACCAGCTTGACCATGGCGGCCACATCATCGCCTTCGTAGCCGTGGCGCATGTAGTGGTTGCACATGTGCCGGCCGGTGGCAAAACCCATCTCCGCATCCTGCAAATGGAAGTTGGCCTTTGGGAAATCATCAAAGCCGCCGACGTGGTCGTAGTGCATGTGGGTCAGTACCACGTCGCGCACTTCGGCCGGATTGACGCCGAGCAGCGCCAGTCCGGCGCTTGGGCGGATCAACAATTCGCGCTGGCGCTTGATCGCCATCTCAGGCAGAAAACCGGTGTCTATGACGACAGTGCGATTGGCATTGCGCACCACCCAGACGAAATAATCCATGCGCATGGCTTCGTCATGCGGGTCGCCGCCGACAAAATGGTCGCGCCGCGCACCGACACGGGTGGCGTAACGGATGGCAAACACTTCATAGTTTTCCAAGGCTGACATACGTTCCTTTTTGAACAGAATAAATCAATCACTGTAGCTTTGAAAACAGCACCTGGACCACCGCGTTTTCCAGCGTCTGGCGTTTTTATGAGGGAAAACACAATGGTGTGACAGTTGCGGCGCGACTAGGATGCAGCCCTGTCTTGCATTAGAGCGACCCCAACGGTACGCCGATGTCAGTGCCCTTGGAGTCAGCAGTATGTCGCACCCCCCAACCCCGGCGCATGACGCCCCAGCCGGTAGACCGCCCCTGGCGCTGCGTCTGGCTGCGCAACTCGCGAATCTGCCTGCCGACCTGATTGATGCCTCGACGACGGCCAAGGTCAACACCTGTTTGTACGATTTCATAGGCTGTGCTTTCGAGGCGCGCGACAAAGCCTGGAGCCGCCAGGCCTTGTCCTCCATACAGACACAGCACGCCAGTCACACACCGCAGGCAGGTCACGCCGACATCATCGCCACGCCTTGTGCAGCACAGTATGCAGACGCTGCTTTTGTCAACGGCGTCATGGGCCACGGGCTGGTGCGCGAAGACATGCATTCGGCCAGCATCAGCCACATGGGCGTGGTGGTACTGCCGGTGCTGTTGGCCTTGTCGCAATACCGGCGCGTCAGCGGGCGCGAGTTGCTGCTGGCCACCGTTGCCGGGTACGAGGTCGGCGGCAAACTGGGTGGTGCCCTGATGGACGCGCGCATTGCCCGCATACACCGGCCCACCGGC
>CAISPG010000081.1 GCA_903887325.1 uncultured Burkholderiales bacterium | reverse complement strand
TCTTATGTGTGATCTGTAAGCATCTCTCATACAAGCCTGCATCAACTATCGCTATATCTAAATCAGATGATTTATAGTTGAAGAGAGTTTCCTTGTGAAAGCTTTCTCCAGTTTGAGCAGATCCGGCTATTAACACGTGATTTATATCAACTTTGTGATGCTTGGAAATTTGATGCAAAACATCAAATTTCATATCATCCAAACCTTTCATTGTGACTGTTTGATAGACAACGTAAACCCCCAGAGCGATTTCCTCAGGGCTATCATGTTTCTCCAGTCGTGCGTTTATGCGGTTTCGATAAGACACTATTTTTGATTTATTGAGAAGTTGAGTGAATTAAATCTGTATTCCTTTTTATACATCACTTGCCCCCAGCTGTCCTTCATCACCAACGACTTGTTGAACACCAAGTGTTGAGCCGAGTGATTCACCCAGTCCGCCACAAAGTACCAAAAGCGCTCAAACTGTAACTTCTGGTTAGGCTGCGTTGCGTCCACTGACGGCACTACATTAGTGGTCGCCACTTTCAGGCTGTTGGGGTTGAGGCTTCGCAAGTAATCCTTGCCGCCCGCGTCAGGGTGCGCTTCTGCAAACAGGCGCTCGTAAAGGCGCATATCTGAGCTCTGGCGAAGGGTCTTAAGTGCGGTAGGTCTGTGAGATGCAGTCAATTGTTCGGGTCCATTACGCAGCGCCGTTTAGCGATGTTCTGTGCGCTGGATATTAACCTGTTAATTTGCGTTTTAATGATTTTTTAAGAAAAAATTAATTTAAAAGTGTTGATAATTATCGGATTGGATTCTTTGGAAATGGTCAGGTGTAGCGCTTGCCTGACCCATAAATTGTTGGGTAGTGTTCTGGCCCAGCACCGGCTGTTGCATCACTTGCCTCAGCTATCCTCCAACCCAGTCACCACTTTCAAGCCGTCGTGGCTGTTGTATTCACCAGTTCGTGAAGCCGCGTTGCCGACAACTCCAAGCCATTGGGCCAGCACAATGCTCCCGAGTCGACTAAACAGCGTGCAAAGTAAGCGGGATCGCGCAGGGCTCCCAACAAAGGGCCTTGGAGGCTTGTCAAGTAATGCGCCCCGTCAAACACGCTGCGTGTGTGATCGCTGAATGACAATTGAAGTTGGTGGGATGCAAAGGTTTTGACATCCAGTAACTTAATCACGGTCTGCTCCTTGAATGTGGTCGACGGCTTCAAACCCTTGGTATTCCACATGAATATGAGGTGGAGGATGGTCGTCGTGCCACATGCGCACGATGATTCCAAAGAAGATGGCAATGGTTGGCATGGCTTATTTGCCCCAATTGTCCTTCAATCCGACAGCACGGTTAAACACCAAGTTGTGTTCGCTGTGATCAACCCGGTCGGCAACAAAATAACCGATACGTTCAAATTGAAATTTATCGTCAGCTTTGGCCTGTGCCAGTGAGGACTCTACATAGGCTGTCACTACTTTCAAGCTATCCGGGTTGAGCGACTGCAAAAAGTCTTTGCCGCCTGCATCCGGGTGTTCTTCAGAGAACAAGCGGTCATATAAACGCACTTCAGCACGCAATGCATCCGCCACACCGACCCAGGTGATCACGCCTTTGGCTTTCACGCTGTCCGCGCCGGCTGTGCCGCTTTTTGTTTCCGGAAATACGGTGGCGTGTACCTCGGTAACAGCGCCGCTGCTGTCTTTCACGCAAGCTGTGCATTGAATGATGTAGCCACCTTTGAGGCGAATGACAGACCCGGGTGTGACACTGCTATCGGGGTTGGTCAAAGGCGGGCTCAATCGCTTGTAGCCTTTAGGAGGGACTTCTGCGAAGTCGTCGCGTTCTATCCAGACTTCTTTGCCAATAGTGAAGTGTCTTGCCGCAGGCTCACTGTGTCCGTCCTCTGTGTGGGGCAAGGCGGGCAGGGTGCATAGCTCTAAATGACCTGCGCCAAAAGCGTCATCCCAATTGGTCAGCACGAGTTTCAAAGGATCTAACACAGCCATGGCGCGAAGCGCTTTGAGTTCCAGGTCTTCGCGCAAACAACCTTCTAAGGTGCTGTAGTCGATCCAGCTGTCGCTCTTGGTGACACCAATGCGCTCGGCAAACATTTGCAAGCTGGCAGGTGTGTAGCCGCGACGGCGCAAGCCAACGATGGTTGGCATGCGCGGATCGTCCCAACCGCTGACGTGGTGCTCGTTCACCAGTTGCGCGAGTTTGCGTTTGCTGGTCACCACATAGGTCAGGTTCAAGCGCGCGAATTCATATTGGCGCGGTGCTGGCGTTTGTATCAAACCGCCTTCGCTCAAACGCGCCATCAACCAGTCGTAAAAAGGCCGTTGGTCTTCAAACTCCAGCGTGCAAATACTGTGGGTGATGTTTTCCAGCGCGTCTTCTATGGGATGCGCAAACGTGTACATCGGGTAAATGCACCAAGTGTCCCCGGTGTGGTGGTGCGTGGCGTGGCGTATGCGGTAGATGGCCGGGTCGCGCATATTGATATTGGGTGAGGCCATGTCAATTTTGGCGCGCAACACCGCGCTGCCGTCTGGCAATTGGCCTGCACGCATGTCAGCAAAGCGTTGCAGGTTGTCTTGAACTGAGCGTGCGCGATATGGGCTGTCAACACCGGGTTTGCCGAAATCGCCCCGGTTGATGCGCATATCTTCAGCGCTTTGTTCGTCTACATAGGCCAGGCCTTGTTCAATCAAATACACCGCTGCACGGTGCATGAATTCAAAATAATCGCTGGCCTGGTAGGGCGGTGCGTCGGGCGAACCGTTCCAGTCAAAGCCCAGCCATTTCACCGCGTCCATGATGCTGTTGACGTATTCCAGGTTTTCTTTTTCCGGGTTGGTGTCGTCAAAGCGCAAGTGGCAAATGCCTTGGTAATCGCGTGCCAATCCAAAATTCAAGCAAATACTTTTCGCGTGCCCGACGTGCAAATAGCCGTTGGGCTCAGGCGGAAAGCGGGTACGGATCTTGGCGGGGTCCAGTGCAGCTTGCGCATGGTGGGCGGCATCACCCGGACTGCCGGCCCAGCGTCGCTGTGCGTGGGTACCTTGAACCAGATCGGATTCGATGATTTGGCGCAAAAAATTGCTCGGTTTGTGTTCTTGTTCGATGGCTGGGGGTACGGTTTTGCTCATACGCTGATTTTAGGCTGCTATTTAGAGGGATTGACTTGTATTCTTATGCTATGTATCATGAGACATACCATCATGACAAAGAGGTGCAGCATGGAACCAACCGCCAAAGTTTTTACCACCGGTCGAAGTCAAGCCGTGCGCTTGCCTCTGGAATACAGGTTTGATGTGCCCGAAGTGTTTATCCGGCACGACCCGCTCACAGGCGATGTGGTGTTGTCGCGTAAACCCAGTAACTGGCAGGGTTTGTTGGACGCTGTGGCATTGAATGCCAATGAAGACATGCTGATTGAGCGTCGTCAACAAACAAACAGACGCGATCCGTTTGAGGCGCAGAAAAAATGAACCCGAGGTATTTGTTGGATACCAACGTCATCAGCCACATCATGCAAGGGCGGGATACCAAGTTGTTAACTCGCTTAGCCAAACTTCAAGTGGGGCAAGCGGTGATTTCCAGCGTGACACTGGCTGAAATCGAATACGGCATACAGCGCAGATCGCAATCAGTGAAACTCAGACACGCCTTGGATCAGGTGTTGCTGCACATGGATGTTCTGCCTTGGGATACACCAGCCGCTATGAGTTACGGAGAGTTATGCCATTTATTAGAAACGCAAGGCATCAACCTGAGCGACTTTGACATGATGATTGCCGCGCACGCTGTTGCAGCGAAGATCACATTGGTCAGCCGGGACAAGGCATTCATGCACATTCCTAAACAACGCTTGAAAGTAGAGATTTGGTAATTACATTTCAAGCAAGTGCATCAAAGCCAGCCCAACCAATCATGCCAGATCAATTGACCCAGATAGCGTGAGGGCAGTAGCGTAAAACCACCCGCAATCACACAAGCGCTGACATAAAGAGTTTGCATGGTAATGCGATGCGTAACGAAATCACGCCGTATTAAGGCGCGAAATGCCACGCATAAGCTGATCAGCGTGACGGGTACCAGCAAGTGAATCCATGTGAAACCATGAAGATTGGGCAATTGAAAATCGCGTATGAAAACAGAGGTAAACGCTGCCAGCAACATGAAAGTGACGTAGGCATAGCCGGCGGCGCGGTGCAGCCACGGGCGTTGCATTGAACCCATGCGCGCCCATAGTGCAAACGGCCCGATGACGAACGCGCCGATGGCAGCAGTCATGTGAACAGCGATCAAGGGAGTGAGTTGCATAACAGTCAGTAATCAACCGAGGTTTGACCAAATGTAAGGTAAAGAATTAACTTCAGTGTATGAGCAAAGATTGTTAATCTGAAAAACCATTGTTGAAAATATCTCATTTGAGATACAATATCTTCATATTTGCAGGAGTCCTGATGTCAGCCCAAACCTCCATGCTCCACATTCGCGTGGACGACGATACCAAAGAGCAAGCCACTGTGGCTTTGTCCGCGATGGGCTTGACCATGTCAGATGCAGTCCGTTTATTTTTGCGCAGAGTAGTGATTGACCAGGCCTTTCCACTCGAACTCAAAGTGCCTAACGCCGAAACGCTGGCTGCCATGCAAGAGTCCCGTGCTTTGATGGCCAAGGGTCGTGCGCGCTTTGCCAAGGCTGACGAACTTTTCGCTGATCTTGAAAAAAACAGCAAACCCTAAACGCGCAGTCCCGCCACGTTTGTCCAACTACACCAAGGTGTTTTTGAAGGACTGGCAACGCTTGTCGCACTCGGGCCGTTATGACATGACAAGGTTGAAAGAAGCCATGGTGCTGTTGATAGCCAACGATGCGCCGCTTGGCCCTGAATGGTTAGACCATCCGCTCAAAGGGGAATGGTCGGACCACCGCGAATGCCACATAGGCGGGGATTTTTTGCTGATATGTCAAGTGGATGAGGATCGGATCAATTTCGTTCGCGCAGGCACACACGCTGAGCTTTTCAGTAATTGAATAGGTAAGCAAATTTTGCTGTTTCCCGTTCAGCTTCACTTAGAATAAACCCAATTTAATCAAAAGGATACGCCGTGGATTTCATGTTACTTTTGAAAGCCGCCGTCATGGGCGTGGTCGAGGGGTTGACCGAGTTTTTGCCCATTTCCTCTACCGGTCATTTGATTCTCGCCGGTGCTTTACTCGGCTTTGACGATGAGAAGGCCAAGGTGTTTGACATTGCCATTCAAACCGGCTCCATTTTCGCGGTGGTGCTGGTGTTCTGGGAAAAAATCAGCAGCACCGTGATGGCCTTGCCGTCTCAAAGAATGGCGAGGCGCTTTGCTGTCAATGTGCTGATCGCTTTTTTGCCCGCTGTGGTGTTGGGTTTGTTGTTTGGCAAAGTGATCAAAGCGCATTTGTTCACACCTACCGTGGTGGCCACGACTTTTATTCTGGGCGGTGTGGTGATTTTGTGGGTCGAGCGTTGGGGCAGGACGGCCAGGCACGACGGTCATCCTGACGACCATGTGCGAATCGTGAATGTGGAATCCATGTCGCCGCTGGATGCCTTGAAAGTCGGCTTGGTGCAATGTCTGGCCATGGTGCCGGGCACCAGTCGCAGTGGTGCCACCATCATTGGTGGCATGTTGCTGGGCTTGTCGCGCAAAGCCGCTACTGAGTTTTCTTTTTACCTGGCCATCCCCACGTTGATCGGCGCTGGTGTTTACAGCTTGTACAAGGAACGTGCACTGCTGAGTGTGGCAGATGTGCCATTGTTTGCTGTCGGATTGGTGTGTTCATTCATCAGTGCACTGGTCTGTGTGCGCTGGCTGCTGCGCTATATCTCTACGCATAACTTTGTGCCGTTCGCCTGGTACCGCATTGCCTTTGGTGCGGTGGTGTTGCTCACTTCATACCAGGGTTGGATAGTCTGGCAGCCTTAGTACAAGTTATTTTGCAGTCTTGAGGCTGAGCATATTCAAGATACAAGTTTCGATGGCTGAAGCCGTGACCAGCGGTTTTTCCATAGGCACCAAGTGTGTGCCGTCTATGATGCAAATGCGATTCTTGGTGATTTTTTTAGAGAAATCAAAACCAGCCAAGCGCATTTCATTTGAATGACGCGCAGCCACCAAGCTGACCGGGCAGGCCAGCGGGTATTTTTTCAGCAAGCCTTCAAGATTGTGCGGCACGGTGTTGTAAATCTGTGTTTCTATGTTGCGGTCAAAACTCAGTATTCGAACGCTGCCTTTTTCATCGCGATCGTCGTACGTACCGTGCAACACATAGTCATCCAATACCTGTGGGTCCCAGCGGGCAAACACTTTTTTAGACAAGAAATGGGCGTGCACTTCCTCTAAAGAGTTCCAAGTGATGCGTCGCTTCTGGCTGACCACGCCGGGTGAAAATTTCTTTGTCAATGTCAGCGTTTTGGACAAATGCAACGCCTTGGCCCGCAGACCACCTAGCGCTGGCGCGTCGACCATGACCACGGCGTGCGCGAGTTGAGGAAACTGCGCGGCCAGCATCAGGCTGAGCATGCCGCCCAGTGAATGCCCGACCAATACTACCGGGCCGCTGTGTGCGGCTATCAACGGTTTGGCAAATGCGTGCAATTCGTCTACCAGATGCGGCCAGTTGCTGGTGACAGGGAATGCCGGGTTGTGGCCAATTTTTTCCAACACCTGCACTTGCATGCCGCGTCTGCGCAAATCATTCAACATGACGTTGTATGTACTGGCAGGAAAACTGTTGCCGTGGAAAAAAAGAACCAGTGGTTGACCGGCAGATACATCAGGATAAGAAGTCATCAAGGCTCAGGTATCAAAGTAATTTTTTCAAGGCGTACAAAGCATCCAGCGCTTCGCGCGGACTTAAGGTGTCGGGATCTATCTGTGCCAATTTGGCTTGCAAAGGAGAAGGGCCAGTGTCAATCGCTTCAGGTGGTTCTGCGAACAAGTCCACTTGTGCGCGCGAGTTTTGTGCATCCGACTCCAGCGCATTCAACGCGTGTTTTGCGTGGTTCAACACACTGGACGGCATACCCGCCAATCGCGCGACTTGTAAGCCGTAACTGCGGCTCGCCGGGCCGGGTTGTATTTCGTGCAAAAACACAATGTCATTGCCACTCTCAGCGGCGCTGACATGCACATTCACTGCCGAGCGGTGATTGGCTGCAAATTCAGTTAACTCAAAATAATGCGTGGCAAACAAACTGTAGGACTGCGATTTGTCATGCAAGTAAGTGGCAATGCCACTGGCCAGCGCCAGGCCGTCAAAGGTGGAAGTGCCGCGCCCAATCTCATCCATCAGCACCAGACTGTTCGAAGTGGCTGCGTGCAAAATTTGCGCGCCCTCGGTCATCTCCAGCATGAAGGTCGATTGCGCGTTTGCCAAATCATCGGCTGCACCTATGCGCGTGTGAATCGCGTCAACCGGACCAAGGCGACACGCGTCAGCCGGTACATGGCTGCCTATGCTGGCCAGCAGCACAATCAAAGCCACTTGCCGCATATAGGTAGATTTACCGCCCATGTTTGGCCCGGTGATGATTTGCATGCGCTGCGACGGGCCGAGTTGCGTGTCATTGGCGATGAAGCTGCCGCCGGTCTCTGCCAGCCGCGCTTCGACCACCGGGTGCCTGCCGCGCGTGATGCTGATGCCCGGCGTGTTCACCAGTTCAGGTGCGCACCAATTCAGCGTCAACGAACGCTCACTCAGGGTGGACAGCACGTCCAGCGTGGCCAACGCCCAAGCCACTTGCGACAGCGCGGGGACAAACTGTTGCAAGTCATCCAGCAGTTGTTCAAACACAAATTTTTCGCGCGACAGCGCACGTTCCTGCGCCGACAAAGCTTTGTCTTCAAAGGCTTTCAATTCCGGCGTGATGAAGCGCTCTGCGTTTTTTAAAGTTTGTCTGCGGCGGTAATCGTCCGGCACGCGTTCCAGTTGTCCTTGGCTGACCTCGATGTAAAAACCGTGCACCCGGTTGTATTGCACTTTCAAGTTGTGAATGCCGGTGCGTTCGCGTTCGCGCACTTCCAGTTCCAGCAAAAAACTGTCGCCGTGGTTTTGTATGTTGCGCAGTTCATCGAGTTCGGGGTCAAAACCGTGGTTGATGACGCCACCGTCACGCACCAAGGCAGATGGCTCTGGCAGCAAGGCTGCTTGCAACAAAGCAGCGCATTCGGGCGGCGACACCAGCGATTTGCACAGAGTTTGCAGCCAGGGTGTGTCTGCTGCGTCTATCAACTGTGCAGGCAAAAGTGCTGCACGTTGCAATGCCGAACCGAGGGCCACCAATTCACGCGGCCGCACTTGGCGCAAAGCAATGCGCGCGCTGATGCGTTGCACATCGCCCAGGCCTTTCAATGCAGAGCGCAAATCGCGCCACACGCCAGCGCCGTGTTCGCCTTGCAAGGCCGCGATGGCGTCCAGCCGTTGCTGAGCCAGTGCGCGTTCACGCGGAGGCTCTAACAGCCAGCGTTTCAAAGTACGGCTGCCCATGCCGGTCATACAGGTGTCCAGCAAGGAAAACAAAGTGGGGCTGTCTTCGCCGCGCAGTGTTTGCGTCAGCTCTAAGTTGCGCCTTGTGGTGGCGGGTAAATCGATGCGCTCTTCGTTGCGTTCGACACGCAGTTTTTGCACATGCGTCAGGCTGCGGCCTTGCGTGTGTTCGGCGTAAGCCAACAGCGCAGAAGCTGCTGCGTGTGCTTGCACCAGGTCTTGCGCTTGCCAGGCTTCCAAGGACGCAGCATGCAATTGTTCAAGCAATTTGCGTTGACCTAAGCTGCTGTCAAACGCCCACGAGGGCCGCTCGGACTTCACGTTCACACCGGCGAGCAGCGGCAGCAAATGCGCTGGCAATTCGCTGCTGAAAATCACTTCGCTGGGCGCAATGCGTGCAATCCAGACAGGTAATTGATCGGCCGAACATTCGGCCAGCCGCAACTCGCCCTCGGTCACGCTCAACCAGGCCAGCCCGCAGCCAGCGGCTTTGCCCGCGCGTTCACCGGCGTGCACCGCCAACACATAGGCCTCGGTTTTATCGTTCAATAATTCGGCGTCGGTCAGCGTGCCGGGCGTGACCACGCGAACCACTTTGCGCTCGACCGGGCCTTTGCCACCGACTTCGCCGACCTGTTCGCAAATGGCGACGGACTCGCCGAGTTTGATCAAGCGCGACAAATAGCTGTCTACCGAATGAAACGGCACACCGGCCATGACCACCGGTTGACCAGCGGATTGACCTCGCTGCGTCAATGTGATGTCAAGCAATCGCGCGGCTTTTTCCGCGTCTTCAAAAAACAGCTCGTAAAAATCGCCCATGCGGTAGAACAGCAGCGTCTGCGGAAAGTCTGCTTTCAGACCCAGGTACTGGGTCATCATGGGGGTGTGGGCGGCGCTGACAGAGGAGGTCATGGGTTGCTGGTAGTCATCATGTCAATGGGCGGTGACCCAGTTTTCCACGACCAGAGCTTCGTATTTGTTGAAATCGGCTTCGTTGTTGGTCACCAGTATGATGCCCAGCGACAAGGCGTGTGCAGCAATCAGTTTGTCCAAGGCATCCCGGTTGCGGTGTTTGTCAGAGGCCCGGACAGGTCCGTAGGATTTGGCCGCCCCAGCCGCAAACGGCACGACAGGTATGTCTTCGATCAAGCCATCAAGTGCCGCCCTGTTAGCGGCTTGAGAGCTTGTGCTGCTACACACAATGCCGTATTCCAACTCCGCCAGCGTGATAGCCGACATCACGACTTCACCGACGAAGCAGGCATTGAATCGAGCTTGCACCTGAGGCGGTTGGTGCTTCATGAGGTAAATGCAGATGTTGGTGTCCAGCATGTACCGGGGATTCATAAGGGATCGCGTTCGCTTTCCATGTTTTCGCCGCGACCTTGCGCCATGAAGTCATCCGTGAAGCCGGCAAATTTGCCAAGCACATCGCCTATGCGTCGCTGTGCCGGTTTGATCAGCAATTCATCGCCACGGCGCTCGATGACCAACTCCATGTCCCAGTTGCTGTAGGCCAGTTCTGCGGGTATGCGAACGGCTTGCGAATTGCCGTTTTTGAATAGCTTGGTGCTGGTCACGGTGTGGCGTTACTGGAGTGAGGGATTCACTGATCTTAATCGGGGTAAGGCCTAATGTAAATACATGGATGTACACGCCTGTTTACGGCTTCAACTCTTCTTTTAACTCCGCAATCGACTGCGTCGCAACCGCCTTATCAGCCACGCCGGAAAACTTGGAATAGGGTTGCAGCAAGCTCACCATTTGTCCGTAGACCTTGGGGTTGGCAGCCAAACATTCGCGCTGGTGCAAATAATCGGCCTCGCCGGTGAAATTGCCCACCAGGCCACCGGCCTCGGTGACCAGCAGCGCGCCGGCCGCCATGTCCCAGGGATGCAGGCCAGTTTCAAAAAATCCATCGCTGAAACCGGCGGCCACATAGGCCAGGTCCAAGGCAGCTGCGCCGGGACGGCGCACACCGGCGGTGCGTTTCATCACTTCGCCCATCATGCTCAGGTAAGCCGTGAAATCATCGCCTTCGCGAAACGGAAAACCGGTGGTGATCAGGCATTCCTGCATGCGTATGCGTTTGCTCACGCGCAAGCGGCGGTCATTCAGAAAAGCGCCGCGACCGCGTGTGGAGGTGAATAAATCGTTGCGGGTCGGGTCGTAGACCACGGCCTGCTCTAAGCGGCCCCGGCTTTGCAGGCCGATACTGACGCAGTAAAACGGAAAGCCATGGATGAAGTTGGTGGTGCCGTCCAGCGGGTCGATGATCCACACATGTTCTGCATTCGGGTTGCCGTGCGTTTTGCCGGACTCTTCGGCCAGGATGCCGTGGTCAGGGTAGGCTGTGAGCAAAGTATCGATGATGATTTTTTCGCTGGCTTGGTCAACCTCGGTGACAAAGTCGTTTTCCATTTTTTTCGACACGCGCACCGATTCCACATCCAGGGCCGCGCGGTTGATGATGGCCCCTGCCGAGCGCGCCGCCTTGATAGCGATGTTGAGCATGGGGTGGATGGAAGATGAGGAAGCAGTGATGGTCATGAGGGGGGGATAGCCAAGCCTGTGTTGAACGCAAACAAGCAGCGTCTAATGCAAAAAAACACGCCCGGCTAAGCGGGCGGCGACAATAGGCGCTATTTTAGTCCCATGCATACACGCTTTATTCTGATCGAAACCAGCCACGCCGGCAATGTCGGTGCGACGGCGCGCGCCATGCGCGTCATGGGCTTTGACGATCTGGTGTTGGTGCGTCCGCGCTGGGCCAATGTGCTGCGCCGCGAGGAAACGATTCAACGCGCCAGCGGTGCGCTGAACGTGCTGGACAACGCGCGCATTGTCGACACGCTGGAAGAGGCGCTGGACGGCATGACGCACTTGTGCGCCACAGCGATGACGCCGCGCGATTTCGGCCCGCCGACACGCACGCCGCGTGATCATTTCGCGCAACTGCCTTCGCCTGCTCTTTCATCTGGGGGCATGGCATTTTTGTTTGGCTCCGAGCGTTTCGGCATGAAAAACGAAGACGTGTACCGCTGCAACGTTGCTCTCAGTATTCCGACCGACCCGGCCTTCGGCTCACTGAACATTGCGGGTGCGGTGCAAGTCATTGCGTATGAATGGCGGCTGGCACTCGGCGGCTTCGCGGTACAGGATGCTGTCGCGCCTGCTGTGCAAGCTGATGCTGCGCAAATCGCCGGTTTGTTGTCGCATTGGCAACAATCGCTGACAGACATAGGCTTTCTCGACCCGCAAGCCCAGAAAAAACTCATGCCGCGCTTGAACCAGTTGTTCAACCGCGCGGCTTTGAGCGAAGAAGAGGTGCATATATTGCGGGGCATTGCCAAAGCGATGACGCAAGCCTCACAGCGAAAAAGTTAGACTCGATCCATGTTTACAAGAATACGCGCCGACATACAAACCATTCTGGACCGCGACCCTGCCGCGCGCAGCTGGTTCGAGGTCTTGACCTGCTACCCCGGTTTGCATGCCGTGGTGCTGCACCGTTTAGCGCACGCCTGCTGGGGCATGGGCTTGAAGTGGTTGGGGCGTTTTATTTCCAATGTGTCGCGTTTTTTGACCGGTATTGAAATTCACCCGGCTGCAGTCATCGGCTCTGGCGTGTTTTTCGATCACGCCATGGGCGTGGTGGTGGGCGAGACTGCCGAGATCGGCGACGGCTGCACCATCTACCAAGGGGTGACGCTGGGCGGCACCTCGTTGTACAAAGGTACCAAGCGTCACCCAACACTGGGCCGCAATGTGGTGGTGGGTGCGGGCGCCAAAGTGCTGGGCGGATTCACGGTCGGTGACGGTGCCAAGATAGGCAGCAACGCGGTGGTCACCAAACCTGTGCCTGCGGGTGCGACCGCAGTTGGCAACCCGGCGCGCATCATTGAAGCCAAAACCGATGCATTGCGTGAAGAAGTCGCCTCCAAAATGGGTTTTTCCGCTTACGGCGTGACGCAAAACGACGACCCGCTGAGCCAGGCCATACGCGGTTTGATCGACTACACGGCCGAGCAGGACAAGCAAATCGCCATGTTGTGGCAGGCGCTGGAAAAATTGTCGCAAGGCTCGCTGAACGCCTCGGATTGCGTGCCTCAGGATGCCGCCAAAAACATACACGCCGATATCGAAAAACTCAACAAACTGATCGACTGAACCGGTCAAGCCCGGCGGTTTCAAGTCGATTCATCAGCTATGCCTGCTTTCATCAAATTACATCCGCACAGTCTGGGTTTTCATCACTTGGACAACGGCAGTTACGAAGCCGAGTTGTCTTTCAGTGTTGAGCAATACGGTTTGATGGTGCGCAATTGCCTGATCAAACTTCAGCTGTTTGCCCCGAACGAATTCCATACCCATTGGTGGATGGTCTGCGAAGACCCGGCGCAACTCAATGTGCCGGGCTTTGCGGTGTTTTTGCGCTCGCTGGAAAAATATGTTTTTGCCACATTGAAATATTCACCCGAGGAAGCGGTGATGAACAGCCCGCAGTCTGCCAATTTGCGCTTGATCGGCAGTGGCTCCGCCAGCAGTGAATTGTTTTTTGAAAAAATGTATTTTGATATCACGCAAGTGGCGTTCCACTTGGTGAAGGATTGAACAACTAAGCAGGCGGGTTGTAGGGGCGCACAGCGGTTTTGGGCCGGAAAGCTTTGCAAAACGCGTCTCGGGTTTGCATATAAGGCCCGCCAATCAAATCGATGCAATAAGGCACGGCGGCGAATATGCCGTCGACCAAACTCACACCTTGCGCATCCTTCAAGCCACCTAAGGTTTCGGTGATGGACTTGGGCTGGCCGGGTAAGTTGATGATCAAACTATTACCGCGAATCACCGCCACTTGTCTGGACAAAATGGCGGTGGGCACAAAGCGCAAGCTGATTTGACGCATTTGCTCGCCGAAGCCGGGCATCTCTTTGTCGGCGACTGCCAGTGTGGCTTCAGGTGTGACATCGCGAATCGCGGGGCCGGTGCCGCCGGTGGTCAACACCAGAGAGCAGCCTGCATCAACCAACTCAATCAGTGTTTGGCTGATCAATGCTTGTTCGTCAGGAATCAAACGGGCTTCAAATACCAGCGGGTTGTGCAAGGCCTGTTGCAGCCACTCGCGCAAAGCGGGCAAACCTTTGTCTTCGTAAGTGCCGCTGGAGGCGCGGTCGCTGATGGACACAATGCCGATGCGAACCGTGTCTAAAGAAGTATCAGTATTCAAGGCGTTTCTGCCTTTTGCGCGGATAAATGGTCTCGCACAATTTTAAAAATATCGCGGTAGGCGCGGCCTTGGCGCGGAAACGCACCTTGGGAGACAGCGCTTTTGTCCGGCAGACCATCTTTGCGGGCCTGGCGAACCAAAGCGCGCAATTGTTGGCTGTCGGTGTCCGGGTGGGCGGCCAGCCAGTCGGCCAGCGCCTGATCGTCTTTGAGTAATCTATCGCGCCAGTGTTCACTCATGTGCAAGGCCAAAGTTTCCTCGGCGCTGCCATTGTGTTGAACGTCCAGCGCGTCCCGGATCGCCTGCACCTGCGGTTCATCCAGCTTGCGCATCAGCTTGCCGACAAATTGCATTTGCCGACGCAGGCCTTCGAAATTGGTGATTTTTTTAGCGTCGCGTATCGCTTCGAAAAGCAATTCGGGCACATGCTGCTGCGCCACCAATTGCTGCATGGCGTCCTGGCGCAGTTGCAACAGGTCTTCGCCTAACTTTTGCAACTCGGAACTTTCGCGTTTAAGGTCGGTGCGGCTGGCGCTGTCGCTGCCTTTGAGCTCGCGTTTGAGTTCCAGATCTAGTTCGCTGCCTTCGGCAACAAAATGACCTTTGACGTAATAACCTTTGGTGGGTTTGCGTGACATGTCGTGGGGGTAATGGTGTGGCAAGTATCATAGCTGTCGATATGAACCCACATTCCAAACCTCCTTCCCCCTCTGACAAAGCCCTGCCGGGTTTCAGCCACAGCCGTGCACAGTTTGAAGCGCTGGTCGACAGCGCACTCGCGCACGCCAAAAAAATAGGTGCAACTGACGCCGCCGCCGAGGCCTCTGAAGGTTGCGGTTTGAGCGTGTCTGTGCGCAAAGGCGATCTGGAAAACGTCGAACGCAACCGGGACAAATCGCTGGGTGTGTCGATTTATGTCGGCAACCGCCGTGGCAGCGCCAGCACCTCGGACTTTTCCGAAGCAGCGATAGAGCGCACGGTGCAAGCTGCATTTGATATTGCGCGCTTCACCGCCGAAGACCCCATGGCCGGTTTGCCGGATGCGGATCTGATCGCTCACGAACAGCGCGATTTGGATTTGTTTCACCCTTGGGCGATCAACAGCGAACAAGCCGCTGAGTTGGCTTTGCGCTGCGAAGCCGCTGCATTGCAAACCGATGCACGCATCACCAACAGCGAAGGGGCCGCGGTCTCGGCCCAACAAAGCCATTTCTTCAGCGCGCACACCCATGGTTTTCGCGGCGGCTACGCCAGCTCGCGCCACAGCGTGTCGGTCGCGCCCATCGCCGGTACCGGCGAAGACATGCAACGCGACGCCTGGTACAGCTCCATGCGTCACCCGGACGAACTGGCCGCGCCCGAGGTGGTCGGTCGTTACGCCGCCGAACGCGCGCTCAGCCGTTTGCACGGGCGCAAAATCCGCACTGTCAGTTGTCCGGTGTTGTTCGAGTCGCCGCTGGCCTCCGGTCTGCTCGGCGGCCTGGTACACGCTTTGAGTGGCGGCGCGCTGTATCGCAAAAGCAGCTTTTTGATGGACTCGCTGGGCAAACAAGTGCTGCCCGCGCACATCAATGTGCTGGAAGACCCGTTTGTCATGCGCGGCAAGGGCAGTTCGCCGTTTGATGAAGAAGGCGTCAAAACCATCGCCCGTCAGTTGATCAAAGACGGCAAGGTGCAAGGCTATTTCTTAAGCAGTTATTCAGCCCGCAAACTCGGCATGACGACTACGGGCAACGCAGGCGGATCGCACAACCTGGTCATGTCTTCTACTCAAACCCGTTCGCAAGACGATTTGCAAGCCATGCTGAAAAAACTGGGCACCGGTTTGTTCGTCATTGAATTGATGGGCCAAGGCATCAACTACGTCACCGGCGACTATTCGCGCGGCGCCAGCGGTTTTTGGGTGGAGAAGGGCGAAATCGCTTACCCGGTGCAAGAAATCACCATCGCCGGCAATATGAAAGACATGTTGATGGGCATTCAGGCCATTGGTGCTGATGCTTACAACTACGGGGCCAAAACCATAGGCTCGGTGTTGATCAACCGCATGAAAGTGGCTGGCGCTTAAACAGCACTTCAGTGCACCAGCACCACCATGGCGTTGTCCGGCCAGTGGGCCCACAGGGCTTGTCCGATGTCAATGTGTTCATGGTGACGGTCGGTGTTGGTGACCCAGGCTTGCAGCAACTGGCCGTTGCGCATGCTCAGGTGGTAACTGGTGTAACTGCCAAAGTAAGACATGCTTTGCACCACACAGGCCACAGTGTTGTGTGCGCTGCCGGGGTCTTGCAGGCTTAACTGGATTTTTTCCGGACGCAATGCCACCGTCACCGGCATGCCCAGGTGACCGGAAATGCCGTGTCCCACATGGAAACTACACACTGCGCTGCTAACCACGACATGGTCTGCTTCATCCTCTGAAATCTCACCGTCCAGCAAATTCACATTGCCTACAAAGTCCGCCACAAAACGGCAGTTCGGGTATTCGTACACCTCGCTGGGTGAGCCCACTTGCAAAAACTTGCCTTCGCTCATCACCGCGATGCGGTCTGCCATGGTCATGGCTTCATCTTGGTCATGCGTCACCATGACGCAAGTGACGCCGACTTTTTTGATGATGTTGACCAGTTCAACCTGGGTTTCTTCGCGCAGTTTTTTGTCCAAGGCGCCCAATGGTTCGTCCAGCATTAACAACTGCGGACGTTTGACCAGGCTGCGGGCCAGCGCCACGCGCTGCTGCTGACCGCCGGAGAGTTGGTGCGGGCTGCGCTTGGCAAATTTTTGCAATTGCACCAGTTGCAGCATGTCTTCCACGCGTTGCGCGATTTCTGCTTTGGCCACGCCGTCACGTTTCAAGCCGAAGGCCACGTTCTCCCACACGTTCAAATGCGGAAACAAGGCGTAGGACTGGAACATCATGTTCATCGGGCGTTCGTAAGGTGGCAGGTCGGTGACGTCTTTGCCGTCCAGCCAGACGCGGCCGCTGCTCGGGGTTTCAAAGCCCGAGAGCACGCGCAGCAGCGTGGATTTGCCGCAACCTGAGGAACCCAGCAAGGCGAATATTTCGCCGCGCTCGATGTCCAGGCTGACGTCGTTAACGGCGATGGTCTCGCCAAAGCGTTTGCTGATGTGATCTATGCGCAGGTAAACAGGGGAGTCGGCCACGGTGTTTGTGTGAGAAAGGTTGGCGGGAACTGCGCTTGAATACGTTGTGAGTCAAGTCGATCAAAGCTGATTTTAGGCACTGTCTACAGCCTGGGTGTTCGAGGCCACAATCTGCGCGACAGACTTACTGACAAGGACTTGCCAAGTCAGCCCTAAGCAGGCTTTCACGACATGGAAAACTGGCCTTTTTCACTTGACCCTCGCCTAAAAGAATTGCGCAAAGCCGAGGTTGATGTTCGCTGAATTCAGTTATTAGGTAATTTCACTAGTGTCCCAACGTTTGCCGTCAGACTCAGCGTAACCTCATGATTTATTTGAATAAATCTGACTTTCCCCTTGTCCACGATTTGAATCGTTTTCCGGACTTAGGGCATGCTCG
>CAISPG010000080.1 GCA_903887325.1 uncultured Burkholderiales bacterium | reverse complement strand
GTTGTCGTTTAATTGCTGTTTTTTGAGTGGCATGCGAGCTTAAAGTAACTTACGAAAATTAATATCTACAGTTTTGTGTAGCTTTATGTGTAAGTGTAAACTCTGCGCCTAATAAAAACAAGCACTTACAAAAAGTGTGAAACTTTTGTGTAAGTAAAAAATCGTTATAAATCAACGACTTAGGTTATAAAAACTACTCCCACTCTATCGTCGCCGGCGGCTTGCTACTCACATCCATCACCACCCTATTGATACCCCGCACCTCATTGATGATGCGCCCCGACACTTTTTTGAGCAAACCATAGGGCAACTCTGCCCAATCAGCGGTCATAAAGTCGCTGGTGATGACTGCGCGCAAGGCCACCACGTAGTCGTAGGTGCGGCCATCGCCCATCACACCGACAGACTTCACCGGCAGAAATACGGCAAACGCCTGGCTGGTGGCTTCGTACCAATTGCGTGGCGCTTGCGTACCACCGAAAGCCACGGCTGATACGTCACCTGTGAATGGTGTATTGCGCAGTTCTTCTATGAAGATGGCGTCTGCTCTGCGCAGCAAATCTGCATATTCAGATTTCACTTCGCCGAGTATGCGAACGCCCAAACCAGGCCCGGGAAACGGATGGCGGTACACCATGTCGTAAGGCAGTCCCAGTGCCACGCCGAGTTCGCGCACTTCGTCTTTGAACAAATCGCGCAGCGGCTCTAACAATTTCAAACCGAGTTGCTCAGGCAAACCACCGACGTTGTGGTGGCTTTTGATGGTGACGGCTTTTTTGCTTTTCGCGCCGCCACTCTCAATCACGTCAGGGTAAATCGTGCCTTGCGCTAGGAAGGTGGCACCCTTGTGTCCGCCGTCCCCTGCTTTGAGTTTGGCCGCTTGCTCTTTAAACACAGTAACAAATTCAGCGCCTATGATTTTGCGTTTGGCCTCGGGGTCGCTGACACCTGCGAGCTTGCCTAAAAACAATTCGCTGGCATCCACACGTATGACGCGCGCATGCAGTTGCCCGGCAAACATTTGCATGACCGCATCGCCTTCGTTCAGTCGCAACAAACCGTGATCGACAAACACGCAGGTTAGTTGATCGCCGATGGCGCGGTGTATCAAGGCCGCGGCCACCGATGAATCCACTCCGCCGGACAAGCCCAAAATCACTTCTTCATCGCCGACTTGTTGGCGGATACGCGCCACGGCTTCATCCACATAACCGGTCATGACCCAATCAGCCTTGGTGTGGCAAATATCCAGCACAAAGCGATGCAGAATGGCTTTGCCTTGCACCGTGTGTGTCACTTCAGGGTGAAATTGCACACCGTAAAAATGTCGTGCCTCGTCGGCGATCCCAGCGATTGGACAACTGTCGGTGCTGGCCATCATTTTGAAGCCGAGTGGCAACTCTGTCACCTTGTCGCCGTGGCTCATCCACACTTTCAGCATGCCGTGGCCGTCAGTGGTGGTGAAGTCTGCAATGTCTTTGAGCAAAGCTGTGTGGCCGCGCGCGCGCACTTCGGCGTAGCCGAATTCACGCTGATGCCCGCTTTCCACTTTGCCGCCGAGTTGCTGCGCCATGGTTTGCATACCGTAGCAAATGCCCAGCACCGGAATGCCCAACTCGAACACCAGTGACGGCGCGCTGTCTGTGTCGTCTTCATAAACGCTTGCGTGACTGCCGGACAAAATAATGCCTTTGAGCATGCCGTCAGCAGCGTAGTCACGCAGCCATTCGTTGGTCACATCGCAGGGATGGACTTCGCAATACACATGCGCTTCGCGCACACGCCGCGCGATCAGTTGCGTGACTTGCGAGCCGAAATCAAGAATCAGGATTTGTGGTGTGACATGGAAGTTCAGTAAAGCAGACAGTCAGCTAACAGCGAAATCAATCCGCGCGGTAATTCGGCGCTTCCTTGGTGATTTGCACATCGTGCACATGGCTTTCACGCATGCCGGCTGCTGAAATTTCAACAAACTCGGCGCGGTTGCGCATGTCGTCAATGCTGACACAGCCGCAGTAACCCATGGCGGCGCGAACGCCACCGGCCATCTGATAAACGATGCTGACCATCGAGCCTTTGTAGGGCACGCGACCTTCAATACCTTCTGGCACCAGTTTGTCGGCGTTAGGGTTGCCCGTGGTGGCCTCTTGGAAATAGCGGTCGGCGCTGCCCTGCTGCATCGCACCTATGCTGCCCATGCCGCGATAGCTTTTGTAGCTTCGGCCCTGGTACAAAATAATTTCACCCGGTGCTTCTTCGGTACCGGCGAACATGCCGCCCATCATGATGCTCGATGC
>CAISPG010000079.1 GCA_903887325.1 uncultured Burkholderiales bacterium | reverse complement strand
TGGTTCCTGGACCGCATCGCCACCCACATCCTGGCGTGTGAAGGCGATTCGCAATGGACGTTTTTGACGGTAATTACCAGGAATACGAATCCGACAAGAAAAAACGTTTGGGCGAGGAGGGCGCCAAGCCCAAACGCATGCGCTACAAAGCGCTGAAGTAACTTTGGTGCGTGGCTTTTTGGTACTCAAAACAAATAAATCGTTTATTAATCCTAAAAAATTAATAAATTAAGCTTGTTTGCATATTTGTTACAATTAAAATACGCATATTGCTATTTTAATTTGAGTCATCGAGATAAGTGACTCATCGGAGAAACCATGAGCCACAAAGCCATTCCCGATGCTGCTGATGAATACTGTGGAACCAGTTATGCCGCCAAATTGTTAAATTTGTCGGTAGGTTCCATACAGTCGCTGGTAGAAAAAAACGAATTGAGAGCCTGGAAAACCCAAGGCGGGCACCGCCGCATCTCCATTCAGTCCATACACCAGTACCAGAACCGCGCCAATCTGGCACCCAAAGCCCCGGCCCAAGGCAGCGGCAAATACCTCAAGGTCATGGTGGTCGAAGACGACCCCACCACGCGCGCCGTTTACCAAGCCCATTTTGACCAATGGGACATACCTATTGATGCCACGGTGCTCGAATCAGCCATTGAAGCCCTGCTCGACTTGCCGGCGCTCAAGCCGCATGTGCTGATCACGGATTTGCGCATGCCCAACATTGACGGCTTCGAGATGTTGCGTCAACTCAGCACACACCCGCAGTTCAACAATGTCGCCGTTATCGCCATCACCGGCATGAGTCCCGAGGAAATCGAAGAACACGGCGAGCTGCCCGAAGGCACACACGTCATGCACAAACCGGCCGACATGGGCTGGTTGCGCGGCTATTTGCAAGCCATGCTCAGCATGCGCGCCAACCAGAAACGCCAAGCCCCAGTCATCGACGTGGTTTGATCTTGTTTATTTTTGTGGACTTCCACCCCGGCTTCGGCCGGGTTTTTTTTGGGTCCAGCTGAACGATAAGCGACACGCCTGGAGTCGGCTACTCTTGTTCGCCTCATGCTGTGCCGCTAAGCTTCGCCACCATGAAACCTCATTACGCCCATTGGCCGCTGTGCGTGCCGCATGCTTTTACCCCGCCACAAACCACCTTGTGGGACAACCTGGCCATCAGCGCCAAACGCTTTCCCGACAAAGACGCACTGGTGTTTCTGGGCCGCACCCTCAGCTACCGCGAACTCTTGCAGCAATCCGAGCGCATATCCGCTTGGCTGACTGCCAACGGCGTCAAACAAGGTGATCGTGTCCTGCTTTATGTGCAAAACTGCCCGCAGTGGGTAGCCGCTCACTTTGGTATTTTGCGAGCCAATGCCGTCGTGGTACCGATCAATCCCATGAACCGCGCCAAAGAGTTGGAGCACTACATCACGGACGCGGGCGCGGTCGTGGCCATCACCAGCGCCGATCTGGCCGCTGAAATGGGCGCCGCCTCGCAAGCCTTGCCGCAGGGCCAGGGCTTGCAACACATCTTGGTCACCCGCTTCACTGATGCATTCGATGAAAGCGCGTTGGCCGACCCGTTGTTGCCAGCGTCCTGGCATGGCTGGCTGACCACCCCGCATTCACCGGTACCAGCCACTGGCCCGCAGCTTCACCATTGGACAGATGTATTGCAAAACAGCTTGCCTGTGCCCGACTCTGCGGTGAAGCCGGACGACCTGGCGGTGCTGCCTTACACCAGCGGCACCACCGGTTTGCCCAAGGGCTGCATGCACCCGCACCGCAGCATCATGCACAACGCCATGGCCAGCTGCATGTGGAACCACGCCACCCACGAAAACATTGCTTTGTGCGTGGTGCCGCTGTTTCATATCACTGGTATGGTGGCAGTCATGCATGCCTGCATTTATGCAGGTTCGACCATTGTGCTGATGCCGCGCTGGGACCGGGAGTACGCCGGGCAATTGATTTCCCAATGGCGAGTCAGTCATTGGACTAATATTCCCACCATGGTCATCGATTTGCTGGGCAGCCCGAGATTTGACAGCTACGACTTGAGTTCGCTCACCACCATCGGCGGCGGCGGTGCAGCCATGCCGCAAGCGGTGGCGCAGCGTTTGTGGGAGTTGTACGGTTTGCGTTATGTCGAAGGCTATGGCTTGACTGAAACCGCCGCTCCGTCGCACACCAACCCGCCCGAGCGTCCCAAGCAACAGTGCCTGGGCATTCCTTTCATCGGTGTCGATTCGCGCGTCATCAACCCGGACACTTTGCTGGAAGTTGGCGTCGGCGAGCAAGGCGAAATCATCATGCGCGGGCCGCAAATATTTGACGGTTACTGGCAGCGTTCAGATGCGACCGATGCGGCTTTCATGGCGTTTGAAGGACAACGTTATTTTCGCTCCGGCGATTTAGGCCATGTCGACGAGGAAGGCTATTTTTTCATCACTGATCGATTGAAACGCATGATCAACGCCTCGGGCTTCAAGGTCTGGCCGGCCGAGGTCGAAGCCTTGATGTTCCGCCACCCGGCCATACAAGAAGCCTGCGTCGTTGCTGCGCGCGACAGCTACCGTGGCGAAACCGTCAAGGCCTTTGTGGTGCTGCGCCAAGCTCAGCTGGGCCAAGTGAGCGAAGCGGACATCATGGCCTGGTGCCGCGAGAACATGGCGGTGTACAAAGCGCCGCGTCTGGTGGAGTTTCTTGACGCCTTGCCTAAAAGCGGCAGCGGCAAGGTGATGTGGCGCAGTTTGCAGGAAGCCGAAATGGCCAAGCCGGTTTGAGCCGGTTCAGTTTGACGGGCTTTGAACCGGTTTGCCAGTAGCAATCCAATCGTCGATCTGCTGCATCAGAAAATCCCTGCCACCGGCATACGGGTCGAATTCCGGGTGTTGCAGAACGACCATGGGATCGGTGTCTGACAAATCGATCAAGGCCATGGACCATTGTTTACATTTTCTGTCCTTGATTTCTTCAAAGCTGACGATTTCCACATCCTTGTGCCGCTTGTCATTCAATATGCGGGCGTAAAGCGAGCTGACGACACTGCGTTCGCCTTCCAGCATTTGTATGAAAAACCCGGTGCCTTGGCAAAGCACGCCCGTGATGCCATGCACTTTGTTGAAAACCAAGGCGGTTTTCAGGATCGAGCCTGTGACAGTACTGGTTTGCGGACCGGAATTGCGGCTGATGTAAAGGGTACGAACCAACATGAACAATTCCTTAGTTGAGCTATAGGGAAAACGAAGTTCGCACTGCGTGATGCATCCTAAACCGGTTTTGTTTCAAGCTCAGGAAATCCCCATGGGGCAAACCCTTGAATCACTGTTTTTATGCTTGAAACCGGCACAAAGCGGTTGCGTATGATGAATCCATGTTGAAACTCTCTGTGCTTGATCAATCGGTGGTGTCTTACGGCCAACCGCAGGACGCCTCTATTCGCCACACGCTGGCGCTGGCGCAAGCCTGCGAAGCTTGGGGCTATGACCGTTTCTGGGTCAGTGAACACCACAATTTGCCCAGCATTGCGGGCACCGCGCCCGAAGTTTTATTGGCGGCGATTGCCGCGCGCACCACGCGCATACGCTTGGGCAGCGCCGGTGTCATGTTGCCGCATTACGCGCCGTTCAAAGTAGCCGAACAATTTCGTGTGTTGGACGCGCTGGCGCCCGGGCGCATAGACCTGGGCCTGGGTCGCGCACCCGGCAGCGATGGCCGCACATCTCAGTTGTTGAATCCGGACCGTTATGCCTCCGAGCGTTTCCCGCAGCAGGTGATGGAATTGCAGGCTTGGGTGACGGGTCAGGACTTTCCTTCGGGCCACCCGGGTCACGGTGTGATCGCTCAACCGACAGGCTTGACCTCGCCGTCCTTGTGGATTTTGGGCAGCTCGAACTACGGCGCACAACTCGCTGCGCATTTGGGTTTGCCGTATGCGTTCGCGTATTTCTTTAGCGACGGTGTTGGCTGCGAACAGGCGCTGGACATGTACCGCAGCCATTTCAAACCCAGTGCGTATTTGGACAAACCGCAGGCCACGATTTGCGTGTCAGCGCTGGCAGCTGACACCGAAGAACAAGCCTGGTTCCAATTTCAAAGCCGCGCGCGCTGGCGCCTGGAACGCAACCGTGGCCGGGTAACGGCTTTGTTGCCGCCGGAGATGGCCGTCGCCGATTTAAGCCCGCAAGATGCTGCCGCGATTGAAGCCATGCGCGACGACGCGCTGGTCGGCACGCCCGAACAAGCCGCCGACAAAATGCGCGCGCTGGCTGCCAGCTTGGAGCTCGATGAATTGGTGGTCTGCACCTGGGTGCATGACCCGCAAGTGCAATTGCGTTCCTTTGAATTGCTTTCGCAAGTTTTTTCTTTGAAGACAAAGGCGTTTGAACAGTCTGAAGTCGCATTGGCCTGATATTTTTAAAAACGGAGAAGTCCCATGTTTGCAACCTCAATCGCGGGCAGCCTGCCCAAACCCGAGTGGCTGGCCGAAACCCAAAAGCTGTGGCCGCAGTGGAAGGCCGAAGGCGAGGCACTGCGCCAAGCCAAAGCGGATGCCACCTTGTTGTGGATCAAAGCGCAGGAAGACGCGGGTCTGGACATCATCGGCGACGGCGAGCAGGCGCGGCAGCATTTTGTGCATGGCTTTCTGGAGCAAGTCGAAGGCATAGATTTCGAGAACAAAGTGAAGATGGGCATTCGCAATAACCGCTATGACGCGATGGTGCCGCAAGTGGTGTCGGCCTTGAAACTCAAGGGCAGGGTACACGCCATGGAAGCGCAGTTGCTGCGTGCGCACACCAAGAAAAAAATCAAATTCACCTTGCCCGGCCCGATGACGATTGTCGACACCGTCGCCGACCGTTTTTACGGCGAGGGCAGCGAAGGTCGCATCAAAATGGCGATGGCGTTTGCAGAACTGCTCAACCAAGAAGCGCTGGCTTTGCAAGCCGATGGCGTGGACATCATTCAGTTTGATGAACCGGCTTTCAATGTGTACATGGAAGAAGCCGCCGACTGGGGCGTGAAAGCCTTGGAGCGCGCGGCTCAGGGGTTGACTTGCTCGACTGCTGTTCATATTTGTTATGGCTACGGCATTCAAGCGAATGTGGATTGGAAGAACACGCTGGGTCACGAATGGCGTCAGTACGAAAAAATATTCCCGGCGCTGGCCAAAAGCAGCATTGACCAAGTGAGCCTGGAATGTTTCCATTCGCATGTGCCCATGGATTTGATCGCGCTGCTCGAAGGCAAAGACGTGATGGTCGGTGTGATCGATGTCGCTTCCGACACGATTGAAACGCCCGAAGAAGTGGCAGACACCATCGGCAAAGCATTGAAGTTTGTCAACAAAGATCGCTTGTTTCCATGCACCAACTGCGGCTTGGCCCCGATGAGCCGGGAAGTGGCGCTGAAAAAGCTGGAGGCCTTGGCCAAAGGTGCGGCCTTGGCCAGAGAGCGGATGTGATTGCATTTTTTTCAACTTAAGGAACCCACCATGGACCGCCGCACCGCATTCCTCTCATCCGCACTTGCCTTGGCCGCTGTCGGCACAACCACGACCGCATCGGCCGGCAACAAAGGCGGATTTAAGCGCACCGTTTTGTACGGCACGCCGAAGAACCCGCAAGAGTTCGATAAATACTATTTCGAGACGCACACACCGCTGGTTGTCGCCGCCAAAGGCGCGGCCCGTATCGAGATTGCCAAATGCAGCCCGCTGCCCGACGGTTCGGCACCGCCGTTTTATTTGATCTTTGAAATCTGGTTTGACAGCCAAGCGCAGATGGACGAAGTGCTGGGCTCAGCAGCTTGGAAAGCCGTGCGCGAAGACGTGAAAAACTTCGCCACCGGCGGCGTCACCGCCTTGCTGTCGAAAATAGAGATGTAAAAAAAGTAAGCGTCCGCCCAACCCCATCTTGAGCTGACGCCCAACATCTCTCAAGACCGTGTGCACGCAACAGATCGTGCACACCATGCTTAAAGTTTCAGAGATTCCCAGAAACACAGACCGACGCAACCATCGGACATACACGCCAGAGTTCAAGGCCCAATTGGTAGGGCAGTGTCAGTCGTCTGGCGCAACTCCATGGGCATCAGCCCCTCTTTTTTTGCATCTAGCAAGACTATTTCAACAATCGATCCGTCCTCGGCATAGCTGATGTTCGTGTGCCAGTCTTGGGAGACCTCGCGAACGATGGCCTTGTCTGACACTCGAATGTGCAATATGTCGTCTTTTTCAAAGTAGATGCTTTTCATGGCTGCGGCTCCCAATGGTGCATAACGGTTTTCACTACCAAGATATTTTCAACGACTACAGCTACGCATTTGACAGCTTGTACGGAAAATTTTTTTTGGTCAAAGGCATAGCCCGGCAGCTGTATCGCATCTTGCGATGAGTATCACCTGGTGCTACACTTAATCATGCCAGTCAATGCTATTCACCGCGCCTTCAAGACGGCCCGGTTCTCCAAGGATGCAAAAAAAGCCAAGATCAAAGATGCTGAATTTTGCCAAGCCATAGAGCAGGTGTTGCTGGGTCAGGTTGATGACTTGGGTGGCGGTGTTTTCAAAAAGAGACTCAATGACAACCTGCACCGATCAATCATTTTGGCCAAAGGCGGCAAGTATTGGGTCTTCGAATACCGTTTGCCAAGAAGGATCGAGCAAACATTGATAACGATGAACTACTTGCGTTTCGCCTGTTGGCCAATAGCTATGCTGGCTTGACAGAGCTTCAGGTTAAAAAGTTGCTTGTAAACGGAGACTTTGTGGAGATTTGCCATGCAGACAAAAAAGAAATTTAAAAGTGATGCCTTTGCGGCCATCCATGCCTCTGCTGCTGCCTTACAAAAGGTAGGTGCGATTGACCAAACCACGATGCGCCAGTTTGATGAATCTTGCTTGGTCGTGCCATCTACTTTGGCTCCCAACGAGATCAAACATATTCGTGAGCAGGCACATGTCAGCCAACCGGTTTTTGCCAGATACCTCAATACCAGCGAATCCACTGTTCAAAAGTGGGAGTCTGGCAGCAAACAACCCAGTGGAATGGCCCTCAAGCTCCTGGCAGTAGTCCAAAAGCATGGGCTGGGTGTACTGGCCTGACGCGTGCTGAAACCAAGAAAAAAGGGCCTTCAGGCCCTTTTTCTTTAAGGTCTAAAACCTCAAGCCTGCTGGCTGGTTTCATCCAAGGGCACACCGCATTCACCGGCGACCACGCCCTCGGGCAGCACTTGCGTTTTGGCACCGGTGAGCCGGGAAGTGGCGTTAAAAAAATTGAAGGCGTTGGCCAAAGGCGCGGCGTTGGCCAGAGAGCGGATGTGATTTTTGGACAGCAAAAAACGCTTTAGCGTGGCAATGGCATGGCCGCTGAATGCGGCGAGGCCATTGCCTTGTTGTAGCTCCCTCTCTCACCCCGGATAGCTACACTGTTACCAGATAGCTGCATTGAGCAAATCAAGTTGTAGCTCATCAAAGTTTGAAGTTGTTTCGTTGCGTTTGGCTCGGACTTAGAAAAAATTGATCACTGGTTAAAAGCAATATAGGGTGAATGCTTTTCGTCAAAGGCATAGCCCAGCAACTGCATGGCATCTTGAACATCTGTCTGAGGAAAATCCAAGCCCTCAAAGTAAAGCGGTAAATTCATTTGCTTGGCGATGGCATATGAAAAAAGATCGCCCATGTTCAGACTGGCCGGGCTATGGCCTTTTCCGTAATTGGCGCAACCTTGTCGCCCTAACTTGACCATGTCGACATCCAAAGCGACCATGTGGATTTTCAATTCTTGAAGTAACTCATCAAGCGGTTGTGTACCGGCTGCACTTTTTTTGCCGATGAAAATGACCGACAACTCCATCAAAGTTCCTGCGCTCATAAAAAGCTGCATTGTTTTTTTCAGTGCTTGCCGAAACGCTGTTGCAGAAGACCGACCTTCAAATATGCTCATGATGGCCGAGGAATCAACAACGGCTGCTTCAAGCACCGCATTGTTCATTTGGGGAGTCCGAGTGCATCGTATTCAACCATGTCATGCATGGGACGTTGGTCTTTGGTTGGAAGCTTGTGGTAGCGGTCCAGGATGTCGTCGATTTCATCCCGCGTTTGACGCGTTGACGAAGCCCTGGCCAATACGGCTTCTTCCAAAAGAACGATGGCCTCTTGCGTGAGGGTTCGGCGGTGCCCGTCTGCTTCCCGCTGAATCAATGACTTGAGCCGAACGGGGACACCTTTTAATTGCAACAACGCTGTTTCCATACTTTGGCACCTACTAAACAATGTGCCCAATCATAATGCTATGTGCATTCATTTGGAATGCAGAAAGAAGGCGTTAATCGAAAAAAAAGGGCCTTCAGGCCCTTTTTCTTTAAGCGCAAAGCCTCAAACCTGCGAACTGATCTCATCCAACGGCACACCGCATTCACCGGCTTCCACGCCCTCGGGCAGCACCTGGGGTTTGTGCACTATGCGGGTCACCGGGTCGTATTCCACTTCTTTGATGAACATGGCCAGTACCGCGTCCATGCTTTTGGCGTGGCCGTCAAACCAGACCGCCAATTCGCCGGTGAGTTGACGCACCAGTTTCAAATTGCCGTCTTCTTGACCACGGCGCAGTGCTTCGCGCATGACTTTCAAAATCATGTCGTGCTCGTCGGTATGGCAACCGCCGGGGCCGAAGCTCACATCTTGCATCCACTGGTTTTCGCCGCTGAAGTGTTCTTCGGTGTGGGCGATCAAATGCACAAAGCTGTCAATCAGTTTGTCTTCGGGCGCGAGTTCGGTGGCGGCCAGCAAGTCAACAAACTCACGGTGCGTCTGGTCCATTTTGTCCATGTTCGTCACCAGGTCGTCTGACCAGGTGAGCGTGGCTTGTTCTTCAATGCTGTGTGTGGTGTCCATGGTGTTCTTTTACAGTTTGTGGTGATCATAAAGCCTGGCACTGAATAAGTGCTTTAGGCCCGAACATGCCCCTTAGCTTGGTTTGAGCTGTGAAGGGAATTGGCTAAGTTTTTGATCGGGAAATGAGTAATATACGAGGCTAGAGCTTTGGTCATGGTCAAGGTCTGTTGCAGTCACAGCTCCAGCGACTGTAGAGCCGTTCTCGCCAATGGTCTTGGCTACATCACCTGTGAAGGTCGCAGCATCATTGGAACCTTGGATGGTGACCACGATGTTTTGTGTGGTGCCGTCAAATGATTTAACTGCAATGGTGTCAGTCAATGTATCTGTGGCATTCAACTCGTCGTGCTGAGCGGCCATGGAGTAGGTCCACTGACCGTTAGCGCCCATCGCCAGGCTTCCGTACTGGCCTGTGTAGGTGTGAGCCTGCATGGAGCTTTGGTCATGGTCAAGGTCTGTTGCAGTCACAGTTCCAGCGACTGTAGAGCCGTTCTCGCCAATGGTCTTGGCTACATCACCTGTGAAGGTCGCTGCATCATTTTGTCCCGTGATATTCACAGTGACAACTTGCTTAGCCGTTCCATCTGCTGAAACAACTGTAAAAGTATCGGTTGCTTTGTCATTTTGAGCCAATGCATGACCAGCATCATTTGCGACAAAAGTCATTGTTCCAACGCCATTGGCGTCAGTAATTACGTTCAGTGTTCCATGCGCACCAGCATAGCTTGTGGCATTGGCATGGCTTTCACCCTCATCAGCATCCTTGATAGAGATTGACCCGTTGCCACCCCTGATATCACCAGCTGAAATGACCTTGTCGCCAGAAATAGTCGCCGCATCATTAGCACCAGTGACTGTGATGTCCAAAACCTTGTCTGTGCCATCTACAGATTTAACGTGAATGAGATCATGCTTGACAACACCACCGGCAACAGCATCGCTGGTCAGGTCATACACCCAATTGCCACCATCTTCCATGTGAACGAAACCGTATTTACCGGTAGAAATTTGTTCTTTGATGGTGCTTTGACCGTGGTCGACGTCGGTGACTGTGATGTGCGCCTTTTTCGTCTCCATCACGCCGTTTTGCACGGACTCTGTGACTGAGGCCTTATCAATACCGACACCAGAATTAAAAGTAGCGGCATCGTTTTGGCCCACAATGCTGACTGTCGCAGTGGCCCATGAGAGTTTTCCATTGTCCATCACTGAATAAGTGAAGCTGTCAGTCAAGGTCTCTCCGGCAGCCAGGGCATTCACATCCTTAGAGCCCGTTTTTGCAAGCAGAGTTTTGCTGAAATCAAACTCCACTAATCCATTGTTGATTCGAACTTGGTTGCCCCCTGACGTATCGCGGCTACGATGTCTTGTTAACCCATCCATCGGCCGTTGATTTGAACAACACCTACAACACGTTGACTGACACTTACAACCACCACGGTTGATTAAAGCCAGTCGCCGTTCACACCGCCCATGGCGGCATGCACTGCCAATGCATAGCGTCTTGCGTGAACGGATGCACAAAGCCGAGTTCGTTGGCATGCAACATCAAGCCGTGTTCGCTCGTCAGTGCCGGTGCGTACAAAGCATCCCCCAGTATGGCGTGGCCTATGGCTAGCAAATGCACGCGCAACTGGTGGCTGCGCCCGGTCAGCGGGTGCAAGTCCAGCAAAGAGGCGCTCCGGCTATCGTGGTGTTTCAAGCATCGCCATTGGGTCACGCTGGGTTTGCCGCTCATATCGACTTTTTGCAAGGGCCGGTTCGGCCAGTCGGCGGTGAGGGCCAAGTCTATGGTTTGCCAATCGTTTGACACCGGCAGCAGGCCGTCTACCCAGGCCAGATAACGTTTGTGTACCTGTCTCGCTTCAAACAACATGCTCAAAGCGCGTTGGCTGTCGCTGTGAAGCGCGAACACCATCAAGCCGGAAGTCGCCATGTCCAAGCGATGCACCACCATGGCGGTCGGGTGAGTACGCTGCAAACGCGTCAGCACGCAATCCTGTTTGTCCTCGCCGCGACCGGGCACGCTGAGCACACCAGCGGGTTTGTTCAACACCACCAAGTGGGCATCTTCATGAAACAGTTGCATCAGTTGTTCACAGCATTGACAAGCGCTTGAGTAAAGCCAGCCAATGCACCTGCAATTCGGACTGATCGCAATGCAGCACATGGCGTGCAGGCATGCTGCGCAACCAGGTCAACTGACGCTTGGCCAATTGGCGACTGGCGGCCACGCCTGTGTCGCGCAAACGGCGCATAGCCCGTGCATCGGGTTCAGCATCATGTAGGGCGTCTAACATGTCCCAGCATTGGCGGTAGCCGACGCAGCGCATGGACGGCATGTCGGCATGCAAGTCGCCGCGCGAGCGCAATGCGCGCACTTCATCTAACAGGCCGTGTTGCAGCATGTCATCAAAACGTTGCTCAATGCGCTGGTGCAACCAGCTGCGTTGCTCAGGCTCCAGCGACACCACGGCAATGTCAGGCCCCGCCACGCGCGTCGCCCCGAAAAACGAAGACAAAGGTTTGCCGCTGACCCGCCAGACTTCCAGCGCACGTGAAATACGTTGCGCATCGTTCGGCGGCAAACGCTGAGCGGTTAGCGGGTCTACCTCGGCGAGTTCCGCATGCAGTGCAGGCCAGCCATCGGTCGACGCTTGTGCTTCGATTTCTGCTCGAACCGATGGCGAGGCCAAGGGCAAATCATCCAAGCCTTCGACCAAGGCTTTCAAATACAACATGGTGCCGCCGACCAGCACAGGCAGTTTGCCGCGCTCGCGAATGTCTGCGATCAAGCGCGTGGCGTCACGCGCAAACTCGGCCGCGCTGTAGCTTTGCGAAGGATCACGTATGTCAATCAAATGGTGCGGTACGGCTTGCAAATCTTCCCGCGACGGTTTGGCCGTGCCTATGTCCATGCCCCGGTACACCAGTGCCGAGTCCAGGCTGATGATCTCCAGTGGAACCTGTTGCGCCAAGGCCAGTGCCAACGCGGTTTTGCCGCTGGCGGTCGGCCCCACCAATGCGAGTGCTGCGTGGGCAGCCTCAGTCGGCTTTGACAGGTTCACCATGCCATTGCACCAAGGTCCAGGCGGTGGTCGCCAGAATCGTTGCCCAGAAAGCCACACCGTGGGCCAAAGGAAACAGCGTGCCGTCAATGCTGTGGCTGAGCCAGTAGCCAGTGCCGAACGCAGCCAGCATCATCAAAAATCCGTTCAATGCGGAAGCCGCACCTGCCGACAGTGGAAACGGTCCGACAGCACCGCTTTGACCGATAGGCTGGTGGATACCGTGCGCGATCACCATCGGGTACATGCCCAGCACCAGGCTGGTCGCGCTGGCCCAACCGCCGTAAACCATCCAGCACAGCAATGCGCCGCTGCTGGCGCTGAGCGTACCGGCCAGCATGATGGTGCGGTGCATGCCGATTTTTCTCAGCAGGTAACGGCAAATGATGGTGCCGGTGATGTACATGATGGACATCGAAGACAGTATCCAGCCGAGTTGCAGACTGGACAAATGCAGCACCTGAATAAACACAAACGATGAGGTGGCTAGGTACACAAACAACACGCCATATCCAGCCAGTGAGAGCAGGGCGAAGGCACGAAAGGTCGGGTGACGCAGCACCTGCCACCAGATCCGCAACATCGTCGGTAAATGCAGAGCACGGGGGTTGGGGGTATGCAAAGTTTCTTCAAATCGCCAAGCCACCAGAGCCAGCGTTGCCACCGCGTAAACCACCACTGACATCAAGGCGACTTGCCAGCCCCAGTGTTGACTGAGAAAACCACCCAAGGGCGGGCTGGTGCAGGCCATCAAACCCAAACCGGTCATGGACTTGGACATGACACGCGCACCTTTGGCCGGTTCGTACAAATCGCGCACCAAAGCGCGCGCGCTGGTGATGACCGCGCCCATGGACACGCCTTGCAGAATGCGCCAGCCGACCAGCATTTCAATGTTGGTGCTCAACACGAAACCGATAGCAGCGATCAGGTACAAGCCCAAACCCAGCAGCATGATTGGTCGTCTGCCCACTTTGTCGGAGAACGGACCCCACAGCAATTGCGACGTACCAAAGGCCAGCAGCAAACCGGTCAAGGTGTACTGCACCATGGCTACGCTGGCTTTCAAATCCGCTGCCAGACCGGGCAGGGCGGGCAAATACAAATCGGTAGACACCGGTTGCAGGCCGATGGACAAGGCCAGCAGCAAAATCACCAGATTGGGGTGCATCAACGGCCCCGCAAAAACAAGGCGTCGAGTTCGCGCATGCTGAGTTGACGCCAGGTCGGCCGGCCGTGGTTGCACTGGTCAGCGCGTTCTGTGGTTTCCATTTGTCGGAGCAAAGCGTTCATCTCTTCTATCGTCAGTTGACGGTTGGCGCGCACCGCAGCGTGACAGGCCATGGCGGCGAGCACATCGTCGCGCGCGCGTTGCAGCACATGGTGTGCATCGTGCTGCGCCAGTTCGCCCAGCACACTGCGCGCCAGCGCGACGGCGTCGCCTTGCGCCAGCGAGGCCGGCACACGGCGTACCGCCAATGAATTCGCCGACAAAACGGAAATATCCAAACCGAGCGCTGATAAGGCCTCTGCGTGGCTTTCGCTGGTGGCGATTTCTTCGGCAGTGGCCGGGAAGGAGGCGGGTATCAACAGGTTTTGGCTTTGCATGGCGTGTTCTGCCAACTGCACTTTGAGCCGTTCATACACGATGCGTTCATGCGCTGCGTGCATATCCACCAACACCAAACCTTGTGTGTTTTCTGCCAATATGTACACGCCTTGCAGTTGCGCCAAGGCCTTGCCCAACGGCCATTCACCTTCCGGCAACGTAACCGGTGGCATGGGTGTGAACGCAGGGGAATGCGGCATTTCAAACGTGTTGACAACCGAGGGTTGCCACAACTGACCCAAGTCTTTCAGCGGTTGACCGGCTTGGGCTTGCCAAGGCAATTGGGTTTGACTATCTGGGCGTGCAACGGGTTGACCGAAGTTTTGCAAGCTGGAAATAGCGTGCTGTCTGTCTTGCACAAATGCAGTTCTGGATAAAGGATCGCTGTCTGCCATGCCGCTGACAGCTTGACCGGCGCGCGACACCGACAGGGCGCCGGATAGCGCGTGTTGCACCGCCTGGTGCACTTCACGGCTGTCTCTGAAACGCACTTCGATTTTGGTCGGATGCACATTCACATCGACGCGTTGAGGATCGAGTTCCAGGTACAGCGCATACACCGGTTGGCGTTGACCATGCAACACATCTTCATAGGCGCTGCGTGCCGCGTGCGACAACACCTTGTCGCGCACATAGCGGCCGTTCACATAAGCGTATTGGTGATCGGCGCGAGCGCGCGCCGCGTCCGGCACACCTGCGCGTCCGCACACACGCACAGCACCGTGTTGGTGGTCTATCAGCAGCGATGTAGCCAGAAACTCCTGGCCCAGCACATCGGCAAGTCGCAAATCCAAGCCTTGTGAATGCGGCTGCGCGCGCCATTGCGCGATGATTTTTCCGTCGTGCCACAAAGCAAAGCCCACATCAGGCCGGGCCAGAGCATGGCGCTTGAGCGACTCCAAACAATGCGCCAACTCGGTGGCCGTGGACTTTAAAAATTTACGTCGCGCGGGCGTGCTGAAAAACAATTCTTTGACTTCAACCGTGGTGCCAGTGCTGCGTGCCACCGGGCGCAATTCGCCGCTGCGCGCATCGAGTTGCATGGCGTGGTCTTGTTCAGCGGTGCGCGACATCAGGCTAAGTTCGGAGACGGCCGCAATGGCGGCTAAAGCTTCGCCGCGAAAACCCATGGTGGCCACAGACTCCAGGTCGTGCAGGCTGGCAATTTTGCTGGTGGCGTGGCGCTTGAGTGCCAGCGGCATCTCTGAAGGCTGCAAGCCGCTGCCGTCGTCTTCCACGCTGATCAGGCGCACACCGCCTTCGACCAAGCGCACCACCACGTTGGCGGCACCGGCGTCCAGTGCGTTATCGACCAGTTCGCGCACCACAGAGGCCGGGCGTTCGACCACTTCGCCGGCGGCAATCTGGCTGATGAGTTCATCGGGGAGTTCGCGGATACGGCGCGGCGGGGTAGAGGTGGAATTCACCGTCTGATTCTAGGTGACTAAGGGGCGACTCACCTGTCAAGGGAAGTCCCTGCAAACGCGCTGTTTCATTCACAGATCAGTCACGGCTGAGACATGTCGCGTGTGGATAATGGCCGTATGGACATACTCATCAGCCTGTTTGATTTCATTCTTCACATAGACCGTTATTTGGCCACGTTGGTGCAAGAGCACGGGGCTTGGGTCTACTTGGTGCTTTTTCTCATTGTGTTTGTCGAAACCGGTTTGGTTGTCATGCCGCTGCTGCCGGGCGACTCGCTGTTGTTTGTGGTCGGTGCCATGGGCGGTGCGGGTTTGTTGAACCTGCCGCTTGCCATGGGTTTGCTGGTGATAGCTGCCATCGCCGGGGACCAGTGCAATTATTTTGTTGGCCGCTATTTTGGTCAGCGACTCTTGGACAGCAACACGCGCTGGTTCAACCGCAAGTCGTACGACCAGGCGCATGCGTTTTACGAAAAATACGGCGCTCTGACCATCATCGCCGCGCGCTTTCTGCCTTTCGTTCGTACCTTCGCGCCTTTTGTCGCCGGTGTGTCGCACATGGACCGAGGCCGCTTCACTCTGTTCAATGTGTCAGGTGCCGTGTTGTGGGTGGTAGGTGTCAGCATCATCGGTTATGTGTTTGGCAACATTCCCTGGGTGCAGCAGCATTTTGAAAAATTCATCTGGGCATTGATTGTGTTGCCCGGACTGATTGCCGTTTGGGGTGCCATCAAATCCCGCATGCCATCTGCTGGCTGAAACGCCAGACTTCGCCTATTCACATAGACCGGTTGCGCGCCATCGGCGGGTTGCGTAAAAAATAATTTTCTATACCGGCCAGCAGCGCATCAGCTAAATGGTTCTGATAGGACTCGCTGAGCAACAAAGCCTCTTCCTGCGGATTGCTGATGAACGCGGTTTCCACCAGCAGGCTGGGAATGTCCGGCGCTTTTAATACCGCAAACCCGGCTTGTTCTACCTGCGGCTTGTGCAGCTTGCCGACACGCCGTATCTGGCTGAGCATTTCCACACCGAGTTTTAAGCTGTCATTGATTTGCGCTGTGGTGCTCATGTCGAACAAAGCGCGTTGCACATGCTGGTCTTGCACTTTGATGTTCAGACCGCCGATGGCGTCTGCGCCGTTTTCTTTGTTCGCCATCCAGCGTGCGGCGGCGCTTGATGCCGCGCCCTGGCTTAACGCGAAAACGCTGGCGCCGCTGGCCTGTGGCGTCAAGAAGGCGTCGGCGTGCAGACTGATGAACAAATCGGCTTGCACTTGCTGGGCTTTTTGCACCCGCACGTGCAGCGGCAGAAAAAAATCTGCGTCGCGTGTCATGAAGGCGCGCAGCGGTAAATCTCCGCGCCGGGTTTTCAACACGGTTTTATTGATGCGTTCGCGCAAGCGGTTGGCGATTTGCAGCACCACGTCTTTTTCACGCGTGCCGTTCGGGCCTATGGCACCCGGGTCTTCGCCGCCGTGGCCAGGGTCGAGTGCTACCACGGCAAACCGGTCAAACACCTGCTCGTTGTCCGGTTTGCTTGCCACCGGGCGCGGCGTGTTGGCTGGTGTGGTGACAGGCGCGGGCGCTGGTGTGCTGCTTGCCGCTGTGTTGGCGGGCGGGTTGTTGTTGATGACCGGTGTACTTGGCGTAGAAGCAGGTTTGTTATTGGGCTGTGTTGCAACGACAGTAGGGGGTGCGGAAAACGGAGCCGCAGGTGCAGGGGGAACAGGCTTGGCTGTCGCTGTCTGCGGCGGATTGACCGCAGGCAAGCCAGATGCGGCGGCACTGCTGTTGTGCGGCACGGGTTTGGTCGTCACATCGGTGGAGTGGCTGGCGATCAGTTCATCCAAGGCATCGCGCGCGGGCGGGAGTTTGTGTTCGTCCTTGAGTTTTTCTGCAATCAAAGCTTCCAGCGGGTCCATGGCGTTCAAGGGGTACAAGTCCAGCACCAGTCTGTGTTGAAAGCTGGCTTGCGCCGCCTGTACAGGCTCCAGATTGAACACCTGCGGTTTCACCGGCTGGCGCAAATCCATCACCAGGCGCACGGTGGTCGGTGTGAATTGACCGATGCGCACACCCGTGATGAACGGGTCGTCGCTGCGCACCTTGCCGACGAGTTCGCGCAGTTCGGCGTTCAATTCAATGCCTTCAATGTCAACCGCCAGTCGCGGCGGCTGGCTGACCATGGTGTAGCGGGTGACCAGGGCGGTGTCGGATTCAATGGTGACGCGGGTGTAGTCATTGGCAGGCCAGACCCGCACGCCCAGTATGGAGGCACCACGGGCCAACTGAGCGCGACCCAGCAACAGCACCAGCGTGCCGGCTTGTAGCAGCGTGCGTCTGTGCATGTTCATGCGGTATGTGTGTGAGAAAAAGCAGCGACGGTTTGTTTCATGCCAGCAGGCTCCGACCAGTGTCGCTGTGCGCGGTCAGTGTCACTGTGCGGCTTTCGTCGTCATTCACCTGCAACAACACATCCAGGTCGGCTTGCGGCAGAAAACCGGCGGCCTTGTCCGGCCATTCGCAAATCTTCAAACCGGGCGCAGCAAACACGTCTCTGAAACCCGCGTCTTCCCATTCCTGCGGGTCTTTGAAGCGGTAAAAATCAAAATGCCAGATCGACAAAGTTTTGCCATCCCGTTCTAGTTCATACGACTCGACCACCGCATAAGTCGGGCTTTTGATGCGCCCGCTCACCCCCAGCGCCTGTAGCAAATGGCGGGTGAAACTGGTCTTGCCGCTGCCCAGATCGCCGTGCAGACACAGTTGGGCATGGCGCAGGTGTACATTGGCCGACAGGCTGACCGCGTAGGCCTGACAGGCTTGTTCATCAGGCCAGTGCAAGCTTTTTACAATCGACGTTTGGTTCAAAGGAATGATGTGTCCATTCAACAGCAGGGGTTGCCAGAGCAGTTACAGCTTTGGGGGCGGCAACTGGGATTCTCCCAAATTGGCGTGGCCCCTGTCGATCTGTCGCATGCTGAGCCCGGATTGCTGGATTGGCTGGCGGCCGGCCATCACGGCAGCATGGACTATATGCAACGCCACGGCTTGATGCGTGCACGCCCGGCTGAGTTGGTGCCCGGCACTTTGAGCGTCATCACCGCCCGCATGAACTATTTGCCATCGGGCTCTTCTGATGACTTGATAAGCCGCGAACTTGCGCGCTTGCAGCAACCCGGCGAAGCCGTCATTTCTGTGTACGCCAGAGGGCGTGACTACCACAAGGTCATGCGCCAACGTTTGCAACAACTGGCGCATCAATTGCAAGAAGTCAGCGGGCCGCTGGGGCACCGCGTGTTCACCGATTCGGCGCCGGTGCTCGAAGCTGAGTTGGCGGTCAAAAGCGGTCTGGGTTGGCGCGGCAAACACACACTGGTGCTCAACCGGGAGGCCGGTTCGTTCTTTTTTCTCGGTGAAATTTTTGTCGACATGGCTTTGCCAACAAGTGAGCCAGTCAGCGATCACTGCGGCCAATGCAATGCCTGCATCAGCGTTTGCCCGACACAGGCCATCGTCGCGCCTTACCAGTTGGATGCGCGTCGTTGCATTTCCTACCTGACCATAGAGCACGATGGGCCAATACCGCTGGAACTGCGCGCTTTGATGGGCAACCGCATTTACGGTTGCGACGATTGTCAGTTAGTGTGTCCTTGGAACAAGTTTGCACAGCGCGGCAGCTTGCCGGACTTTGATGAACGCCACGGTTTGGGCGCGGCACAACTGCTGCAATTGGTGCAATGGGACGAGGCCCTGTTTTTACGCATGACCGAGGGCAGTGCCATACGCCGCATTGGCCATGTGCGCTGGTTGCGCAATCTGGCGATTGCAATTGGTAACGCTTTGCGTGCGGAAACAGCTTTGCCTGTGCACGAGCAGCAAGCGCTTCGCACCGCCTTGCAACTATGGTCTGCACACCCGAGCGAGGTGGTCAAAGACAGCGTGGCCTGGGCTCTTGCCTCAAGCTAAACCGCATGAATGGGCGCTGGTGCCAAGAGCGCGAACACCTGCTTCTGGCTTGCGCAAGCTTGTTTACCTTGCCGGATTAAAAACGCAGGTTGCCGCCGAACAGCAAGCTGTGCAATCCCAAACCCGTGCCGCTGCCGGTGCGGGTGAAGTCCACATAGCAGGCCAGCAAAGACACGCGCGGACTGATGGCGTAGCTGGCAGAAACCACGCTGGTGTTGCCAACGCTGCTGGTGTTATCGCCTTGGTTGCTGGTGATGGACCATTGCGCATACATATCGGGTCTGGGGTAGTACTTGAGCGACAGCGTGGACTCGCGGTTGATTTGTGTGCTGGTGTCTACCAGCTTGATGTGTTTACCGGTCAGCTCCAAGGCCAGTGTGTGTTGACCGTTCCAGTTCCACAAGCTGCGCGAATTCACACTGGTGGTGGTGATTTTTTGAGAAATGTCATTTCCGCCTGTATAGCGGGCTGTTTCAGTGACGGTTGAATCGTCAACACCCAAAGTCAGCAGGTTGGATGGCGCTAGGTAATAGCCTAAGCGGTAAAAAGTCGTATTTGTATCGACATCCCAATAATAGGAAGAGGAAGCGTTCCATGTCATTTTGCCACTGCCT